>JBGVTO010000020.1:0-26550 GCA_041862635.1 Phycisphaerae bacterium | reverse complement strand
AGTTTGGCGCTGAACGAGTCATACTATTTGGCTCTTATGCGCGAGGTGTAGTCACAGAAGACTCGGATGTTGACCTGCTGGTCATCGGGCCTTTTGAGGGTAGAAGTGTGGATAAATCGGTCGAAATTAGGATGAAGCTTCGGCCCGGATTCCCTATAGACCTGCTCGTTCGCACTTCTGATAAGGTGCGCCAGCGAATGGAAATGGGTGATGACTTTATGCGGGAGATTATCGAAGAAGGGAAGGTGCTCTATGAAGCCGATGACCGCTGAGTGGGTCGCCAAAGCAGAGGGAGACTTCGCTATGATGGAGCGCGAATGCCAGGTGACGGATAATCCCAACTATGACGGCATTTGTTTTCACGCGCAACAATGCGCCGAAAAATACTTAAAGGCCCGGCTTTGTGAGGCGGATATAACATTCAGCAAAATCCACGATTTGGTTGCTTTACTCGAACAAATTCTTGAACTCGAACCAGCGTGGGAAAGCTTTCGAGAAGACCTTGCGTACCTTTCGGATTTTGCTGTGACTTTTCGCTATCCTGGTGAATCCGCCGATGCCGAATCAGCACTTGATGCCCAGCGTCGCTGCCGCCAATTTCGTAATACAGCCCGCGATGTACTGGGATTAGAGATGTAAACTCGTTAAGGAAAATTTCAATGGCTAAGGGTAAAAGCAAAATTGAAAGAGTGGTGTTGGCATATAGCGGGGGACTGGATACAAGTGTGATTCTGCCGTGGCTTAAGGAAACCTACGGCTATGATGTAATAGCGTTTGCGGCTGAATTAGGGCAGGGCGATGAATTAGCCGACATTAAACGTAAAGCACTGGCGAGCGGAGCGGTCAAGTGCGTAGTTAAAGACCTGCGCAAAGAATTTGTCGAAGATTATCTCTGGCCGATGCTTAAGGCAGGTGCGGTCTATGAAAAAGAGTATCTGTTAGGGACGAGTGTTGCCCGGCCTTTGATTGCCAAGCATCAGGTCGAAGCTGCACACGCTGAAGGTGCGACAGCGGTAGCTCACGGCGCAACAGGCAAAGGCAACGACCAGGTACGTTTTGAAATCACCTATATGGCGCTGGACCCTTCGCTGAAGATTGTCGCGCCGTGGAAAGACCCTAAATTTACATTAACTTCCCGTGAGGCGGCGGTTGATTACGCCAAAAAACACAAAATCCCCATCGAGCAGACAAAGAAAAAAATCTACTCCCGCGACCGCAATCTCTGGCACATCAGCCACGAAGGTGCGGACCTGGAAGACCCAGCCAACGAGCCGAAGGACGATTTATTTGTTATCACACAGCCTGTTTCGAAAACACCTGATAAGCCGGACTACGTTACGATAGGTTTTCTCGAAGGCATTCCGGTAAAGCTTAACGGCAAGTTAACAAGCGGCGTGAGGTTTATTGAAGCGCTGAATAAGCTCGGCGGCAAACATGGTATCGGGCAGGTGGACCTTGTTGAAAATCGGCTGGTTGGTATAAAGTCGCGGGGCGTATATGAGACGCCTGGTGGAACTATTCTCGTTACGGCTCATAATGCTCTTGAGAGCCTGACACTTGACAGGGAAACTATGCACTATAAACAACAGCTCGCTCTGAAATATGCCGAGCTGGTTTATTACGGCCTGTGGTTTTGTCAGCTTCGAGAGGCGCTTGATGCGTTTGTCGATGTTACGCAGCGGAATGTCACCGGTGAGGTTAAAATGAAATTGTTCAAAGGACGGTGCACACCGGCCGGTATAAAAAGCCCGAACAGTTTGTACAAGACCGACTTAGCGAGCTTTAAGATGGGCGCCGAATACGACCCAACTGATGCGACCGGCTTTATACGTTTGTTCGGTTTGCCTGCGAAAGTGGCCGCGGTGGTCAACAAGAAAAAGAAAAGTGTAAAGTGAGCTAAAGTTTCAGGATATTAGAGTATCAGATTATCAGGTAGTGGGCATCAGGTTATCAGAACATCAGGTTTATTTTTCCTGATACCCTGATATACTGATAACCTGCATCCTGATTTCCTGATATGCTGATATCCATACTTTAGGCACTTTAGAATAGGAGAGATTGTGGCAGTACCGGATTGGATTTGGCTTGTCTTTATCTTTGCTTTCGGCTGCTGCAGTTAACAAGAAAGGCAAAAGTAAAGCTGATTATTAGAGATTGGTTGGCTAAAAACGGTTCTTTGTTAGATATGGATAAGCACTGATTGAGATAGTAGGGCCATGTGTTATAATATTATCATAAGTTAAACCGTCAGAGTAACGGGAGCAACGGCTATGAAAACAAAAATGACCCTGATTTATTGGAAGGGTGAGAAATATTGGTTGGGAAAGCTTCTTGAGCATCCAGAAATTATGACCCAGGGAGAAACTCTGGAGGAATTAGAGGAGAATATTAAGGATGCGTATCTATTGATGGCTATGGATGAGGTGCCTGAAGAACACAAGATGAAAGAAATTGCAATATGAAGCGAAAGAAATTCATCCGCCAGCTCACAAAAGATGGCTGTGTTTTATTAAGAGCTGGAGCAAGGCACGACATCTACATAAACCCATCTACTGGCCGGAAACAACCCGTTCCGAGGCACATCGAGATTGATAACCACTTAGCAAGGCATATAAGAAAATATTTAGGCTTGAAATAACTTGGCTTGATTTTCGATACTGGATGTTCGTAAAAGTCAGTTTTGAACATTTGAATTTCGAGTTTGTTTGGATTTCGTGCTTCGAATTTCTTATTAGGGAGACATTGTGGCAGTACCGGATTGGATATGGTTTTTCTTTATCTTTTCGTTCGGCTGTTGCATAGGCAGCTTTCTGAACGTTGTCATTTATCGCTTACCTCGTGATAAGTCTTTGGTAACTCCGCCTTCAGCTTGTCCGGCGTGTGGTAAGAATATTCGTTTTTACGACAATATACCGCTGGCTTCGTGGCTGCTTTTGGGGCGGAAGTGTCGGTACTGCAGAGCGCCGATTTCGCCGCGTTATTTTGTCATAGAACTGCTGACCGGTTTAATTTTCTTAGGCCTTTTCATTTTATATTTTCAGGCCAATTTGCGAGATGGCCTCAGGTCATTTGTGGGCGGAGGCTGGCTTATCTATCTTCTTCACATCATTATGTTGGGAGCTTTTATTGCCGCCTCAGCGATTGATTTAGAGTACTGGATTATTCCACTGTCTATTTGCTGGTTTGTTACCGCAGCCGGGTTTATCGGCTCAGCGGTCGGAGTTTATATAATTGATCCTACCCTGATTCGTGCGTATTCACTTTTGCCGAGTGCATCGGCACATACTGGTGCGCTGGCCGTCGGGGCAACGGTAGGGCTGGTTGTATCCCTGGTGCTGTTAGCAAGTGGTTTGATTAAAAGAAGTTACGAATCAGACGTTGCCGAAGATGAAAAAGGGATTGAGCAACAAAAGGGGGCAGCGGAAACTGACCGGCCCGATAAGGACGAAGAATCAGCAAAACCGCAGGTTAATCCCGTTAGAAGCAAGTCATCAGAGGCCATTTCTACAGAACCGGACTGGACTTCTAACGCGTTTAACCATCGTCTGGAGGCGTGCAGAGAAATCATCTTCTTGCTGCCTATTATCGTCTGCTCGATGGCAGGGCTTTGGATTGTCAGGGAAGTTACAACGGTATGGATATGGTGGGAGAATTTCTCGCAACATCCTGTCGTTGCGGGACTTCTGGGCAGTGCGTGGGGTTACTTCGTGGGCTGTGGTATTGTCTGGAGCATCCGCATCTTTGGCACCTTGGCCTTCGGAAAAGAAGCAATGGGTCTCGGTGATGTGCATCTAATGGGCGCTGCAGGGGCGGTAATAGGGCCGCTTTACGTCTTTGTGGCATTTTTTGTGGCACCATTTTTTGGCCTGGCCTGGGCGGGCTTTCAGATGTTTTTTAAAAAAATTCGACAAATTCCTTATGGTCCGTTCTTGTCTTTGGGTATATTTGTTGTTATGATTCTACATGATTGGATTCGCGATTATTTGAGTTTTGTTTTTTATCGCTGAAAAGGAAAGCCAAAATTCAATATTATAAGGAGATATCAAATGCAAACCACCAACAAAAAAACAATCGCTTTGCTGATTTGTCTTGTAGTATTGGCCCTTTTGCCCGGCTGTACAAACTGGGAGAAAAAATATAACGCTCTGAGCGTCGAGCATGAAAATGTAAAGGGTCTTCTCGAACGCGAAAGGTCTGAAAAGGGTCAGCTTATCGACCGTATTTCACAAGACCAGATGACAATCGAAGAGCTCCAGAGACAGATTGAAGAGCGCAGAAAAACACCAGCCGATGTAACCGGTTTTGGAGAGGGCTACGATGTCGCCTTCGACCCATCTAAAGGAACGATTACAGTAACGCTTCCTAATGCAATATTGTTTGATTCGGGAAAAGCCGAGCTCAAAAAAGCAACCAGCTCGGAGCTTGACCATATTCATTCGGTACTTCGGGACAAATATGCCGGAAAGCAAATTGAGGTTTTAGGCCATACCGACACGGACCCCATCAAAAAATCAAAATGGAAGGACAACTGGGAACTTTCCGCTCAACGTTCTCTTACTGTGCTTAGATACCTGGTCAAACGAGGAATCCCTGAAGAAAAGATAAAAGCAGCAGGTTGTGGAGAAAGCCAGCCTGTCGCATCCAATTCAACCGCCAGCGGTAAAGCGAAAAACCGAAGAGTCGAAATCGTGGTGCATATGAGGTGAGTTTCCTCATTGCGTATTGCTTAAAAACAATTTTTGCACAATACCGCAGATAGACGACGTATGATTCTCATTTGGCTTTGCGAACCACGCAAGACCAACAGCTAACTACGGGACAAATGTTTTAGTCTCCATCACACCGTCACTGCTGATAGAGACAGCAATGGCACCGTGTTTGTGTGTATAGAACGACTTGGCGCTGGTTTTTGCTTTTATCATCTGTTGTTGTCTTTCGTATTGGATTCGGTCACAACTGCATATCAAAATATCCGCATCGAGTTTTTCCAAAAAATTTGCCTCTAACGTATTGACCGAGCAGTGATGAGGAACAACGACGATGTCGGCTTTTAGGTCTGGATACAGCCGGAGCAGCTCTCTTTGTGCGAAATTTTCAATGTCGGAGCATAAAAGTATTTCGGTGCCGGCAAATTCGAGCAATGAAACTAATGATTTGTCGTTGTCGCCTAATTCTTCATTCTGGAATATCTGTTCAATCGGCCAGAGTATTTTTATATTAGCACTGCTGCTTAAATTCAAATCTTCGTCCAGGGATTGTATTTTAATACCCTTCTGGGTTAAGCAGTCATTAAGAAATTTTGCTGCGCTCCATTGGTCGGCCTTATCAAAAAAGACTTTATTGGCATAAACCTCGCCGACCTGGCAGTGTTCGGCAGTCCGGGGTATTCCATTTATATGGTCTATATCATCATGGCTTATGATAATGGAATCGATTTTATTTATTCCGGTACGATCTAAGAACGGTGCAATAATTCGTCCGCCGATGTCGCTTTTGTGCAGCGAGCCTGCGTCAAACAGGACGTTGGCTTTGCCTGGAAGCTGAGCGAATATTGCCTGGCCGTGGCCGACGTCAAGACAGGTGATGACTAAATTGTCCCGATGTGTCCTTTGCCATTTCGTAGCACCCAGAAAAACAAACATTGTTAAAAACATCGCTGTGCAGATTACTTTTTTTATCAGGGGACGCTTGAAATAAACAAAACCGGTAAAAAGAACAAAGCAGTAATATAAAATTATCAATGCAAGCGGCACCTGACCTATCAGTATCTCTGAAATATCCAGATGGGCCATAAGCCTTACAACCCAAATAAGAGAGCTTGACAAGAGGGTAACAATAATTCCTAAAAAAGTGCTCAACGTCGGCAACAAGAAAAATAGAATTATCTTCAAGAACCCTAATACCAGGATTGTACTGACCATTGGAAAGACCAGCACAGTCCAAATGCTCGCTAATGGCGTGATTGTGTAAAAGTGGTAGAGTAAGATACCTGCACCGCCCAGCCAGGCAGCCAGACCTATAGAAAACAATCTCAATACATAAGGCCCCGGCTTTGAAATTATTCGATAAAATGGCCTTGTTTTTGGAACTTTATTACCCCAAGACAAACCCGTTATTTTTTCATATAGAAAGAAGTGGATTCGGTTCGCAAAAAGTAGAATTCCGAGCACTGTTCCGAAGGAGAGCTGCCAGCCGGCCTCGAATAACTGTGTCGGCCTTATAAGTAAAAGAATGAGCGCTGCTAAAGATAATGTGTTGATGGGATTGGAATATCGGTGAAAGAAAAATGATACGCAGAAGACGCAACATATAATAGCCGCCCTTAGCGTAGGTGCTCTCGGCGGGACAATTAACAGAAATATGCTAATCGCAACTATACAAATAACCGCGCGGGCAGGTTTCATTAAACCTGCCGTTTTGCACAGCCACCAGATAATCCCTATCAAAATGCCGAGGTGCATTCCGGACAGGCTGATAAAGTGCAGCAGGCCGGTTTTGCGGAATGCCCTGTAAGTGCCGCTATCGATATTTCCTCTATACCCCAACAGCAATGCCTCCAGTAATCCTCGGCTTGGCTCCTCCGGCGACACATTACCCAACAATGCCTGTGCAGCCGATTGCCTGAGCCTGCTTTTTAGTTTTGTGAAAATACCTGACCAGCCGTCATTCTGAGCGAAGCGAAGAATCTCAATGCCATCGCGTGATTGTACAGATGCGGCGATAAAGACATTTTTCCTCGCCAGGTACTTGGCCACATCAAACTGGCCGGGGTTGGTAGGGGGGCCGAATCTGTCCAGACGGCAGTACGCCTGTATATTGTCACCGGCTTTTAAATCCAGGACAGGCTCATCAACCTGTACTCGAACGGTGCCGGTCGCCTTTGCCCAGCCGTGAGTAGTTTCTACTTCGTTAAGCTTAAGGTAGAAACTGGTTACCGGGTCGGTAAACTTGAATCTGGCGAACTCCCAGTTTCGGTTTTTGTTAACATACGGCTCGGTAACAATCAGGCCTCGAATCGTTGCCAGTTTCTGCTCATCGGTGACAAGATTGCTGATGTCGTTTGGCTTCGGCTGATGAAAACTTATCATCCGAATCGCACCAAGGCATACGAAGCAGGCCAGGGCCAAGTACGCTGTGGCGTATTGGTGAGTGGTGAGTAGTGAGTGGTGATTAGAAGAAGATCGTTGGATGATAAAGAAGAAAATGGTTGCTGCTGTAAGCAGACCAAGCAGTATCAACCAGAGCCAGAGGAACCGCGACCCGAGCAATGTATGTTGTATCAGGATCCCTGCTATAAGGCCAACGGCGACAAAAACAAGGGGGCAGGTGCTTACGATTTGCTTATGAAGATTTCTGCCAGCTAATTGCTGGTCAATCAGGGCTAATTTTCGCTGGATGTCGTCCATAGCAAAACAGACTACAGACTCAAGACCCCAGACTCAAGAGTAATTTTGACAAACTCAAGAGGCAAGACTCAAGACAGGATTTTTTGTTGCAAATTCGAGAACTTCTTCTTTGGTCATAATCAAGTTCCTTGTGTCATGAATGTTTATTGATTGTTTCTTTGCCGTTCATATATGGGCGGAGTGGTTTTGGTATTGTTATCGAGCCGTCGGCGTGCTGGTAAAGCTCTAAAATCGGTATCAGGATTCGCGGTGAAGCGATGACAGTATTGTTGAGCGTGTGGCAGAAGTGGTTCTTCTTTGTGGCGGAGTCTTTGTAGCGGAGGTTCATTCTTCTGGCCTGGAATTCGTAGAATTTGCTTGCGCTGTGGGTTTCGCAGTAGTTTCCGCGCGAGGGCATCCAGGCCTCTAAGTCGAATTTTTTCACCTGGCCTCTGCCGAGGTCGCCGGTGCAGACATTTGCAACCCGGTAGGGCAATTCCAGAGCCTGCATAACAGCCTCGGCGTTGGCTAAAATCTCATTGTGGAATTTATTGCTCCGTTCGACGCTGTTCTCACAGATTATCACCTGCTCGACCTTATCGAACTGATGGATTCTGTATAGGCCGTAGGTGTCTTTGCCTGCGGCGCCGGCTTCGCGGCGAAAGCAGCTCGATAGTGCCACGTACTTTAACGGAAGCTCTTCGGCGCTTAATATCTCGCCCATACGGTAGGCTGTAAGTGGGACCTCAGCGGTTCCGGCCAGATTTAGCTGGTCCTTTTCCATTCGGTAAGTCTGGTCTTCGGAGCCTGGGAAAAAACCGGTGCCCGTCATTGTCTGGTCTTTCATAAGAAGCGGCACTGACATTGGTACATATCCTTTATCGACCATGAAGTCCATTGCGAACCGCAGAACCGCCCAGTGCAATAGCGCCCCATCACCTTTCAAGACGTAGTTTCTTGTCCCTGCTAATTTCACGCCTCGCTCGATATCTATAATGCCCAGGGCCAATCCCAACTGTACGTGGTCTTTAGGCTCGAAATCGAACTTCCGAATCTCTCCCTCCCTTCTTATTTCGACATTTTCGGTATCGTCCTTGCCGGGAGGCACATCATCATCGGCCGGCTGAGCAACCAACTGCATTATCGCATCCAATTCCGGCTGCAAAACCTTAATATTCGAATCAATTGACATCTCCTTGCTCTTTAGATCTGAAAGTCTCTCCAACTTTATGACTTTTTCAGGTCCATCAAGTTTTGGAATTGATTTGCCGATTTGATTTTTCTCTGTCGAAATCTCCTGCAATTGTTGCTTTTGGTCTCTCAAACCATAATCTACTTCGAGCAATCTGTCGATATCGACGTCGAAGTTTTTATCCTTTGCGGCTTTCTTAAACTTTTCAGGATTGTCTCTTATTTGTTTAATGTCAATCATAATGTTTTATTAGGTTATCAGAATATCAGGTTATCAGGTAGTGGGCATCAGGATAACAGGGTATCAGGTTGTGGGTATCCAGCGTCCTGATTATCTAATAACCTGATTTCCTGATTCGCCTAACGGCTATTGTTCCAGGCGTGTTGAGCCTACAATGAGCCATTTGCTATCTTCTTTCTGGAGATTGTATTCGCGCGTGAATGTGACTCTCTCGGAAACAAATACAACAGGACCAAATGTAGCCTTATCGCCTTTAACCAGGACCTGGGCATCTTCGATATTGACCTTTACGTTATCCATAAAGTTACTTTCGAAGGCTTTGGTCATAGCCTCGCGAATCGAATCCTTGCCGGTCCCTCGCGTAGAGACATAGTTCATAGAATAGACAGCCATCAGCTTATCCAAATCCTCAGCTATCAGAGATGCTTTCCAGTCGGCCATTGTTGTGCTGATGAGCTGCTCATCGGAAGGCCCCGCAGTCTGGCAACCACAAACCAGGATTACTACAAAAACAATCAGACTCAGGTTTATAATAACTGACTTTTTCATATTTTCTCTCCTTTTTACTTTGTTGTTGCTCCGCCGTTACCAAGCCGGAACGTCCATTTGTCACATTTTACGAAGTGTACCGTTCCATCGAACTGACGTCAATCATAATTCGTCGCTCGTAACTCGTATCTCAATTCCTCGGGTCATGGGTTATGAGAAACGTTTAATAATTACGACGTTATTCTGTCCGCCGAATCCAAAGGACTCATTCATTGCCACATCAACCTGATATTTCCGCGGCTTATTGGGCACATAATCCAAATCAAGCTCGGGGTCAGGGTCCGTCAGATTCATTGTGGGCGGTAGTATATTGTCTCGAATGGCCAGGACACAGGTAATCATTTCGGCGGCACCGGCAGCTCCTATTAAATGGCCAAGCATACTTTTGACACTGCTGGCAGGGGTGTTTTTCGCTTCTTCCTTAAAAACAGCTTTGATTGCCTTTGTCTCTATTGAGTCATTTTCGGTTGTGCTTGTACCGTGCGTGTTTATGTAGTCAACGTCCTTATAACTAATGCCGGCATCGGCAAGCGCCGCAGTCATCGCCTGTATTGCACCTCTGCCTTGTTCGTGCATATCGGTAACTCTAAATGCATCGGAGCTGCTGCCGTAGCCGATGACCTCAGCTAAAATTTCCACTCCTCTTTTCTTCGCTGAGCTTAAGGATTCAAGAATAAGTATCGCTGCGCCTTCGCCAAGAATGAATCCGTCTCTGGATGCTGTGAAGGGTCTCGATGCCGTTTGGGGACTGTCATTTCTTGTCGAGAGTGCGGTAAGACGATTAAAGCCCATAAGGCCCAACGGATGTATCATTGAATGGACGCCGCCTGCAATTATTATGTCCGCATCGCCTTTGCGGATTAGCATCATCGCCTCGCCGACGGCCTGGGTGCTGGCAGCGCAGGCGGTAAGGCAGCTTCTTGTCGGCCCGCGAGCGCCCGTGAGCACTGCGATATGAGCAGCGGGCATATTCGGCTCCTGTTCAAGCTCGCACATCGGGTCCATTCTTCCGTAAGCTACCTGCGCCCATCGGCCCCAGTCCATCTCGTTTTTGTCTCCGTCCCATGCCTCGACAATAGCAGAGAAAAATATATCATTGTCAACAGAGCCTTCACCCGCACCAAGGTAAATGCCCAATCTGCTTCGGTCTATTCCGTCAGTCGGCTCGGTGGTTTCAACATCAATCTTAGCTTGCTTGCAGGCCTGAACAGTTGCGCCGATGACAAAGCCGGAGCCACGATTACTGTGTTTGTGTAACTGCGGATTGTTTGTGTATTCTGCAAAGTCGTAATCCTTTACTTCGGCATCGAATGTGGTAGGGAACGTCGAGGCATCGAAGATGGTTGTTTTGGCCACGCCGCTCCTGCCCGCTAACATCGACTGCCAGAGAGCTTCGACATCATTACCGAGGGGACAAACAATACCCATTCCAGCTATGACGACTCGTTCAGTCATTTATTAGATCCTCAAGATACCTTTCTTGTCCTATTTTGAATAATGAATATCCAACAAGGAATATCGAATGTTGAAGTAAAAAAATATTCTCTATTCCCTCTTTCTGCGTTTGTTTCTTTTCGCGGTTCTTACACTCGCCACAAAAATTGATATTAACTCATCGCATTCAGCCATAAGCAATTCTATTTCTCTCGTGGACTTCATTCATAATTCCTTATTCGATATTGGATATTCAATTTAGTTTTTTCAGCACTATAGCTGCTGTTTGTCCACCGTAAGTGTAGCTGCAGGAAAGTGCATAGTGAATGTCTTTTTCCTGTGGGTGATTTACAATATTCAATTTGCAGCCTTCAGCTTTTTTGTCGCAGTTTTTCGCAGCGGGAATCCTGCCGTCGGTCATCGCGCAAACTGCGGCGATGATGTCAACTGCTCCGCATGCAGCGCCTGTGTTACTCAGCATACTTTTGGTCGGCCAAACGGGCGTGTTTGCTGCCGCTTCGCCGAGAGCCGCCTGGATTGCTTTTGCCTCAGCCAAATCATCGGCTGCTATCCCCGTCCCGTGCGGGATTATCAGGTCTAAATCTCCCGGCTCTATCTGTGCATCTGATATTGCCTTTTTTATTGCTATCTCAATGCCTTTGCCATCAGGCTCAAGATGTTCGTATATGGGATTTATGCTATTACTGTGACCGATTCCAACCACTTCGGTGTAAATCTTCGCACCTCTCCGTTCGGCATTTTCCAGACTTTCCAGTATCACTACACCGGCGGCCTCACCGAAGACCGAGCCTTTGGCATCGGCGTCAAAGGGCCTGCAGGCAGAAGCCGGCTCATCGTTGTTTTGGTGGGTAGCTCTTTTAAGCAGGCACTGGCGAATCATAACGATGGGATTTACTTTTGCCTCAGCACCGCCGGCCAGAGCGAAGTCACTGCCGCCGCGGGCGATAATCTGCGCTGCTTCAGCTATCGCCAAATGCGCAGATGTTTCAGCACAGGTTATAGTGTTGCTCGGTCCCTGGATGTCGTGAATAATTCCTATATGGCACGCGAGCATATTGGGCAGGTATTTCAGCAGCCATAAAGGTGTTACCAGCTCAAGGCCTTCTATGCCCCATTTATGAATGTCAAATTTGCCGTCGGTAATGCTTGCCGCCACCGCAGGGGCCAGCTCGACTAGGTCGCAGCTTATAAGACCGGCTCCCAGATTGATTGCAACACGCTCCGGGTTAACGTTGATTTTTTCCGGGTCGATACCCCTTGTAATAAGGCCGGCGTGGACAAGGGCTTCGTTAGCGGCTATGACCGCCAGCTCGATGTCCCTGGACATCAGCTTGACGGCTTTGCGATATGTCTTCGGCACATAATTTCGTATTTTATAATCGGGGACTTGGCCGGCTAATTTACAGCTAAAGCCCACAGGGTCAAACGCAGTAATTGTATTTATCCCACACGAACCGGCGCACAGGCCCGCCCACATTTCATTTACGGTCAATCCGAGCGGGGTTACCGCACCCAGGCCGGTTATTACTACGCGTGCCGAATTCATTGGCCTTGCTCCGAATCGGCAGCGCCGGGGCCGGCTGAAAGCACATCCCGCAAAAGTGATTCGAATACTGATGTGCCTGTATCAAACACGAAGTTTTCCTGGGGGAATTCCTTACCTCCCAGATTCTGGTCTATATGGCTGAACATCAAATCTATCTCGGCGATTAACTTGTCCGCACGGGTGATTTTGCCGCTTGTGCTCGCGGCTTCGGGGGCGATGGATTCAATTTTGGCATCTAATTTTATTGTATCGCCCGGCTTTACATAGTCAAAAAAGACAGCTTTTTTAACCTTTGCGAGGATGACTTTTTCCTGAAACTTTTTTGCTTCGCCGACGAGTATCCCCGATGTCTGTGCCATTGCCTCAATCATTAAGCATTCCGGCATAACGGGAAAGCCCGGAAAATGGTCATGCAAATGCTCTTCAGCGAGCGTTACATTCTTGAGAGCCACGGCACGTCGGCCGCTTTGAAAATCTATAAATTTGTCTATCCAAATCCAACGCATTTCTCGCCTATATTAAAGTCAGCGGCAGATTGACTTTGAGCCATCCTGCCGCTAATACCTTCAAGCACTTTACATTATTAGGCCGCCTCAAGCTTACCTTCAACGTAATTTACAATCGCATTGACGGTGAACAGGTCGGCTAATTTGTTAATATCAGGGTCACTTTCGAAGGCCGTTATGTCTGTATGCGGCATCCTCTCTCGCAATTCGGCCAGTCCTTTTTCGGTCAATTTGCCGTTATGGACAAACTCAGAATCATTCATTAGATTCTCAGCAGGAAAGAGCTCTTCACGCGGGATTTTTATTCCGAATGCCTTCTCTAAACGAAATACTATGTCCAGAAAGTCGATGCTTTCGGCGCCCAAATCTCCCATTAAGGTCGCATCGGCTGTGACCTCATCGTCATCAACGCCCAGGGCATCGACGAGAACTTCTTGAACCTGCTGCATAATTTCGTCCCGACTCATTGCCATACTTTTTTACCTCCAGTATTCATTTTCGTATTGCGTAGTATCGTTATACTTGTGCCAAACAGGGATTTATCCGCCGCTCAATATTTTCCACCGTTTTTTCATATTCTCGATTATCGTAGCATCCACTGCCGCCATGGCTGAACTTTGGTCGCCCAAATTAAAATGCCTTAAACCGAATCGTGCCTCAACGATTCGCTCGCCCTGCGATACGCCAAAGCCGATAAAGCTGCTGATGCTCTCTTCGATAGTCTTAGCCTGGACCGTGTATTCTATCTGGGCACCGGGGGCCAGAAAACTTTTATATTTTACATTTCTTGCCTGCTCAAGCAATATCATACTGTGTGCGAAATTTTCCGTCTGGCGTACCAGCCACGATGCCGACTCGATTAGACCTTCCAGCAGCAGTACGCCGGGCAGCACCGGAAAGGTGGGGAAATGGTCGGCCAGGTATTCCTCAGCTAAAGAAACGCTCTTGACCGCCTTTATTTCTCTGCCGCTATCCAGTGAAACAATTTTATCGATAAGTATAAATCTCATATATTAGTTCATTGTGCGAATCTTTTTCATTGCGAGGGAGCGAAGCGACCGAAGCAATCTCACCGGTTAGCTTTGAGATTGCCACGCCCTCACCTTGTTCGGGCTCGCAATGACACCAAGCATCTTTTTTTGTTTTAATGACTAATTCCTTATCGCAATACGAAATCCGCAATACGATATACGAGAAGCAATTGTTTTTCCAGCCTTTTTTCGCTTTTTTATACTTACCTCTTTTCGTGCCGAGAGAATTGGGATTGATATTGGATAATCTCCCACAATTGGTTATACTCTTTGTTTATGAATATACGCGGTGCGAAAATTTCGGATGTTAAGGGAATCAACGCTTTGATTAGCTCTTATGCGGAGCGGGACAGGATGCTGTTTCGCTCAATGGCGGATATTTATGAGAACCTTCAGACCTTCACTGTGGCCGAGGCCGATGGTAATGTGGTCGGCTGCTGTGCGTTGGAGATTATCTGGTCGGATTTGGCGGAAATAAAATCATTGGCGGTCGATGGAGCAAACAAGGATAAGGGTATCGGCAAGATGTTGTTAACGGCCGCCCTCGAACAGGCCGGCCGGCTTGGTGTGCCGCGGGTCTTTGCGCTTACGCTTGAGCCGGACTTTTTTGAGAAATTGGGGTTTGAGGTGGTCAAAAAAGAGACACTGCCAATGAAAGTCTGGAGCGACTGCGCGAGATGTCCAAAGCAGGAAAATTGCGATGAGATAGCGGTCGTAAAGGAAATACGAAATCCGAAGCACGAAATACGAAACAAATACAAATGACCAAAATTCAAAACAAATCGAGATGTTCCTATTTTGCGAGACGTTGTAAGGACAGACCACTATAGTGTTTTGGACATTTGGGATTTGAATCCTTCGACGTCGCTCAGGACAGGTTTTGATATTGTTTCGGATTTCGAATTTCGATATTCGGATTTATCCGAGATGCGTTTTTCATCCTACCTGTCGGCGTTGGAAGAGGGCGATGGCCAATGCGAGTATGGCTGCTGTGTAGCACAAGGCATAAGAAGCAGTTATCACGATATATTTTACAGGGACCTGACTTCCTTCGTAAATGGCGTCGCTGATCCAGAAAATCTGAAGATTGGGGACCAGAAATCTGCCAATTTGGCCCCACAAATATCTCTGTGGCACTTTATTTTCCAGATCGTACTTATCGTCATCCTCAGGTAAATCATTGGCTTCAAAGAACTCATACCGGCCGGATTGGAGATTTTTTACTTCGTAACCCTTCAATCTGCCGAACGCATAATCGCTTACAAGACCCAGCAAAAAAATCCCGATACAGGCCGAGAGCGTTACCACAATGTTGAACCTGGCTGATAGTGCCACCGCCAAAGCCACAATTATTATTGCAGCCAGCAGCAGTAATACAGAGCCATAGATATCCACGGCGTTCAAGCCGTTATCCTTGGGATTAAACTGCCAGCTGCGATCGATAAAAGTTAGGAACACGATGCCAAATGTAGCAAATATGCCGGTTAAAACGATGGCTGTAGATGAGAATTTCCACTCATAAGCGTAGTTGAAAAAAGCACTTAGTATGAATGCTGCAAGAACGACGGCCGCTGCTGTGCCGATAACCGTCCAGTCGTGCAGGTCATTTACGGTTTCAAGGACGCCGTGTCTAATCGCCATCAGCAGGGCGATGGTGCAAATATAATGCGCCAGAAGCACGGCGGCAGCTACACCGAAAAACTTCGCAATAATGAATATAGGACGCTGGACAGGTTTGCTCAGGACAGTGGTTATAGTCTTATTCTCCATTTCCTGGGCCACAGCCCCGGAAGCGGAAAATATTGCAATGAACAAGCTGGTCAAAAACAGCGTAGATAACCCTATCTCGCGCAAGAGCTTGTTGTCATCGCTCATTGTGTACATCGTCAAAGAAGGACTTATAAAGAATAAAAACAAGGCGGCAACAATGATTATGGCATAGACGGGTTGTCTCAGGATTTCTATGAAAGTGTTTTTCGCTATTGTAAATAACTTATTCATCTTCCACTACCAGCTCGCGCCGGCTGTGCCGTCCGCAAAGGCGTCACGATTTTGGCTTTAAATAAGAACTTAATTTTTTTTGCAATTGTCACTATACCAGAATAATATTTATTGTTATATTACACAACTTGTAACTTGTAAAGAACTTATACATATATTGAATAAATACTGTGTTTGTAATTTTTTGTTCGGAGTATATAAGCGGGATACAAAATGACAGTATCATCCAAACGCCCTGAGCACATATCGCTGGTATCTTTGATTTTGAGCGTGGTATTTTTCGGCATTGCCTTTTTCTTAGGCCGATGGAGCGGCTTTTTTGCGGTCTCTGCGATTAGCTGGCTGATTCTCTCGTCCGCCCTGATCTGGCTTATCTTATGTGTACAGTTCCATCAGCGTGCCTTGGCCGAGCAGGAAAAACTCGATATGAGCCAATTAGGCAAGGACGAAAAGGCCTCGACAATCTTTCAGGCCAGTGGCGAACGTGCCGGTTTATTTGCCGCCGCTCAACGACGCCTGCAGATACTCGAAAAATGGTTCATTCCCATATTCTCAGCACTAATCGCCTCCTATCAATTCGGTCTTGGGCTGTATTTATTAAAAACTATTCTGGGCGGGGTCGAGGTTGAGACGAAACAGCCGCTGCTTTGTGCAATCGGTATGACGGCCATAGCGTTCGTCAGCTTTTTAATCTCCCGCTATGCCACCGGCATGTCGGCACAGCCGCAGTGGAAGCCGTTACGGGCGGGGGGCAGCTCTCTATTAGGGATAGCTGTTTTGTGTTTTGCTCTGGCAATAGGCCTGGCATTATCACAATTCAAGCATACCGCAGTGATAGATGTAATCGACCGGCTTGTTCCTATCCTGCTTGTCGTCCTCGGGGTGGAAACAGCTTTGAATTTAATCTTCGACATATACCGTCCGAGGTTAAAAGGACAATACAGCAGAAGCGCTTTCGACAGCAGATTGTTAGGTGTAATAAACGAGCCGGGCGGGATATTGCGAAGCGCCGCAAGTGCAATTGATTATCAGTTCGGCTTTAAGGTCTCTCAAACCTGGTTTTATAAACTGCTTGAAAAATGGACTGCACCTCTTGTTTTGTTTGCCGTGATTACGCTGTATTTGTTAAGCTGCATTGTTGTGGTAGCACCGAATGAGGAGGCGATAATAGAGCGTTTTGGCAATCCCGTAAACGACGCGAACGACGTAAGACTCGCCGGCCCCGGACTTGCTTTCAAATGGCCATGGCCGATAGACATTGCATACAAGTATCCGACGCAGAAAGTAATGGAGCTTAACATTGGTTTTGTGCCCAGTGCAAAAAAGGAAACCGATAAAGTCGGCTATGGTCCGTTACTTTGGGGAGTGCAGCATTATGAAGAAGAACACCATCTTCTGGTTGCCAGTAAGGAAACAGTTGCCGGCTCCGATGAGTCGGCAGTGCCCGTGAGCCTTGTTATCGCGGCAGTTCCGATTCAATACAGGGTAAAGGATTTATATTCCTTTATCTATAACCATAAAGAACCGGAAAAACGGCTTGAGGCAATCTGTTATCGGGAGCTGACAAAATTTGCAGGCGGTGCCAAGATTGAAGTTGATGATGAGGCCGATCTTGCGAATAGTCTGCTTGGAGCAGGGCGGTCAGAGGCCAAGAACACTTTGATGCGTGAAATCCAGCAGGCAGCGGACGAAGCGAGGCTCGGAGTTGAAATCGTATTTCTGGGTCTTCAGGGCATTCATCCACCGCCCGAGGTAGCATCGAGTTATCAGGAAGTTGTCGGCGCCGTTCAAAAGAAACAGGCACTAATTCTTGAAGCTCAGTCGGAGAGGAACAAGAGTCTGAGCAGACTTGTAGGTTCCGTGGAAACCGCCGACGAGCTTTATGAGCTTGCGGCCAAATATGAGCTTGCCGAAAAGGTCAACAACCCGGGGGATGTTGAAAAGCTCGGGAGGGAGCTGGATAAAGCCCTTGAAGAAGCAAAAGGCGATATCATCAGGACCCTGAAAGAATCTCAGAGCTATGCTTTTGAAAAAGGCACTCTTGCAGAAGCGGCTGGGGAACGCTTTGCGGGCCAGCTCAAGGCGTACAGGGCGGCAAAAGATATTTATCAACGCCAGCTCAGATTAACGACCCTTGAAGAGGGCTTGAAGAATATACGAAAATATATAGTTGTTGCCGATGCGAATGATAAGCAGGTCATTATAATCAATGTTGAGGAGCAGCAAACTCCAAGCATATACGACATTGCCAATATAGAGGAGAGCAGCGAAAAATGAAAAATATAGCCATTACGATTTTTATTGCCTTAGTAATCATAATTATCAGTTTGTATCTTGTTACGTTTCAGGTCAGAGAGACCGAATCGGCCCTTGTAACAAGATTCGGCAAAACAGTTCGTGAAATTACAGAGCCAAATTTATGTTTCAAATGGCCCGCCCCGATAGAACGTGTACACAGGTTTGACTCCCGGATGCAGGTCTTCGAGGCAGACCTCGGTGAGACAACTACCAGAGGCGCCGTTCCGATTATCATAAATACTTATGTTGTATGGAGAATTGCCGAGCCCAGGAAATTCCTGAATGCCGTCGGGACTATAAAGGAAGCCGAAGAGAAACTGTACAGCCAGATTACGGATACTCAAAACAGAGTCATCGGTCAGCATTCCTTCGGCGAATTTGTAAACAGCGACCGGTCGAAAATAAAATTCAAGGACATCGAAGACGAAATGCTCGCCGACCTTAAACAAACCGTAAGTGATGAATACGGGATTGAAGTGAAGACCCTCGGCATAAAACAGCTCAAGCTCAGCAAGGACGTCACGGTGAAAGTTTTTGAGCGGATGAAAGCAGCGAGAAGTCTTAAGACCGAGGCCACCATTTCAGAGGGTGAAGGCCAGGCAACGAAGATAAGGGGCGACGCCAATTTCAAGAGGTCGGTGCTTCTTACGGCAACCGAAGCAAGGGCCCAGAGGATACGAGGCGAGGGCGACGCCGAAGCTGCGAAACACTATAAAATGCTGGAAGAAGACCCTGAGCTTGCGATGTATTTGCGGAATATCGAGAGTTTAGAAAAGATATTAAAGGAACGTTCGACTATCGTTATACCTGCTGATACGGAGCCTTTTAATCTTTTGAAGAAAATGCCGTCTTTGAAACCGGAACAGTCACAAAAATGACGCGAGGCGTATTTTCCAGAAGAAATAAACTTTGTGGAAGAATATGGCAGAAGAAAATACACAGCTTAATAAGGATTTACCACCAAAAGGACCGGACAAATCCGGTACCGAAGACCTTGACGCCGCCGGCAAGTCGCTATCGGAAGCTCTGAGAATAAGCTTCATTATTCTGAAAGTGATAATGGCGGTTCTTATTCTCGCTTTTCTGGCTTCCGGGTTTAAGACGGTTGATACCGACGAGAACGCCCTTGTATTACGATTCGGGAAGATACGCGGTGTAGGCGAAGAAAGGGTTCTCA
Source organism: Phycisphaerae bacterium (assembly GCA_041862635.1). Taxonomy (GTDB): domain Bacteria; phylum Planctomycetota; class Phycisphaerae; order Sedimentisphaerales; family Anaerobacaceae; genus NIOZ-UU13. The sequence continues at coordinate 7,170 of JBGVTO010000020.1, read as the reverse complement.
AACCGAAGACCCGCCCATACTGGATAATCCCATATCCGGTCGAGACGATGGTAAAAATCCGTGTGGAGAAAAAGGTGGATTTAATTGTGAGGTCGTTTTGGTACTACCAGTCGCAAGAACGGATGCTCAGCGAGCCTTCTATCGAAAAGACCCGGATACTGCCCGAGCTGGACCCGATAAAAGACGGTTATTGTATTACACGAAGTGAAAGACAAGATGAGATGATATCGGGCGCGAGCGGAAGTGACTATAACATTGTTCACTGCAAGTGGAAGCTGACATATCAGATTAACGATCCCGTAAGCTTCTTTAAGAATGTTTACGTCAAAGACGTTAAGCCGGGAGAGGATTACTTTGATGCGATAACAGAGAGCATAAAGCCGCTTTTGCAGAACCTGTTTGAGGATACGATTGTAACTGCTACGGTGAATTACACTATCGACGACATTATGTACGAAAAAGTCGCAGGGCTGACAGACGATGTTACAAAATTGCTGCAGGAAAAACTCGACACGATAGAAAGCGGCATAAAAGTTGTGCAAATACAGCTAACAGACAAGACATGGCCGCTGCAGGTGGACGCGGCGTTTAACGCCCTGGTTACGGCCAGCCAGGACCGTCAAACAAAGATAGATCAGGCCCGGACCTATGCTGAAAGCACGCTGAATGCAGTTGCCGGTCCGGTTGCCGAGGAATTATTTGCCGCTCTACAGGATGAAAACACCAGTGAAGAAAAAAAAGAGCTGCTGTGGTCTCAACTGGCAGGTACGGCCCAGGAGAAAATCGCCGAGGCACGCGCCTATCGAGCGAAAGTAGTATCAGATGCCAGGGCCAGGGTAGAATATCTCCGGCAATTGCTGCCGGAATATAAAAAACGTCCGGAGCTCGTTATTCATAAGATTTACACGGACGCTGTAGAACGTATCTTACAGAACGTGGATGAAAAATTTGTCATCCCAAAAGGTGCAGAATGGCGAATTAACTTAAACAGAGACCCATCGTTGAAACCAAGAACCAGCAGGGAGCAAACAACACAGCAGAAATAAGGATTAACCGAACCTTATATGCAATAGGACACGAAAGCAAGATACGAAATTATGGCTCACGAACATTTACACTTTAAGGAAGACATCGTCGGCGAGCACACTCACGGCAAGCAGATTCGCGTAAGTATGGCCCTGATTGGGACTTTGGCAGGGGGGATGCTGCTGCTGACCTGGATTGTGGCGAGGTCGAGTTTTCTCTACGGGAGCGACAGTTTTCAAGTGGAGCTGCTCTCGATGGTCGCCGCATTACTGCTCGGTGCTCCTATCGTCCTGCATGCGGTTAAGAGCATCATCAAAAGAGAAATGCATATGGACGAGCTGGTTGCTCTGGCCATAATCGCCGCCTTCGCAACCGGAAAATACGTCGAAGCGGGCATCGTTGCGTTCTTTATGCTGCTGAGCGAGCTTATTGAAACTCGCACCGCCCTGGGGGCCCGCGCCTCAATCGAATCGCTGATAAAGCTCACACCAACAAAGGCGAACCTCATAGACAGTGAGGGCTCTGAAAGAGAAGTTAAAGTCAGCAGTCTCAAAGCCGGCGATTTCATCCGTGCCCGTCCCGGTGATAACATACCGGCAGATGGTGAAGTTGTAAAAGGACTCAGCTCTGTCAATGAAGCAACAATAACAGGAGAATCTCTGCCCGTCGATAAGGTGCCGGGGATGCAGGTCTTCGCCGGAACGAACAACCTTACAGGCGTACTGGATATTACGGTAACCAAAGCCGGCAAAGATACTACTCTCGGCAAGGTCCAGTCGCTGATTATTCAGGCCGAGCAGACAAAGATACCGATTATGCGGATAATCGACCGCTATGTTAAGTGGTACACGCCGACGATTTTGATGATTGCGGGTATAGTTTTGTTTTTCACACGCGATATCGACAGGGCCATTACGATACTGGTTGTATCGTGTCCGTGTGCGTTGATACTGGCGACACCGACGGCAATGGTAGCGGCGATTTCGGCCTCTGCCCGCCTTGGTATCCTGATAAAGAATGTCGCCGACCTTGAGATTGCCGGTAAGATGACAGCGATGGTATTCGACAAAACGGGGACTGTAACGACTGGTCGGCTGTATGTAACGAAACTGACGCCCGCCGAGGGTATCGAGCCGGCCGATTTATTAGCCGTCGCTGCTTCTGCCGAGCAGATGAGTAAACATCCGGCCGCAAGGGCACTGCAGGAGGTGGCAAAGGAGGCACACCTCTCTTTACCTGCAACGGACAACTTCCAGGAAACCCCGGGCAAAGGGGTAACTGCCGTGGTCGATTCAGCTAAAATTTATGTCGGAAGAGATACCTTCCTCAAGGAAAACAATGTAGATATAAGTAACATTTCCGACCCTGCCCTGCATGAGGAGCAGGGCTTCAGCACCCTTTATGTGGCGAAGGACTCGAAGTGCATCGGCTGGATTGGTTTGCAGGATAAAACCAGACCCGAAGCTCAACACGCCGTTAAGGAATTGCTCGATATTGGCATAAAACGAGTAACTATGCTCACGGGCGACAGGAAAGAAGTCGCCAGCCGTGTTGCTGCTGAGCTGGGTTGTACCGATTTCAAGGCACATTGTCTGCCTCAGGACAAATTAGCGATTGTCGAGCAGATACGAAAAGACGGCCATACCGTTGTAGTTGTCGGTGACGGCATAAATGATGCCCCTGCTTTGGCAGCAGGTGATTTAGGTATTGCTATGGGTGCGGCCGGAAGTGACGTTGCTATAAATTCTGCGTCAATTGCCCTGATGAGCGATGACTTGAAGCGGCTGCCTTTCCTTGTCCGGCTTTCGCGAAAAACAAGAGGAGTTATTACTCAGAATCTCGGCTTTGGAATATTATTTGTCATTCTCGGCGATACGGCAGGAGCGGCGGGGTGGCTGCCGGCGGTTTACGCCGCGGCCTTGCATTTTGCCGGCTCACTGATTGTTGTCTTCAACAGCGCTCGACTCGTCCGCTACGGTGAGGAGCTCGACCACGAACTATAATGACAAAAACTCTGATATGAGCAACAATACAACAGACATGGAATACGCCGTTGAAACTTTCTCTTTGACGAAGATTTTTTCCGACTGGTGGGGACGGGCTAAAGTTTACGCTGTGGACGACCTGAATTTACAGGTTCGTCACAATGAGGTCTTCGGTCTTTTAGGCCCCAACGGCTCAGGCAAAACAACCACCCTGAAAATGCTGTTGGGCTTACTTCATCCAACAAAGGGAAGGGCGTTAATTCTCGGTGGTGATGGAACAGACCCTAAAATCAACTCCAGAATCGGTTTTTTGCCCGAGGAATCCTATCTTTACAGGTACCTGAACGCCCGCGAAACGCTGGATTTCTACGGCAGATTATTTGGCTTACCACCTAAAGTTCGAAAAATGCGTATCGAGGCTCTGCTCGATATGGTCGGGTTAAAGGCCGTCGCAAACAGACCCGTCGGGACGTTTTCGAAAGGTATGGCACGCAGAATCGGTCTGGCACAGGCACTGATAAACGACCCCGATTTACTTATATTGGATGAGCCGACAACCGGACTCGACCCTATCGGAACAAGGCAGATAAAGGATTTAATCCTGAAGCTTGCAGAACGCGGCAAGACAGTTTTACTTTGCAGCCATTTGCTTGCTGACGTCGAAGATGTATGCGATAGAATCGCAATTCTCTACGGCGGCAAAATCCAGAACCAGGGCCAGGTTCGGGACCTCTTACAGCAGACAAATAAGAGGCAAATTACCACCGATGCCATAACCGACACTGCCGTTGAGAAGATAAAACAGATAATTCAGGACGAACACGCCGTCTGTGAAGTAACTTCTCCGATGGAGAAGCTGGAGACATTTTTCATCAAAACCGTGGCAGCCGCCCAACAACAGGTTCAGACCATAAGCGGAGCAGTCAGCACTACTAAAATCGGCGGCTTTCTCGCACCGGAAACTGCTACGGAAAATATACTCGATAAGCTCGTCTCAGCGCCGGTATCGCAAGAGAGTTTGCCGGAATCTCCAACAACAGAGAAGGTTGTTCCCGTTGAAAGGCCCACGCCCGAGCCCGATGAAGAGCTGCTAAGTAAACTAACAGGCTCGGCTGAGACGTTACAGCCCGAACCCGTTTTTAGAGACGAGTCCAGCCCATCCGATGGGCTGGACGAGAAAGTTACAACACAACCGGTCGAATCCGAAGCCCCACAGGCCGAGCAGGAGCAAATCGACAAAAGCATCTTAGAGAAGCTCACAGGCCGCTCGAGGCCTCAAGGCGAGGACGAAGAGCAAACCGATAAATCACAGGCAGGAGATGCAGGCGATGGGTAGTATCTGGGCTGTCGCCATAAATACTATAAAGCAGGCCTTGCGGTTGAAAGTCGCCGCTGTTTTTCTAATCCTGCTGCTCGTTCTGCTTCCTGTTATGGGCTTTTCAGCAACAGGCGACGGGACCTTGAAAGGCAGGCTGCAGACCTTCGTAAGCTACGGTCTTTCGCTGACCAGTATTTTGCTCTGTTTGCTCACAATTATAATCTCAATTTATTCTGTAACCAGTGACATTGAACAACGACAGATATATACAGTTATCACAAAACCCATTCGCCGGTTTCAGTTTCTTTTAGGCAAACTTCTCGGCGTAGTATTATTAGATGTGATTTTGCTCATTTTATTTTCAGCTATAATATACACGATTACTATTTACACGCCGCAATTTTTCAACGCTACCGAGACTGAGCGTATCCAGGCCAACAACGAGTTTTTCACGGCGCGGGCCGCTTTAGCCATCCCGGCGGTCGACGTCTCCCAGGAGGTAAAAGATAGATATGAGCAGCTTAAAAGAAACCGCGAATTACCCGAAGATATCTCGTATAAAGAAATAATCGTCGAGCTTACGATGCAACAACAGCTTGCCAAACGAGCCGCTGATGTCGGTCAGGTGCTGGTCTGGGAATTTAATAACGTTGAGCCTCTTGACCAAAGTATGTTTATAAAATTCAAATACGATGTTGCGGTAAACCCGCCCGATATGCAGGTCTATGGCAGATGGTTTGCAGGTGACTATCAATACATCAGGTACGGCACGGAAAGCAAAACGCCGGTTTATGACCGTATCCATAAACATTCGGTTCGCAATTTTCACGAAATAGAAATCCCCGCCGAGGTGGTACCTGAACATGGCCATCTGGCTGTCGCATTCCAGAACGCCCCTTTAAACAACACGGTCATAATCTTTCCACCGGACGGTATAGAGGTGCTCTATAAATCCGATACCTTCACCGGCAACTTCGTAAGGGCCGTTCTTTTAATCCTGTCTCGTTTGATTTTCTTAGCATGCCTGGGCATATTAGCTTCGACTTTCCTTTCATTCCCCGTGGCTATACTACTTTGTCTTTTTCTTTTTTCCACGGCAAGCTTCAGCGGTTTTGTTATCGAATCCTTCAGCTTCCTGAGTGTAAACATTGGTAAATTTTACTCTTACACCATTGAGTGGATAATCCAGCTTTTGCCGCAGTTTGATAAATATAATCCAACGAAATTTCTGGTTCCTGCGCGATTATTGAGCTGGTCTTTGTTGGCAAGATGCGCCGTTGTTATGGTTTGTGTTAAAGCATTTTTGCTGCTGGTTATTGCCCTAATTATTTTCAGTTATCGAGAAATTGCTAAAATTACAGTCTAATGTGGCAAGGGCATCTTGCCCGTGATTGAATCACGGCCTTGAAGGCCATGCCACGAATCGAGTATTGAGAATGCGTTTGCGTGACAGAATAATCTGGTTTGTTTGCGTTGTTCTTGCGGTCGGTTTGCTAATCGGCGCCGGTACGCAGCTTGATTCCATAAATCACCGGCGTGAGGATATGGATCTGATAATCGACAAGCCGGAGAATATTCCTCCTTCACTGGCATTTGCAACGGTCGCAACGGGCGCTTTTCGCGGCCTAGTTGTAGATATCTTATGGATGCGGGCGGATAAGCTAAAAGAGGAAGGGCAGTTCTTCGACGCAAGGCAGCTTGCAGAATGGATAACCATCCTGCAGCCTCGTTTCGCATCGGTCTGGGAATTCCATGCCTGGAATATGGCTTATAACATCTCGGTGGCTATACCCGCAACTCAGCCAGACCAAAGGTGGCAATGGGTCAAAAACGGTTATGAGTTGATTCGCGATGAGGCCATCGATAAATATAAACTCAAAAACATGACTCTTTACCGCGAGCTCGGCAGAATATTCCAGCATAAAATAGGCGGTGTCTCAGACGACGCACACAAATATTACAAGCTGCAATTGGCTTTATCGATGGAACCGTTACTTGGCCCTGCGGACAACGCATATTTCGATTTACTTGCCGAAGCACCTGTCGGCTGGCAGGAAATCAACAAAGACCCGAATATGGCTCCGCTAATCAAGGCCCTGAAATCAGCCGACGAGGCTTTTTCCGATGAGAGACAGTTTATAAGTAATTATTTATCTTTAAGGCAAGACTCCCGCAGGTTCAATCCTGCTGCCGGTAGGACAATTGATGATTTCAGAGGCACAGAGGCCCTTGATAAGTTTGATATTTTCGCCAGGGCCTGGCAGTTACGAAAAGCCTGGAAACTTGAACCTGTTTTAATGCGAGAGATAAACAAAACCTATGGTCCTATTGACTGGAGCGACCCGAATATGCATTTGCCTATGGATTGGCGGCACCCCGACAGCCACGCAATTTACTGGGCTGTCAAGGGTCTGCAAACGGCTGCGAAAGAAGAGGATAGGGAAATTGATACGAGCGAAGTCAACACCGACCGTATCGTAGCTCATAGTCTTCAGAACCTCTTCCGCAATGGCAAAATATTCATTTATGAGATGTCACTTCCAGCATCCTCGCAGGATATCTCACAGGAACCTCAGATTCAGATATACAAAGAAGTATTCCTACGACCGGATTTGAGGATTTTCGAGCCATATAACAGCTCAGTGCTTGCAATTCTCCAAAAATATAAAGATGCAGGGGATGAAAGCCGCTATGAAACCCTTCAGAACGGCCATCGGAATATGCTCACAAATGCCCTGCTTAGCTTCTATCAGTCGGGACATAAAAGTCATGCCCAAAAAATTTATAATCAATTGAGGGAACTATATCCATTAGAGAAGTTTAAGGTCCCGCTCGTAGTTT
>JBGVTO010000019.1:0-18065 GCA_041862635.1 Phycisphaerae bacterium | reverse complement strand
AAGCCCCGTCCCAAAATACTCATCAATCTCGCCATTGAGAGTGCGAAGGACCTCAGCGGCCTTTGTAGCATCTATTGTGCTGCCGCCGCCAAAGCTGAGTACTACATCCGCCTCGGACTTCCTCAGGTGGTCGGTAATTCGAAATAGGTCTTCCCGCGGACAGTTAGGCCTGGCGCCTCTGATTTCTGTGACAAGACCGACTCCTGCTCTGGCCAGCGAGTTGCGTATGACCCCCACATAATCATCGCTGCTGCTAAATGTGTCACGAATTAGAGCTGCTTTCTTGCCCGCGGCAGCAGCTTCTTCACCTACTCTTGGCAGGACACCCGGGCCGAACAGATATGAGTCCCCTTTGAACTCGTGCAATAGTGCCCGTGCTTTCTCAAAATCGGTCATGTTTTAGTTCTCCTCTAATTGCATCACCATATCATACAAAAAACAAGCCGATTTCTCAAAACATCTCTGCGTTTCTCGAGAACATTATTTATGTGCGGTTGAATACATCTGCCGCCAATTCGCACAGCCGATTAAGCGTATCCTGCATACGGGACATTAATAGGAGAAAATCTCAAATCAAGCGCTTGACCGTGCCTGTATATCATATAAAATTAGCAGCATAAATAGAACAGATGCATTGCAAAAGCGCAACCGGAATGCTTTGGCCTGTGTCAGGGTTCTAAGCGACAGATAGTTACCCGAACAAGGGAGGATTGGATTATGGATTTGAATGGCAAGATAGTCTTAGTTGTGGGTGGAGCAGGGGGCATTGGGTTAGGTATAGCAAAGGCTTTTGCAGCCGAAGGCTCCAGAGTAGCACTGGCAGATGTTAACGAAGAAGCCCTGATAAACGCTGCCAGAGCCGGTAGTGGTGACTCTGCGTTTGCCCCGTTAGAGAGCCGAAAGCCGCAGCCTCTAACGGGGTTTGTCTGGCGAACCTGTGACATTACTCAGCGTGAGCAAGTCTCGCAGCTATTTCAATGGCTTGGCGACGAGCTTGGCCCTGTTGACATCCTCGTCAATAGTGCAGGTATCAATGTCGCAAATCGAATGATGTCCAATATCGACCCGGCAGATTTCGACCGCGTGATGGAGGTTAATACAACGGGAACATTTAACTGCATTCATGCTGCGCTTCCAGTTATGCGTCAGAGAGGTTCGGGGCTAATCGTCAATATTGTATCTATAGCAGGCAAACGGGCGATGCTGCTGGCGGGTCTGCCGTATTGCGTCTCGAAGTTTGCCACGAGCGCTCTTGGGACTTTTGTCAATCTGGAGGAATGTGGTAATGGTATCAAGGTAACGAACATCTATCCAGGTGAGACAAACACCCCAATCGTGGACAAGCGCCCCTCACCTCCGCCACCCGAAAAACGTGCGAAGATGCTTCAGCCCCAGGACATTGCCGCCTGTGTGGTGGCAGTCGCCAAGCTGCCGCCCCGTGCAGTCGTTCCGGAGCTAATAATTACGCCTCCACATATGATGATTGGCTGAGATGATGTCGCTCGGTGAGCTAAAATTTGAAGTGCCTAAAGTGCCTAAAATTATGGATATCAGTAAAACAGTAAATCAGGATGTAGGTTACCAGTATATCAGGGTATCAGGAAAAATAAGCCCGATGTTCTGATAACCTGATGCCCACTACCTGATAATCTGATACTCTAATAGCCTGAAACTTTAGCTCACTTTATACTTAAAGTGCCTAAAGTTAGGAGCCGTTACCGAGAATATTTATGGTGTCGAACACTTGGCACTCAGAGAATTGTGAGGATTTTGCTATGACTAATTACCGGATTTGTCTCTGCGTAGTGCTAACGGTTGCCTGTTTCAACTGTGGAAAAGCCGTTGGCCAGCCATCCCAGAAGAGCCGGGCCGGTTTGGATGTAGGACAGAAGTCGTTCGGTCAAATGCCGGATGGTCGCAAGGTGACTCTCTATGAGCTCACGAATGCAAACGGGCCGCGTGCGAGGGTCATTGATTATGGCGCAATATTGGTATCACTGGAAGTACCGGATCGGGACGGCAAATTAGCTGACGTGGCGCTTGGATTCGATGACCTGGACTCCTACATCAAGAGAAACCCTCTATTTGGCGCCACTGTCGGCCGCTATGCCAATCGCATTGCAAATGCCAGGTTCACGCTCGACGGCACCGAATACAAGCTGACCGCAAATGCCGGCAAGAATCACATCCACGGTGGAAGAAGCAAGAGATTCGATAAGGTCATCTGGAAAGGCCGCCCGTTCCAGAACAGCGAAGAGGTCGGCGTGCAATTTACGTATCTCAGCAAGGACGGCGACGAGGGTTTTCCCGGTAATCTTGATTGCATTGTTACCTATACCCTGACGAACGACAATGAGCTGAAGATAAGCTACGAGGCCGTAACGGACAAGCCTACGATTATCAACCTCACCAATCACAGCTATTTTAACCTTGCAGGGGCGGGCAACGGTGACGTTCTGAACCATGAGATGATAATCAACGCCGATTACTATACCCCGGCAGACAAAGCACTGATCCCGACCGGTGAGATCCACAGTGTAAAAGACACTCCTCTTGACTTTACGAAGGCCCAGACAATCGGAGCAAGGATAAGCCAGCTTACACAAACACGCGGGTACGACCATAACTACGTGCTGAAAAATTCAGGAGGTGCGCTTGTCCCGGCCGCTCGAGTTTATGAACCTACAAGCGGGCGGGTTATGGAAGTGCACACCACAGAGCCGGGTATGCAGTTCTATACGGCAAACGGTATGAAAGGAATAAGGGGCAAAGGCGGCAAGATTTACGACAGGCATTATGGTTTCTGTCTTGAGACTGAGCATTTTCCTGATTCGCCCAATAAGCCGCATTTCCCATCTGTTGTGTTGCGGCCGGGTGAAAAGTACAGTACTATTACCGTATTCAAGTTTTCAGCACGATAGGTAAAAGGTAAAACCGATGAGCAGACTCACTCGTAGAGACTTTATCAAGAACTTAACGGCTGCCGCCTGTATCGGATTCGGTTCAGCGCCGCATGTCAGGGCCTCATCAAAGGTCTTGGGGGCAAACAACGACATTCGCATCGCCATAGTGGGTCTTCGCAAAAAAGGTAAAGAGCACATCGACATATTCGGCAAAGTGCCGGGCGTTCGCATAGTTGCACTTTGCGATGTTGACACTGAGTTTCTGGACTTCGAAGCCAAGAAATTCAAGGACCGTAATGAGAAAGTCACCACATACGTGGACTATCGCAGGTTGCTTGATGATAAGGACATCGATGCCGTTATCATTGTCACCCCCGACCACTGGCATGCCCTAATGATGGTTTGGGCCTGTCAGGCAGGCAAGGATGTGTACGTAGAGAAGCCGCTCTCCCATAATATCTGGGAAGGCCGAAAGATGATAGAAGCGGCTCGCAAGTACAAACGGATTGTACAGGTCGGCTCACAAGACCGCTCCGATGTAGGGCTGCAGGCGGCCGTGGAGTATGTTAAAAATGGTAACCTCGGTTCCATTAAACTCGTTCGGGCAATCAGCTACAACCTTCGTGAGAGTATTGGCAAAGTCAATGGCCCCCAGCCCATCCCTGTATCGGTGGACTATGACCTCTTCCAGGGACCGGCTCCACTGGTGCCCTTGATGCGGAAGAACCTGCACTATGATTGGCACTGGTTTTGGGATACAGGGACCGGGGAGGTCGGCAATCTCGGTGCCCACAATGTGGACGAGAGCCGATGGGCGATTGGCCAGCAGAGAATTGCTCCCAAAGCAATCAGCATTGGTGGGCGGCTCGGCTTGGACGATGACGGGCAAACGCCTAACACTCAAATCACTTTCTTTGACTATAAACCGGTTCCGATTATTTATGAAGTTCGCGGCCTGCGACGGAGAAAGGGCCTTCGCGCTACAGACCACTATAGAGGAACCAGCTTTGGCATGGTGGTCAATTGTGAGCACGGCTATTTTCGCGGTGGTAGAGGGGGTGGCTGGGCGTATGACAACAACCACAAAAAACTCAAGCAGTTTCCCGGCGAAGGTGGTCTCGGTCATCAGGCCAATTTCATTCAGGCGATGCGAAGCCGGAAAGTCAGTGACCTTATAGCCGATGTTCTCGAAGGCCACATCTCTGCTGCACTGTGCCATATGGCCAACATATCTTATCGGCTTGGACGCAAACAACCCGTCGAGGAAATCAAGGAAGTAATCGCAGGGAACAGTATCCTGACGGAATCTTTTGAGAGTTGTCTTACCCATCTAAGTGCCAACGAAGTGGACCTTGTAAGGGAACCTTTGACCATAGGGCCTTCTCTGATATTTGACCAGACAAGTGAGAAATTTGTTGGCGAGTTTAGTGACTGGGCAAATATGTACGTACGCCGAAACTACCGCGAGCCATTCATAGTACCGGATGAAGTATGAATTATCTTACTCGCAGCAACCAGTCGTTCCAGAGCCACGGCTCGGCAGGGGTCATTGGAAACGACATAAGCGCGGTGACTGAATTTCTACAATAGACGTTTATTCAGACCTATAATTGAAAGACAAATATTGCCACCGGTGTAAGACATAGGAGATTGTAAAAGATGAATCGTCGAGAAGTGCTTTGTTCAATTGCCGGTGGCTTGGCGGCAGCTACAATCGGGGATCTGGGAAGAATATATGGCGCAGAGCAGGCCAAAAGATCGCGGCTTGGCATTGCAGATTTTTCCTACAACATCCGGCTCAGAGCAGAACGCTCCGGGCAAATGAATCCCGCCCATCAACGATGGGCGTGGATGAAAGGAAAACTTGGTGACCCATTGAGCTTCCTCGACCATTGTCATAATATCGGTGCCGGCGGCATCCAGATGAACATAAGCGTTCGAGACGAAGCCTACACTCGTAAACTTCGGGAAAAGGCCCATAAATACGACATGTTTATTGAAGGTTCTGCTTCTTTGCCCCGTGATAAGTCCGGCGTTGAAAGATTCAACGCAGCAGTGCAAACAGCTAAGCAGGCTGGAGCAAAGGTAATCCGTATCGCAATAGGTGGTCGACGCTACGAGCAGTTCAGCAAAGCCGATGAATTCAAAGAGTTTGCGAAACGTACCTTGAAGTCGCTGCAATTAGCTGAGCCGGTCGCAGCACGATACCGTATGCGACTTGCGATTGAAAATCACAAAGATTGGCGCATCAATCAAATGCTTGATATGCTCAGGCGCATTGGCAGCGAATACGTCGGCGTGTGCGTCGATACGGGCAACAGCTTTGCACTTCTGGAAGACCCGATGGCTGTTGTCGAGGCGTACGCACCTTACGGCTTTGCGGCCCATCTAAAGGATATGGCCGTGGCCGAATACGAAGAGGGCTTCCTGCTTGCCGATGTCACGCTGGGGCAAGGCCTGCTTGACCTGCCTCGAATGGTTCACATACTTCGCAAGGAAAGGCCCGAAATAAAATTTTGTTTGGAGATGGCAACCCGAGATCCGCTAAAAGTCCCTTGCCTGACGGAGAAGTACTGGGCGACGTTTGAGGATGTGCCCGGCTCCGACCTGGCCCGTACTCTCAGATATGTCCGCGCAAATGCCTCGCCGGAGCGTCTGCCAAAGGTAAATCATCTGCCGCTAAATGAGTTGGTCAGGCTTGAAGAAGATAACATCAAAAAATGCCTTGCCTTCGCTAAGGAGCACTTGAATTTGTGAGTGACTGTATAGAGGCAATCTTTGGAGGTCTGTTATTATGAACCCGGTAGTGATATTGATTATTGGCGTTGCCCTGCTTATTGCGATGATCATAGTACTGCGTGTCAATGCGTTTGTTGCATTGATAACTGCTGCAATAATCGTCAGCTTGCTGGCTCCCGGCGATCTCGCGGGTAAGGTCTCTCGCGTGGCCGAGGCGTTTGGCTCAGTTGTCGGGGCTATCGGTATCGTGATTGCGCTGGCTGCTGTCATCGGCAGATGTCTTATGGACAGCGGCGCCGCCGACCGTATCGTACGGTCATTTCTGAAAGCACTGGGAGAAAAGAGAGCATCTACGGCGCTTATGGCAAGCGGATTCGTACTCTCAGTTCCTGTGTTCTTTGACACTGTTTTCTACCTTCTGGTGCCGCTGGCTCGTTCGCTCTATCGGCGAACACAAAAGAACTACGTCTTGTACCTTACAGCTATTGTCGCAGGTGCCGGAATCACTCATACACTGGTTCCGCCAACGCCGGGTCCTCTGTTCATGGCCAACTGCTTCGGCGTTGACCTTGGCGTAATGATAGGGATGGGAGTGCTTGTGGGCTTGCCCACAGCAGTCCTTGGATTACTCGTTTGTAAGTTGATTAATCGGTGTGTGGACATTCCGATGCGTCCTTACACTGGCGAGCCGGAGGCAGAGCCCCTGGACGACAGCCAGTTACCAGGCCTGTGGATTTCGCTCTCGCCAATTGTACTTCCCGTCATCCTAATATCCGCCAATACGGTGACAAATGCGCTGGTCGGGGGCTCGCTGATAGCTCAAATTGCGGCTGTTTTGGGTAATCCCAACCTGGCTCTGCTGCTCTCGGCGGCTATCGCGATGTTTGTGCTTGTTCGCAGTCGAGGATTGTCTCTCAAGGAGCTTTCCGGGAAGATGGACGCAGCCCTTATGAGTGGTGGCATCATTATTCTTATAACGGCTGGTGGTGGTGCTTTCGGCGCAATGCTCCGAGCCGCTGGTGTCCAGGACGTGGTGAGGGGATTTGTCGATTCAGGAGGTCAGGGCTTGGGACTTGCAATCCTGCTTCTGGCTTTTGCTGTCTCAACGATCATAAAATTTTCGCAAGGCTCAGGCACTGTAGCCATGATTACGACCGCTTCGATGTTTGCGGCTATGGGCATATCGGAAGAAATGCTCGGTTGCAATCTCGTGTATTTAGCCATGGCTATTGGCGGCGGCTCGCTTGTTGGAGATTGGATGAACAACAGTGGGTTCTGGATCTTCGCGAGGATGGGCGGCCTGACCGAAATAGAGACGCTCAAATCCTGGACAATCCTCACCGCAGCGCTGGGACTGATTACTCTGGCTATTACGCTGCTCTTTGCATCTGTACTTCCGTTGGTCTAAGAACGTCGGTTCTTTGTTACAATACCGAGTATAGCTATCTTCTTACCTCGACCTTGGCCAGCTTTTCATAGAACTGAATAATCCCGCCGTGGTCGTCTGCGCCCTTGCCGTCCACTTTTAATGCTTGCATCACCTCCATCACTGCACCGGACAGGGGAACAGGAACACCTACCTCATGGGCGGTATCCAGCGCATTAGCCAGGTCCTTGATGTGCAGCTCGATGCGAAAGCCGGGCTTAAAGTTACCTTCCAGCACCAGCGGCATCTTCGCATTCAAAACAGCGCTGCCGGCCAGTCCTCCGCGAATCGCCTGAAAGACCTTCTCTGCGTTGACACCTGCCTTGGCCGCCAGAACCATTGCCTCGGACATTGCAGCAATGTTCAGGGCTACAATTATCTGATTGGCCAATTTTGTCATGTTGCCGCTGCCAATCTCACCTACCCGTGTCACGGAAGCCCCCATCACACTTAGGATATCTTTAACTTCATCGAATGTCTCTTGCGGCCCTCCGACCATTATCGCGAGCGTCCCTTCCATGGCCTTGGGCTCGCCGCCGCTTACGGGAGCATCAAGCATAGTCACTCCCTTCTCTTTGGCCTTTTCTGCTACCTCCTTGCTTGCCAAAGGCGCAATGGAGCTCATATCGATAAGGATAGTGCCCGGCTTCGCCCCCTCCAGAACGCCATTCTTACCCAGCACCGCTTCCTTGACGTCCGGAGAGTTGGGCAGCATGGTTATTACAATCTCGCTCTTTTCGGCTACATCTTTGCTTGATGAGCCCGCCTTCGCCCCGGCCTTGACAACGTCATCCATCCTCTCAGCCACAATGTCGTAAACTGTGAGCGAGTAACCCGCCTTGAGCAGATTCTTAGCCATAGGCTTGCCCATTATTCCCAATCCGATAAAGCCAATCTTCTTCATAGTAGAACCTTTCTTTATATTCTGGTTAGGAGATTCTGATAAAAAGCCGACCTCCATCCGTGAAAAACATTATTCAAGCTGGAACTTCTCTAATAATTTCCAGCCGCCTTCGTGAAACTGTGCAAGTGTTTTTTGCGTCACCCCGTATGTAATAAAGTCCTTGGGCTGCATTCCCTCAGGTTCGTAAGCCCGAACAAACTCAGGCAATGCTGAGAGTCTCTCAATCATATCTCCGGGTATCGGGCGGTCTATGCGCTCCTCGCAGTCCAATTTTTCGGACAGCAGCATCTCCTGGTATGGTGGGGCAATAGACATAATGATTTCCGCGCCAGATAATTCCGTCATATGATAAGTCCCCCTTAAGGCGGCGACTATCAACATCGCTTCATAGCTGAATTGTTTGTAAATCGAATAAGCACGTTTGGAAACCGCCAGACCTGCCTGACGAATATCGGGTTCGCTAATATCAGCTTTGCAGTCGTGTGCGACATCTCTAAGATAGTCGTCCAGGCGCCCAATCATAATTACGGCAAAGCACTTGCCCGGCTCGACACCATTTTGTTTGGCCCGCTGTATCCCCTGGCGATGTCTTTCGGCTATGGCAATTACCTGCGGCACGGTATAGCTTATCGTTAGTGTGGCCGTGATTCCTTCAGCCGTACAGTCCTCAAGCACATCCAGCCCTGCCGCCGTGGCGGGCAGCTTGACGGCAATATTGGGTGCCCAGGCATGAAAACGCCTTGCCATCGAAAGCATACACTCTCTTTCTGCCGCACGGGCGGGGTTGACCTGAGCGCAGACGTAGCCCATCCGGCCTGTGCTTTTTTCATATTGCGGCTCGAGCTGACGGGCAGCATGTGTTATTGCTATGCTCATGAGCTTTTCGGCTTTTCTTTCTCGTCGCGATGCGCCGCAACGAGCCGGCTCTGAGTGCTCTGACAGCACATTGTCTATTTCCTTGGCCCATGCGTCTTTATTCCTGGACAATGCAAGATGCGAGAGAAAAGGATTCGTGGTAGCACCGATGGCGCCCCTGCGGATACCGCGCTCAAGCTCGCTCGGCTCGGCCGAGTCGTGCCACCATACTGTCCTGGTGTTCTCAATTGCCCACTGCAGGTAGCCTGCCTTCTTCATAGTCAGTTCCCGAGGATTTTTGTGCTTAGGATATACAGTTTTGTACCACAGGGCAAGGTATTCTTTTTGTCTATGGGATTGCGGGTGTGGCCGGATTTTCCGGCAAGCGATTTTGGCGTTTCTGAATCCGCCTACGGCGGACAAGATTGGGTTTGAATTGGGTTTGTTTTTTGGGCTGCTAAACAATCCTTTTTTCTGTAATCTTTTGTTAAAGTTAAGTTTACGTTCATTTTGGCCATTTCGGAAATTGGGTTTGTTTATTCGGACTGCGAAATCATCTTTTTTTCTGTAATCCTTTGTTAAAGTTAAGTTTACATTGATTTTGGCTTTTTGGCAATTGGCTTTGATTGGGTTTGAATTGGGTTTGTTTTGACCAAGTGTCCAATTACATTTATTTCCATAAGACATTTTTATATAAGCACTTACATTCATTTGACTTTTTCGGAAATTGGGTTTGTTTTGCATAAAAAGGGCTGATTTGTAGAGAATCCTCGACAGATGTAGAGGGGGGAGAGAGTGAAGAGTGAGCTAAAGTGCCTAAAGTGAGATAAAGTTGGATTCTCGATTCTCATGAGTGGTTTAATGGGTAAATGGGTAAATGAGTAAATGGGTAATTCCCTTTATATTAGTTATTGGCCCAGCACCAATTAGTCATGAGCTAAGCTCAATTGGTGCGGGGTCTGCGCTGCGCTACGAGGCCGACTGGCTCTAAGTCCTTGCCACTCGGTGGCTTACGACATGCAAACTTAATTGTCATCTTCGCCTACGGGCGGTTTATGTTAGCCTGATGGCTAACATAGGGGTATTTTAACGTCTTTACAAACAATGTCAACAAAAAAATGACCAAAAAAGCACTTTTTTTGTCATCCTTTTACCAAGTGAGATGCCAGCCGACGATAGTCAAATGACTACGGGCTTTTTCATGCTCCGGCCGGTGAAAGGTTGGGAAACGAACCATAGTCAAATGACTACGAGCTTTTTCATGCTCTGGCCGGTGAAAGGTTGGGAACCGAACCATAGTCAAATGACTACGAGCTTTTTCATGCTCCGGCCGGTGAAATGTTGGGAAACGAACCATAGTCAAATGACTACGGGCTTTTTTATGCTCTGGCTGGTGAAAGGTTGAGAAACGAACCATAGTCAAATGACTACGGGCTTTTTTATGCTCTGGCCGGTGACAGGTTGGGAAACGAACCATAGTCAAATGACTACGAGCTTTCTTATGCTACAAAGCTGGATGCTGGATAGTGAGAATTGAGCTAACGTGAGCTAAAGTTGGATTCTTGAGTGGATTAGAGATTGGCTCATTCGGCTGCGCTGCCCCTGCGACTATGCAATCTCTCGGCCGAGGAAGAAAATGCTCATGACCCCTTTTCCCCTCCTGGTTTTTCCCTCCCATAATTGGTGCGATTCATCGCACCATACCTAATTTTATGGTGTCACGGCCCGGTTGTAGATACGAACATCATCAATCAGGCCGGAGAAGATGCCGACTGCGTCAAGCTGACAACATGCAGCTTATTCAACTGGTGGAACTTCCTCAAACAAATGCTCTGCAAGGACAATTAGGTCCTGGACATCTACTATGCCGTCACCGAGAGGTGTCGGACCAATATCGCACAACGGCACATTTGTTCCCCAGTGGTCAACGATTATGCACATATCGGCAGAGTCAACAATTCCGTCGCCATTGAGGTCAACGATTGGGATGATGGGCACTTGCCATAGATCCTCACCACCATATCCCCCTGGCCGGGGGCTTGTGTAGTCACAAAAATAAAGCCACAGTCCATCGGCTGAAATGCTTGGGGAAAACTCTGCATAAGCCGTATTCACCTTTGGCCCCAGATTTAGTGGGAATCCCCAATCTTCCTCTGTGGTTGCCCGTGTCGTAACCCATATGTCGGCATCACTGTACCCGCCGGGCCGAGCGGAGACAAAGAAAAGCATCAGCCCCTCATCTGAGATTTCCGGACTAGCGTCATTGACCGGACTATTTACAGTGGGGCCCAGATTGACCGGTTCACTCCACGGATCTTCTTTTGTGGCCCGCGTTGTTACCCATAGGTCAGAATTACCAGATCCGCCAGGTCTATCGGAGTTGAAATATAGCTCTAGTCCGTCGGCTGAGATGCTTGGGTCCCAGTCGTGCTGCGAACTGTTGACCATGGAACCAAGGTTTACCGGTTGGCTCCAGATATCGCTAGTCGTATCCCGCCTCGCTACCCAAAGGTCTGCGTCACTTGCAGCACCGAGCCGGGAGTAGAAATAGAGTTCCAACCCGTCCGCTGAGATGTCAGGCTCGTCATCTTGGCCCCAACTGTTTATCGTCGCCCCAAGATTCTCAGGGTCGCCCCACTTGTCATGCGTCGATGACCTCGTTGTGACCCAGAGGTCACCTGGTCCCTGCGTGCCAGAGCGCGCGGAGCGAAAATAGAGTGTCAATCCGTCGGCGGAGATGCTTGGCCCTTTCTCGTTAGCGGAACTGTTGACCGTTGGCCCAAGATTCGTGGGTTCACCGAAGGTGAAATCTGCGTTCGCGCTGTTACAGCCAAGCACAATAGTGGCCATAAATCCAAGTAACACCAACCTGATCCTGTAACTTTCAAACCATTTCATTTTACACCTTCCTTTCTGTTTTTGTGTCATTCCGACCGAAGTGGAGGAATCTGGCTGCGATTGCAGAACCAGTCCCTTTCGTGACCAGATGTCTCGACTGCGCTCGACATGACAAAGAGACAATTTCATTTTCGCTGCATACTGTGCGCACATTTACCGCCTTAGGTTTGAATTTACGAAAATCTCTTTGAATTAACGCCATTTTGGAATCACTCCTCCAAAGCGTTTTTTATATGCAGGTATTATAACATCAAAATAGCGATTGTCAATTAAAAAAACTGGTGAAATGAGCGTAATCCGCGATAGATTAGGGGATAGGGTGACCCCCCAACGCCCTTCGGGGTTGGGGGGCTAAACAGTAGTGAGATTGCTTCGGCCTCAAAAGCAGGCCTCGCAATGACATTTTATTTGGGATTTGGAGCTTTCGCAGGAATGGCAACCCCCGACAGTGCCGGGGGCTAACAATTTGGATTGTGGCCTTGGCCTCTCCGTAGGACACCTAACGGTGTAACTTTTTGCTCGGGCTCATAACGAGACGGTTATTCGGATAAGCTCTGAGTATTTTCTCCTAATGAACTAAGAAATCACCATCTTGGCAGAATTCGCTTCCAGTCGGGATCGACATGTTTGCGCATCTGGGCCTCATCATCCCGTTTGCGATATGGACATTTTTCGTATCGTTCACGGCAACGTGCCAGTTGGTCATAATCCAGCTCTACTCCCAATCCAGGCTTTTCAGGAATCTTGACACAACCTTTGACAATCGGTACGCGGCCTCCAGCGACCACTTCATCTTGTTCTGACTGCCAGGGATAATGGGTGTCACAGGCATAAGTCAAATGAGGTGTCGCGGCGGCCACGTGCGCCATTCCCATCAGGGACACGCCCAAATGACTGTTCGAATGCATTGATAATCCGATGCCAAAGACCTTACAGAGATTCGCCAAATGCTGTACCTGCCGCATGCCGCCCCAATAATGATGGTCACACAGAATAATCTGCACAGCGTCTAATTCGATAGCCCGAGGGATGTCATCGAATGAAGTGACCACTACATTAGTGGCCAGCGGTGTCATAATCCCCTCGGCGACTAACCGTCGTCTTACCTCTGCCATATTTTCCAGGCCGGCGGTTGGGTCTTCCAAATATCCGCCACCCGAAAGCTCCTTGGCCAACGCTTTGCCTACGCGCAGGGATGTTTCGACGGTCCATGCAGAATTTGGGTCGATGCGCAAAGGAACTTCAGGACCAAGCTCCTGACGGAGCAATTTGATGGTCTCAATTTCCAGATCCGGTTCCAGCACACCGCCTTTGAATTTGATAGAGCCGAATCCGTATTTGGTTACCATTTGTTTGACTTGCTGCACCAGGGCTTCGGGCGTCAGGGCTTCTCCGTATTCATCTTCGCGAACATCGTCGCCTTCACCTCCCCCTCCGGCATGTTTGTAGAACGGATAAGCGGAAAACGGAACTTTATCTCTGACACGACCGCCAATCAGATCACATACCGGCTGGCCAACAGATTTTCCTATCAAATCCAGACACCCAGCTTCAATTGCCGCGTACGTGCGGGTCGTTACATCAAGGGGATTCTCTCCAGGCACCAGATATGTCTGAGAACGCTCGGCGCCTGCTCCCTGTCCTTCAATCATGGGCGAGAGGAAACCGGTTAGACGGTACGAATCGGCACCAACAACTTGCGGCCGCAACTCTCTTAGAGCCTGAGCCGGAGTTTCCCCGCCATACGTTTCGGAAATGCCGACAATACCGTCCTCGCTTTCAAGCTCCAGAATAGTCCGCAAGGCGTATGGGGCATGAAGGCCATACGAGCTGCGTAGCGGCGGGTCTGCGATAGCGACCGAGTGAATACGCATGTCGACAATTTTCATTTTGATTCCTTATTTTCTATTTAGCGGGATTGTCAGACCAATGGAAAAAGTCGTGCTAAAATCATAATCACCAGCAAACCAACGATTCCCATCAGCGTCATCATCGTCGAGCAGGTTTTCAGCGTTTCGCCCTCCGTCATACCGGACATCTTGCATATCACCCAGAAACCACTGTCATTCATCCAGGGAATGAGTTTTGAACCACATCCGATGACCAGTGCCAGATAGAGCGGATGGAATCCCAGTTGTCCGGTACCGGCCAGACCACCGAGAATGCCAACCGCAGTTATCATGGCAACCGTTGCGGAACCCTGAGCCGTTCTTACAATGGCGGTCACAAAGAATGCCAGAGGAAGTATGGCTATGCGATAAGAAGTCGCCAGCTCCTGGATGCGATAACCGATACCGGTCTGTTGCAGGATGCCGCCGAAGGCACCACCGGCGGATGTAATCAGAATGATTAGCCCGCCGCTCGAGAGCGCATTCTGAAGGAACGCTGTGATATTCTTCTTATGGCCTCGGTGCTGACATGCAAAAGTCACCAGAGCAATAGCAGCCGAAATTGTAAGGGCTACATTGGGATTGCCTACGTTGTCAATCAACACGGCGATGCTTCGCCACCATGGAGTTGTTGTTATGGGAGATTGTGTCTTCGCCCAGGAATCGAAAAATGTCCCTCCGGCAATCAAAAGCACGGGCAGAACAATGGGTAGTATCGAAAGCCAAAAGGGTGGCAGGGTTGCTTCATCTTTTTCTGTCATACTTTTTAGGTCGGCAACAGAAGTATCGGCCGTGTCTCTGACAGGTATCGACCATTTTCGGTTTGCCCATAGCGCATAAAGATAACCGGCGCTTACAGTAAATATACCAACGACGATTCCCCCTATAATCATGAGTCCTATATTTACAGAAAGTTCACCCGCGACGAACAAGGGACCG
The DNA here is from genome assembly GCA_041862635.1 of Phycisphaerae bacterium. GTDB lineage: Bacteria > Planctomycetota > Phycisphaerae > Sedimentisphaerales > Anaerobacaceae > NIOZ-UU13. The sequence continues at coordinate 3,512 of JBGVTO010000019.1, read as the reverse complement.
GGCGTCGGTGGTACGAGAGAATGGGTCATGGTTGCTCCCGCTACAATCGCCATAATATAGAGACCGTAATTCCGGCCCACCCTTATCCCCATGGCCTTACCTAAGGGTATCATCAGATAGAAAACCGTATCGAAAAAGACCGGCATTCCCAGCAGAAATCCGCTGCTTAAGAATGCGCAGGGCGCGCGTTTTTCCCCCAGCCATTTTAGCAGAGACCGAACGATTCGCTCTGCAGCGCCGCTTTCAAGTAAGAACTTCCCGATGATGGAGGCCATGGCAATTAAAATCCCAATCTTCGTACACGTTCGCCCAAATGCGCCGGCAACACGCTCACCCACGGATTGTTGGATTAAGGCTTCGGTTTCTGCTGCTGTCATGTTCTTGTCCTGGGCAAATTGCCTCAGTGCAGGTGTGGCTGTCAGAGAACCCACAATGATGGCGCCAAGGATTAGCGCCAGAAATGCATGCAGCCTCAACTTTAAAATACCGCCGAGGACCACAATCGTACCGATTAACATAAGCCACAACGGGTCAATCATTCTACTCTCCTTTCATCCCGTCCCGTCTTCTCGACGGGCGGGATTCACCTATTTTACGCTGTGATCCCCCGTAACTGCAATAGTTTCAGGCGGAGAATCCAAATGGAAAACCGACCAGGGCCCCGGTATGAATGGATACTTCTCTATCACGCGTTCATCAACGTCAATTCCCAGGCCGGGCCCTTCGGGCACAACAAGATACCCCTGCTCAATTTCCAGTGGCTCGGTCAGAATTTCATCCGAAAGTGGAAACGGATACATCCCCGCACGTCCCTCGGCCGAGTAACACGGGTATTCCAGCCATTCAACCACATCTTCCGGCCGGCATATCCCCACATGTGCCGCAGCCAGCACTTCGAGCGTAGTTCCCCAGCTATGAAACGCAAACTTCAATCCGTACCGCTGCACACCTTCAAAGATTCGCTGCGCCACGGCAAAGCCTCCCTGGCAGAGCACGTCCATCTGAATATAATCAACGGCTTCGGAATCAATCAAATCCTGAAAACTCAAGATATCAGGCTCGTGCTCTCCGGAGGCTAACTTGACATTCAACTGACTTCGCAGTTTGCGATAAGCCTCATGCTTCTCCGGAGGCAGTGGCTCTTCCAGCCAAATCGGATTATACCTCGCCATATCATTCGCCAGCTGTTCAATTTGTTCGAAGGAATAGCTGCGCTCGCCCATTCTCCACCAGGTATGTGCATCAACCATAAGGCCCATCTCCGATCCTACAGCCTGCCGCATCAATTCTACAGTTTTCAAGTCGTCTTCCGGGCCGAGCCCCGGCCGCATTTTATATGCCGGGAATCCCATGGCCGATATAGCCGCCGCCTCTTCGGCATACTTTTCAGGAGGCATATACATACCGGCGCTGCCATAAAGTTTAATGCGGTCGCGCAAACGTCCACCCAACAGCTCGGAGATTGCACAGCCTTCGTATCGACCAACCAAATCAATCAATGCGATTTCCACGGCATAGTATGTCTTGACTGTTTCCGGATTGGATTGGAATGTAAAAGAATTCCATTGACGCGGGTCCTTGCCGGTGAGAAATAATCGTATTTCCGTATTAATTTCCTTCCAGGCGCGTTCATGTGCCGGACCGGGAGCGTAACCTGTCAAGCCGGTATTGGTTGATACGCGAATGAGCATAGCATCTCGCTTGAGGATAGTGCGTTCTCCACCCCAAAAGGGGAGTTTTTGGGGCTCAGGCATTTGATAAGACATTAAGAAAGATTCTACATTGGTGATTTTCATCTGCTACTGGTTTAAAGATATTCGAGAGTTCCTGCAAAAAAAGCGCCAAGGCCGAATGTTCATTTCAGAGATGACCTCAAATTGTTCAAAGTATCCATCATATTTCGGGCGCCGGAGGTTACAAATGCAGCGTCAGCTCCACAGGCGATAAAGCGAAAGCCCAGGTCGTGATATTTATTAAATTCTTCCGGTCTGCGCATCAGGACCCCGCTTGCCTTACCAGCATTTTTAGCTGCCGCTGCTGTAGTTTTCAAGGCATCGATGAATCGAGGATGTTCAAATTGCCCGAAAATGCCCAATGCCGCCGATAAGTCAGATGGCCCGACAAAAAGCAAATCAATACCATCAATTGCTGCGATGTCATCGAGACTATTAAGAATTTCCTCGCTCTCCACCTGTACAATGCCGACGAGGGTATCTTTGCTGCTCGCGAAATACTCTTTGGAGTTCGCACCAAAATTCGTCGCTCTCACCATATACGCCACACCGCGAACGCCTTCCGGCTGATACCGCATGGCCTTAGCCGCCCGTTGCGCTTCTTCAAGGTTGTTGATTCGTGGACACATGATACCCTCGGCCCCTAAATCGAGGATGCGATGAAAACGCTGCCGTTCGTAAGACTCCACGCGAACCACCGGCGCCGCTGGTGTATGCTCCAGCGCCTGCAGCTGATGCAGCACATCTTTTTCTGTCCCTGCTCCATGCTCCAAATCGATGAGCACCCAATCAAAGCCCGCCATCCCCACAATTTCGGCAGTTACTGATGAGCCCAGGTTGAGCCAGCATCCAATCAGCGTTTCACCGTTACGAATTCGTTTTTTAAGATTTTTCATTTATTCTACCCCGAAAATTATTAATTGCCTTTCCCGCTGGTAGCTACGGTCAGACTGCTATTCGTGCTTGCCCCGTTAGAGCCTTTTTCTTTCGGGCCTCTAACGGGGCCTGCCAGCCGTGTCGCGGCCACGTCACGACAGGCCCGCCTGCTCGATAGCCGCAGCGATGCTTGCGCCCCGATTAAAGGAGGTGCCCTGGTCAGCCAAACACTTCTCCAGTGCCGACAGACATAGCATCACGTTACTCAGTGTGCAGGCCGAGCCCATCAAGCCGATACGCCATGCCTTTCCTTTGAAATTGCCCAGACCGCCGCCGATTTCGATGTTGAACTCGTTGAGCAGCTGTTTTCGTACCGTAACATCGTCCACACCGGCGGGTATGGCGACCGCATTTAGCATAGGCAGCTCATAGCCCGGCTGAGCTACGTAGTCAATCCCAATGGCAGACAGACCCGCACGGAGAATCTTGTGATTGGCCAGGTGACGCGCCCATCGGCACTCAAGACCTTCTTCCTTAATTATCCTCAACGATTCCAGCAAGGCGTAGTTCATATTGACCGGTGCGGTGTGATGATACAGACGCTCGCTGCCCCAGTACTTGCGGATCATGCAAGTATCCAGATACCAGCTCTGAACCTTGGTTTTACGATTATCGATTGCCGCAACCGCAGCAGCGCTGAAAGTCACCGGTGCCAGCCCCGGCGGACAGGACAGGCACTTCTGTGTGCCGGAATAGCAAGCGTCGATTTGCCAGCTGTCCACATCAACCTCCATACCGCCCAGACTCGTGACCGTATCGGCCAGCAGCAGAGCGCCGTGGTCGTGGACAATCCTGGATATATCTTCAAGTGGCTGATGTGCGCCCGTCGAGGTCTCAGCATGT
>JBGVTO010000018.1:0-7146 GCA_041862635.1 Phycisphaerae bacterium | reverse complement strand
CGGTAAGCAATATCACTGGCTGGTTATAACGCGCCCATTGACACCTCGGAAATCGAGCCAATTCAGGGTATGTGTTTGGCCAGACAATGGCGCAAGCCATCCTGTGGACTGAATCAGCAGTTTCCACCGTTAGCTGTCCTACGGACTGACGTGGCACGGGCTTCCCTGCTGCGACGAGCGTAGCACGGCGAGCAGCCCGTGAAAACAGGGCCAAGATGGCCGGGCCACCAAGAAATCAATAGCGGCTAAACACATACATCGAAACTGTGATTTTGAGTTGAAATATGGATCTGAATATTATCTCCAGGGATTAATAGCGGGGGCTGGATTCGAACCAGCGACCTCCGGGTTATGGGCCCGACGAGCTACCAGACTGCTCTACCCCGCGATCATTAACATATATATATATACCGCAAAAAAGGTTTTATTCAAGAAGAACAAAAACAAATTACAAATTTTTTCGAATCTTCTCGGCTATTACTTCGATTTTTCCCTGCTCATACTCGTAAGCCGGCCATTGGCCGAAGAGGCCGTCGCCGGTATTGCGAACAATTATATGAAAATGCAAATGCTCAATAAGCTGGCCTGCCGCCCTGCCATTATTACACAACACATTATAGCCGTCGGAATTCATCGCGGCAGTTACAGCTCCGGCGATTTTGCCAAGCCGAGAACCAACCCGGCCTAAAAACTCAGACGGACAATCGTGTAACTTTTCAAAGTGCTGCTTCGGTATCACCAAAGTATGGCCATCACTTATGGGGCCAATGTCCAAAAAAGCGAGGACAACCTCATCTTCGTAAATCTTCGTCACCGGAATCTGCCCGGCTACCATTTTACAAAAGAGGCAATCATCCGTGCTCATTCTATCGTATCTCGCATTGTGTATCTCGTATTGTGTTTAGCGCAGCGTTTTTTTTGCTTTTATACTTCTCGCTATTTTCTATCCGCTACCTACCATCTGCTATTATTGCTCGGACTGGTCTGTTTGGTCGCCGGTTTCTGTAGGCTCCTGGTCTTCGTCAATCTCTTTAACTTCTACAGTTTCTTTTGCCTTTTTGCGTGAGCGTTTCTTGGCTGTAGTTTTGCTATGTTTTTTTGAGCTCTCGTCGGCGCCTATGAGCTGCAGCAAGACAAGCTGGCCATTATCACCCAACCTTCTCAAAGACAGCCGAATAATCCTCGTATAACCGCCAGGCCTGTCAAGGTATCTGGGACCAAGTTCGCTGAACAACTTTCCAATTATCGTGCCGGTTTTGACTGCTCGGCCGTCCTCGTAATCTATGACGTCGCGGTTTCCAAGCAGGGCAATTGCCCGGCGTCTGGCTGGCAATGTGCCTTTCTTGGCTAATGTAATCAACTTCTCGGCAAAGGGCTTTACCTCTTTAGCCTTTTCTATTGTGGTCGAAATCGTCTCGTGCTGGATTAGCGAAGCGACCAAATTTCGTCGCATAGCCAGACGATGCTCCTTTGTTCGACTTAACCGACGTCCTGCTACTCTATGACGCATATATTCAAATTCCTCTTAATCCGGCGCTGCCGCCCGTAATCGTTATCAAATTAAACTATTAAAATTAACTATCGATATCAGTCATTCCTAAAGACAAGCCTATGTCGGCGAGTTTCCTCCTGATTTCCCGCAGAGAAGTCTTACCGAAGCTGCGAATCTTCAGCAAATCAACCTCTGTCATCTTCACCAATTGGCCAACTGTTTCGGTTTTGACTGATTCAAGACAGTTGCTTGCTCTCACTGAGAGCTCCAGCTCCTGTATCGGCATATTGAGTTTCTGTAACATTTCCTCGTCCACCGCTTGTTCCTGGGGCTCTGCCTCAATAATCTCAGAAGCGGCGACGGTCTGTTCTCCAAGCTCGAAGTACTGCACGAACGGATTAACGTGCTTACGCAATATTGTAGCAGCCTCCACCAGTGCCATTTCAGGCGTGATTGTTCCGTTGGTCCAAATTTCCAGAATCAGCTTGTCATAATTAGTTCGCTGGCCCACACGGGTGTTCTCGGTTGTATAGCGTACTCGTGTAACTGGTGAATATACGGCGTCGAGCATTATTCTTCCGATTTCCTGGTCGAACCTGTCAGCGGCAGCGATACGTTCGGAAGCCGGCACATAACCACGACCGCTCTCAACTACCATTTCCATTTCAAACTTTACTTTTTCCGTCAAAGTGGCCAACACCATATCTTTATTTATCACTTCAATGGCCGGGTCAGTAACTATATCAGCGGCCGTTATAACGCCGGCTTTATTGGCCGAAACAGTCATCGTCTTTGGCCCCTGGCCTTGGAGGCGAATGACAAGACTCTTAACATTCAAAACAATATCGGTAACATCCTCCATCACGCCTTTTATCGAGCTGAATTCATGGCTGACACCCTCTATTTTGACCGACGTTACGGCACTACCTTCCAAAGAGGAAAGCAATATACGTCTGAGACTATTCCCAATAGTGGTGCCGAATCCCCTCTCGAAAGGCTCAATAAAGAATCGGCTATACTTATCACTTGATACCATCGTGTCTCGCTCAACACGAGTCGGCAATTCTAAACCACGCCATGTAACTCGCATACAGGTCTCCTATGTAAGTTTTGAGTTTTGAATTTTTACTCCTGCTTGTTGCCGGCAGGAATCAAAACTCGACACCAAAAACTAAAACTGCTTCGCAGCTATCTCGAGCAGAACTCCACAACCAACTGCTCTTCAACGGGAATCTGGACATCATCCCGAGCGGGCATTGCGACAATAGTAGCTTCGGGTTTTTCCCGAGCTAATTGCAGCCAGCTCTGTGTGGAAAAATTCGGGTTGCTTTCCAGCTGCTCCTTCACTTTTTTGACGCTTTTTTCGGAACCTTTGATTGTTATCTTGTCGCCGATGTTCGTAGTATAATCGCTGACATTCACCTTGCGTCCGTTTACATAAATATGGCCGTGAGCAACCAGCTGCCTTGCAGCCTTGCGCGACGGTGCAAAATTTAGCTTATAGACCACATTATCCAAACGTCTTTCCAGCAATTGCAATAGAGCTTCGCCGGTATTGCCTTCCCCCCGCTCAGCCTCGTGAAAATACCTCATAAACTGCTGCTCAAAAAGTCCGTAATATCTTTTGACCTTTTGCTTTTCGCGAAGCCGAACACCGTATTCACTCGCCCTGCCTCTGCGCCAACCGTGCATCCCGGGAGCCAAATTCCGCTGTTTCTTTTCGACAGGACACTTAGCCGTCTCACATCTGATGCCCTTGAGCATAAGCTTCATCCCTTCACGACGGCAGTGTTTACAAGATGAATCCAGATAACGTCCCATTCTTTTTATTTATCTCCAAAAGCTAAAAACTATAATTTAAAAACTAAAATTCCAATATCGAAATCCAAAACAGGATAAGTTAATTGGTTAATTAGTGAGTGGTTAATTGGCCAGCTGAATACTCACCACTCACTACTCACCAGTTACCAAGTTATCATCTTGTGCTTCGGATTTTATTTTTTATACTCTCCTTCGCTTCGGCGGCCTGCAGCCGTTGTGCGGAAGTGGAGTAACGTCCTCTATCGAAGCGATACGCAATCCCGCTTGCTGCAGGGCTGAGATGGCGGATTCACGGCCTGAACCAGGCCCCTTAACCCTGATTTCGACTTCGCGCACACCATTACGCATAGCGGCACCGGCGCAACGTTGTGCAGCCCTTTGTGCCGCAAAAGGCGTACTTTTGCGAGAGCCTTTGAAGCCTACACAACCGGCTGAACCCGAGCAAACCGTATTACCATCCAAATCCGTAATCGTAATCAACGTATTGTTGAATGTCGCCTTTATGTGCACAATAGCCCGGACGACATTTTTCCTTGCTCTTCGCTTTGTCCTTTTTGCCATTATTTAGAAAAATCCTCTAATTAGCATATAACGTATATGTTATCTTCTCTTAGCGTTTTTCTTTTACACCCTTCTTGCCCGCGACTGTTTTTCTTGGGCCTTTACGGGTGCGCGCATTACTTTGGGTGCACTGGCCCCGAACGGGTAATCCCCTTCTGTGGCGAACGCCTCTGTAACAATTTATATCGCGCAAGCGAGCTATATTTTGTGCAACCTGCCTGCGAAGCTGACCTTCCACGATGTAATTGCGGTCGATAATCTGCGTTATGCGGCTAAGCTCGTCTTCACTGAGCTTGCCGGCCTTTGTACTTCTTTTGATACCAGCTTCTTTCAAAATCTGTTCCGAGGTATATTTACCTATACCGACAATATACGTCAGCGAAATCCATGTAGATTTGTCATTTGGAATATCAACACCAACTATACGTGGCATATCAGCTCCTTTTCCTATCCGGTTATTGGTTATTTACCACTGGCCACTCACTAATTAGTTAATCGGTTAATTAAACTCGACTTACTTTCTACTCACCACTGACGACAAGGTCAACCCTGCCGTTGTTTATGCCGCGGGTTCGTACAAATCACCCGCACAACGCCTTTACGGCGAATAATCTTGCAATTCTCACATATACGCTTTACAGAACTTCTAACTTTCATTTTACATACCTATTTTTCGTCTGTAGTCTGCGACTAATGCCTGAGAACTATTCGGCCTCTGTTTAAATCATACGGTGACATTTCAACCAGGACCGTGTCGCCCGGCAAAATCCGAATATAATGCATCCGCATTTTGCCCGAAACATGCGCCAAAACCTTGTGGCCGTTCTCCAATTCCACTTTAAACATCGCATTCGGCAAAGCATCGATCACTTTGGCTTGCAATCTTATTGTGTCCTTCTTTGCCATTTTTCCTGTTTCATATTTCTTTATTTTGTGGCTCGTAACTCGTCATTCATTCGAGATATTACTCACGACCTTTCTAAAGTCAAAACCTCACAACCGTTTTCCACTATCGCAATTGTATGTTCAAAATGAGCCGAGCATTTCTTGTCTTTTGTTACCACCGTCCATCCGTTCCTCAGTGTTCGCACGGTACTGGAGCCGGCATTTATCATCGGCTCAACAGCTAAAACCATTCCTTCGGCCAAAACAATGTCATTGGCTAACAAGTCATCATTGACAAAGTTGGGCACTCTCGGCTCCTCATGCATTTTCCTGCCAATACCGTGTCCGACAAAATCTTTTACCACCGAAAAACCGGCGGACTCAGCATATTGCTGCATCTCGGCAGCTACCTGACTCCATTTAACACCCGGCGCAGATTTTGCTATTGCTATATCAAGAATATGTTCTGTTACGTCCATCAGCCTGCGTTTTTCTTCTGAAATCTGCCCGATGGCAATCGTAACTGCTGCATCTGCACAATAGCAGTCAAGTCTGACGCCGAAATCAATGCTGAGGATATCGCCGAGCTTCAGCTTTGTATTCTCCGAAGGAATCCCGTGAACGACCTGCTCATTTATCGAGGCGCAAATTGCACCAGGAAACGGGATTTGGGAAGTCGGGGTACGTACACCCTTGAACAAAGCTTGTGCTTTGGCATCGGCAGTCATTTGCGCAGCTACGCTGTCGAGATGCGCGGTGGTTACTCCCGGCTCTGCAATCTCTTTTAGTTTTAAAAGAACATCTGCTACAACAACACCTGCTTTACGCATTAAGTCAATTTCTCTTCTGCTGCGAAGCGTTATAGCCATTTATTTTCGTATCTCTTCTCGTATTCCGATACACAACCAGCGCTTCACGCTTTGACCAGGGTGTCCAGTCTCTCAAATATCGAAGCACTTATCTCGTCGGGGCTTCTGTCAGCATCGAAGTCATAAACTATGCCGTTGTTTCTATAGTAATCCACCAGCGGTTCTGTCTGCTGATGGTATGTTTTAAGACGGTTAGCCACCACCTCGGGGCTGTCATCAGGCCGTTGAACAAGCTCGACGCCATCGTTATCGCAAAGACCTTCGACTTTCGGCTTCAAGTTTTCAATATGGTAAACCGCCCCACACTTTGGACAGCTTCTTCTTCCGGTCATTCGCTTTGCTACTACGTCGTCATCTATCTGGAGGTTCAAAACAACGTCTATTTTCATCTCGTTACCGGCCAATGACTCAGCAAGCTCAACTGCCTGGTTGACGGTTCTTGGAAAACCATCCAGTAAGAAACCGGCGGCGGGGGCCTTTCTTATCGCTTCGGTCATCATCTCAATTATTATTTCATCCGGCACGAGAGCACCTGAATCCATATAACTCTGCGCCTTTTTCCCTAATTCGGTGCCTGCGGCCCGCTCCTGCCGTAAGATATCCCCGCTGGATAAATGGAGCAGACCATATTGGGCAACAATGTTCTTACACTGTGTTCCTTTGCCTGCACCTGGTGCGCCCAACAAAACTATTCTCATCCATACGCTCCTTTTATCCTGCCGGCTCCGCTGAAACCCTCATAGCTGCGCATCAAAAGGTTGGCTTCTATCTTCTGAACCAGGTCCAGCGAGACACTAACAACTATCAACAAGCCCGTGCCGCCTAAGAACGTTGCTACACGCCAATCAATCCCTAATGATATTGAAATTACTGTCGGCACAATTGCAATTATGGCTAAAAATGCGGCTCCAAAATAAGTGATTCTGGTCATTACCGTTTCCAGATAGTCAGCGGTCCTTCGTCCCGGGCGAAGGCCGGGGATGAAGCTTCCGGAATCCCGGAGGTTCTTGGCCATCTCCTTAGGCTGAAACTGCACCGTTACCCAAAAATAAGCAAACAAAAATATCAACAGCATATACAAGACATTGTAGGTATAAGCATCGTGGCCCAGAGCATCTCTAATTGTTAGAAGAATTGCCGAATTACCGAGCCCCGGGATCTTTGTCAACTGTTCAATTATTATTGGCGGGAACATCATAAAGCTTGATGCGAAGATTATCGGCATCACTCCCCCATGATTGACGCGGAGCGGCAAATAATGTCTTTGGCCGCCATACATTCGCCTCCCTCGCATCTGTTTTGCCTGCTGAATCGGTATCCGACGCTGGCCCTGAGTTATTAGTATCGCACCGGCAACAACAAATACGAACGCTGCTATCAGGAACAATATCTTTGCCGGCCCTACAGAGCCGGTCGCTGCGCCGACTCTTAAGTCAACATTCTGCCAAAGCGTCCGGATTGCCCAGGGCATTCTGGAGACAATGCCGGCCATTATTATCAAACTAATACCGTTGCCTA
>JBGVTO010000017.1:0-13781 GCA_041862635.1 Phycisphaerae bacterium | reverse complement strand
GCCCTGGTGACGTGACGTGGAGCCGATGAACGCGCCGTTGCGGACGTCAACGGGCGGGGCGTCGCCGAGCACCTTCGACCACGCGGCGTTCTGGTCATGGTTTCCGTACAGTATTACATTGTGCGTCGGGTACTGCCTCGGATCGAACGCGGTGTCGGGGATGATCTCGAAGCAGCCGTTGGCGCGCACCCACCACTGGTCGGCGTCGTGGCGGATCTTGGCCATGAGGAGGGCATCGGTGGCTTCGTCGCCCTGTGTGCCCACCACGACAATGAAACCGTTCGCAAAGGCGGTCTTGAACGGGCCGCCGCGCGCAGGGGTTTTCTCGCTGGCGGGCATCGGCGCGGGCTTGGAGCCGTCGCGACAGGACGGGTCGAGGCCCCAGACCACCTTGTCCTTGGAGTCTTGTTCGCGGCGGAACCGCAGGTACGGCGTGTCGGCCTTCGGAGTCATAGTTACGGACTGGCCGTCAAGCGTAATGGTGATATCGGCGGTCGCGCCGACCGCGGGCAGTGCAATCGGAGGCACCAGCTCCAGCGTGGTCACGTTAGACGTAGTGCCGGTGATGGTGCGCTTGGCCACATCCATGGAGACGTCCACGCTCGAGACCTCGAACGGCTTCTCCTGCTGCAGGATGCGCACCCATGCGCTGCGGTGGCTCACCTGCGGCGCCCAGGTGCGGAACCTAATGCGGGTGATGTCCTTGGATTCGGGCAGGACGTGCCGAAACAGGAATTGCAGCTTCGGCGGCCAGTCGTGCGCTGTGCTCCACCAGTGTGGGGAGCCGGGGCGCTCATAGTACTGAAAGTCCGGGTGGCTTATGGCGGCGAGCTGCTTGAACATCTCGCGCGCATAGCTCACGGCCACATCCTCGTCGGCTTCGCCGTGCAGAACATAGATGCCTTGCCGGAGGTAGTTCTCCTTGATGCTGAGCACATAGTTCGCGCGGCCCGCGCGCAGGAGCATGTCTTCAGCGTGGTCTTCGGCGGAATTAGCCCTGCTGGGGGCAAAATCGCGAACATAACCGGCGGTCGGAGCGATCGCCGCGAACTCTTCTGGAAAACGCGCGCCGAGCAGCCACGTGCCGTGACCGCCCATCGAGTGGCCGGTGAGCCAGCTGCGGCTCGTGTCATTCACCAGGTTCGCGCGTGCGTGCGCGACGGCTTCGGTGAAGTCGATGCAGCCCCAGTCATCCCAGAGGAAGCCGACCGGACGTCGGTTGGTGGGGCACACGACGTGCGCTTCCTTCATGGGCGCGAAGTCTCCAGCCACCCCGATGGCTTCAGCGTTGGCACCGTGCAGGTGGAAGAAGATGCCGGGTATCGGGTCGCCGTCCGCGCTGTTGGCGGTAGAGGGCACGAGGGCGTAATACTGCGCGCTGCCGTCTATGGTGCTGATGCGAGTGACGATGCGCAGGTCGGTGGAGGAGACGGTGGCCAGGTCCACGCTGAATGTGTCGAGGACCGTGCCGTCGCTCGCGGCGAGCGTCACCTGCGCGGGATGCTTGGCGCCGGCGGCGCCCGCAGTGGAAGAGGTGAAGCGCGCGGGCAGCGCTATCTTCTTCTCGGTGAGCGCAGGCATGACATGGAGGTCGACCCACGCGGCCTTCTCGGGAAGGTCGCTTGCAATACGGATGCGCGCGCCGGAAAGCGGCTGCACGGAGGCATTCACCACCACGACTCCCACGGGTCCGTCGGTGTCGCGGCCGGCAACGAGTGAGGGCGCGAGGACGTCGCGATCGGAGATGAATGCCGCGGCGGGTGCGGGAACGAGCTTCGCGGCGAAGGGACTTCGGCCAACTGAGAAGAGGAACTCGTTGGTGCCGGCCTTTAGCTTGACGGGGATGCGTACGAAGCCATATGAAACCTCATTGCCACCGCGCGGGTCGCCGTTCACGAAGACGCCGCGGTGGCCGTAGGCTTCGAGGAGCATCACGCGCTCCGTTACGCTGTCCACGGTAGCGTAGACCCAGCCGCCGGCGAAGGTGGTGAAGTTGCCGCCCTTGAAGACGCCGTTGGCGTTGGCGGTGACGTCGGTCCAGGCGAGCGCCGGCTTGCCGTCGTTGGCGTCCGCCGCAGGGAAGGGTACGGCGCCGTCCTTCGGCGTGGCAAAGGTGCCGGCCACCAGTTGCGCCTCGAGTGGGTCACGACGGATCACAGGATCTCGACGAGTAAATGGCAAGGGCGTGGCAAGCGCGAGGCCGGAGCGGATGACGATCTCGTCTATCGCAACTTGTTCGTCTTCCTGAATCACGCCGATCTCTGCGGCGGAGGTCCATGGCTGCCCGTTCACCTCGCTCAACGCGATGAGCTTGACGAAGCCGCACTGCTTCGGCTCGAACAACACGATCTTCTTGTCCTTGCCGTACGGAAAAAACTCGCCCTTCTTGACCGGTTGACCGAAATTCTTGCCATCGGCGCTGACATAGATCTCGTAGCCCTCGATCGTGCCCTCGTCGTCCACGTCCTGCCGCGGCAGATAGGTAAGGCCCTTGATTTTGCAGGGCGGATCGAGCTGGAGGATGATTTCGTGGGGATGGGCCGGGCTGGCATCCAGCCACTGCGTATGCCAGATCGTGTCCGGGTTGCCGTCCACCGCATTCACGCCCTTGCCGTCCTCACCGGCGGTTTCTTCGCTATCCACCTTGACGACCTTCAGCGTCAGCTTTTCCACCGCGCGCGCCTCCGGCGCCAGCACCGTCACGCCGGGACCTTTTGTTTGAACCCATTGAGCGTGAGCAACGCCTGCGTGCATCAGTGAAAGTAAGAACAGGACCAGAATAGATCGTACTTTATACATATGTTTGACTCCTTTCGAATAAAAATTGATAAGGGCAATTTCAGTTAACGTTTCGCCAAACAACGTAGTACTTTTACGGGCTATAAAAGATTCTTTTGCTGCGAGGCGACCTTTTTATCACAGTGTCTTATACGGATCGGCATAACAATGTATATATGGTTTCCACCTATTCGCTTTAGGACGCAAAACCGCGTCCTAACATTCCATTCCTTAATCAGAAATCGGGGGACGCCATACTTATTTCTCCTCTTCATTGAGTTCCTTACTTATCTCGCATAGGGCTATCAAACAGATGCGTGAGAACCGACTCTTTTGGCATCCGTGGGCATTAGACTATCAAACGTTTGGCTGTTTGTCACGGATTTTTGGGGAAATCCGAAGCACTAAATCCTAAATCCGAAACAATATGGATACATACGCTTCTAACAGGCGTATCGAATTTTAGCACTCTCAATTTTCAAAACAAAAAGCAAACAGTATGAGCTGAAGCTTATTGTACGCTTACCCTATATTCGCGGCCAGATTTCTCGACTCCGCCCCGCACCAATTAAGATTAGGCTGATGCCTAAATTGGTGCGGACTGCGCTCGGAATGACGGAGTACTGGATTCCCGCTGCCCGCTTTCGCGAAGGGACAAGTTTCGCGGGAATGACAAGGGGACGGAAGACAATCCTACGATTCTAAAGTGCCTAAAGTGAGCTAAAGTTGGATGCTCGATGCTGGATGTTCGGAGAATTGCCATCCACTTCGCTCACTGTGCTCGCTCAGTGGCTGCCACACGTCGGCAAACGAATTGTTGTGCATTGCACAACCTACCATCTTTCGCGAAGGGACAAGTTTCGCGGGAATGACCCCGCACTAATTAGACATGAGTTAGCACTCAATAAGTGCGGGGCAAGCGGCAGGTGCTTACAAACGACTATGGATTACTGGTTAGGAAGTCTCAAATTTTAGATCCAGATTTGGGAATTACGTTTTTAATAGATTAACAACACTCCCAAACAAGTTTGAGGGTGCCACCCACCTTAAAGGACAGAAAAAAGGGGGCAGGGATTAGAGATTAGAGAATTAGAGATTTGTTGATTAGGTTATCAGGGTATCAGGAAATCAGATAATCAGTTGGATTCTTGAAACTCGATACTCAGTACGCACGAAGCAATACGAACGACGCAAGACTCTATTTCTAATCGGTAAGAGGTGTTTTTTGCCGGGCTTTTGTGGTTTTTTGGGGTGGATTTTCGGGCAGGAAATATTTTCTTGTAAAAAAAGGTTGATTTGATTTCGAGAATCGGATATAGTCCAGCACCAATCCTGTTGTGTCGGGAAAGGTTAGAAGTAAAATCGTAACGGCTGGTCTGTGTTCAGGCTGGGATACGATTTGCTGACTTGAAGTCGGGATTGGTGCTGGATTGCTCCGCCGTACGGGGTAGTGCGGGATAGATTATTTATTATTGAATATTGACTATTGAAAAGCAGCAAATAGCCGATTTGTAAAAAAGAAAATAGTAAATAGTCAATGTCCTTTGGGGTCGGCAGTATCACGGCGTGGCTGACTCAAGCCTCCGGCGGGGCCAAATCGGGCCCCCACGTCTGCTTTCGCAGAGGTTCGTGGGGGTCTCCGTGACAAAGCGTAACAGAATATCAGGACAGCAGGTTATCAGGAAATCAGGGAAACTGGTATCCAGATGACCTGATACACTGATAACCTGTATTACCCGATGGTGTAATTGGTAACACATGGGCTTTTGGTGCCCACGTTCCAGGTTCGAGTCCTGGTCGGGTAGCTGGAACGAAATACGAAATTCGAAGCACGAAACTTGAAACTATAAAAAGCACGAAGCACGAAATTCGAAATACGAAACAATATCGAAATTCTAATGTTCAAATTTTCAAAACTTGTTGTTTGGGTAATTTGAATTTCGGTCATTCGTATTTGTTTCGGATTTATGCGCAACACGGGTTATGCTTTACAGGATATAAGGTTTTATGGCTGAAAGAGTGGCTATAGTCTTGGCAGCGGGTGTCAGCAAAAGGATGAATACCCAGATAGCAAAGGTGCTGCATGAGGTATGCGGACGGCCTATGCTGGCATACGTGCTCGATGCCTGCCGGCAAGTCGGTGTGTCGAAGATATATGTCGTCGTTGGCTTCTCGGGGGAGCATGTAAAAGAGCGGTTCAGTGAGGTCGAGAATATTGTCTGGGTAGAACAAGACGAGCAGTTGGGAACAGCTCATGCGGTTTTGTGCTGCAAGGAACATCTTAAGGATTTTGACGGCGAGACGCTGATACTTTGCGGCGACGGGCCTTTGATTCGAGCCGATACATTGAAGAGGCTTATAGAAAAGCACGAATCGGGGCAGTCGGCGGCGACATTGGCAACGGCGGTTCTGGATGACCCGAGCGGGTACGGGCGAATAGTCCGTGATGCATACGGCAATATGCAGGGTATAGTTGAAGACAGCGACTGCACGCCGGAACAGTTGGCTATCAAAGAAATTAATCCAAGCAATTATCTTTTCAACAATAAAGTTCTTTTCGAAGCGCTGGAGAAGGTCAAGCCCGACAATGTTAAAAAAGAATATTATCTGACAGATGCGGTATCCGGTATCATTAGGACAGGTCATAAAGTCGAAGCGATTACGGCGCTGTCACCTGAGGAGGCGGTGGGTATTAACAGCAGGGAACAGCTCAGCGCGGCGAGTAAGATTATGCAGCGGCGGATTCAGCGGGAGTTAATGGAAAACGGCGTAACAATAGTTGACCCTGATAATACGTGGATTGATGCGAGAGCGCAAATCGGACAGGACACCGTGATTGAGCCGTTTACGTATATTCACGGTGAGGTCAAAATCGGCCAGGGCTGTCGAGTTGGGCCGTTTGCTTATTTGAGGCACGGGACGGTTTTGAAAAATGATGTTGTGTTAGGCGTTTATACGGAAGTTAAGAATTCGATTTTGGCTGACGGCGTTCGGGCCCGGCACCTCAGCTTTATCGGTGATGCGACTGTGGGAGAAAATGTTAATATCGGGGCCGGCTCGATAACGGCTAATTTCGACGGTGAGAAGATCAGCCGTACAAATATAGGCAATAACTGCTATATCGGTTCCGGCGCAGTGCTGATAGCGCCGCTTGAGCTAAAGGACGGCTTGCATATAAATGCAGGAACAGTGGTTTCGCAAGAAAGTATAAATGAATTAGGTGGAAAGGCAGAGAGAGATGTTTCTGAGGGATAATCTGAAGATATTTTCCGGCAGCAGTAATCCGGCGCTGGCAAGTGATGTTTGTAAGTATCTGGGGATTCCTGTCGGTGGCGTACAGATAGACAGGTTTCCGGACGGAGAGAAGGTCATCAGGGTTGAGGATGATGTTCGCGGCAGAGATTGCTTCGTTGTGCAGTCAACGTGCAAGCCTGTCGATGAGCACTTGATGGAGCTTTTGATTTATTTGGACTGTTTGCGAAGGGCCAGTGCCAGTCGTATTACCGCGGTTATTCCTTACTTCGGCTATGCCCGACAGGACAGGAAAGACGAAGGGCGTGTGCCCATTACGGCAAAACTGGTGGCTAATCTTATCACGACCGCCGGGGCAGACAGGGTGCTGGCGATAGACCTGCACGCCAAGCAGCTGCAGGGTTTTTTTGATATACCGGTTGACCATCTGACAGGGGAGCTGGTGTTAAACAAGTACTTCAGAGACAAGAAGATTAATAACCTGACGGTGGTTTCGCCGGACGTTGGTAATATGAAGATTGCAGCCAGATATGCGGGGAACCTTGGGGGAGAGCTGGCGATTGTGCACAAAAAACGAGTCAGCGGCAAAGAGGTAGAGGCCAATGAGATGATAGGTGAGGTCAAAGGGAGAAATATCCTGATGTGCGACGATATTATTGCCACGGCTGGGACAGTGTGCCGTGCCGCCAGTCTGGTTAAGGAACGTGGAGCTGAAAAAATATATGTCGGTGCCACACACGGCATTTTTGCATTGCAGGCATTGGAACTGCTGGCCGAAGCGCCAATTGAGGAGGTGATAGTTACCGACACTATACCATTGTCTGAGCAGGCCAAAAAGGTTGACCGTGTTAAGGTATTAAGCGTAGCAGCTATGTTAGGCGAAGCGATAAAGAGAATTCACAGAAATGAATCGGTTAGTAACTTGTTCAACAATATTTAATCAGGATACAAGATCGGATGTCCCATTTTGCAATAATGCAAAAAATGATGACCCGATTGAAGAGAGGATATTATGGAAAAAACATTGCTTCTGAAAGCAGAATTGCGGGAACAAGCCGGGTCAAAACATGCAGCAAAGGTGCGTAAGCAGGGCAGAATACCTGCTATTGTGTACGGGCATAAGCAGGAACCGGTGGCTATTTCTTTAGATGCGCATAACTTTGTGGAAGGACTGCATCACAGGCATCGGCTGATGGATGTGCAAATCGGTAAAAAGAAGGAAAAGATGATTGTCAAAGACCTGCAGTATGACTATTTAGGCAAAGACATCATTCATGCGGACCTGATGCGTGTTGACGTTACCGAAACAATTAAAGTAACGGTTCCCATTGAGCTTAAGGGCACAGCCAAAGGCACACACGAAGGAGGTATTATCGAGGAACATGCAGACCATCTGGAAATTGAGTGCAAAGCAACCGACATTCCCGAAACAATCGTTGTGTGGGTAAAAGAGGTGAGCGTCGGCGACGCCCTGCATGCCGGTGACATTGAGCTTGCGGATGGTGTGAAACTGGTAAGCTCACCGGAGACACTTGTTCTTACGTGCCATTTGGTTGCCGCTGCCAAGACCACCGAGCAGGTTGAAGAGGAAATGCCGGTCGCTCCTGAGGTTATTAGCGAAGCTAAGGAGCCTGAGGAAGCGGAGAAGGAAACTTCGAAAGAAGAAAAATGAGGGCGTTTGGGCACAAGTGAACTATGGGCGATATGAAAATTGTCGTCGGCCTGGGTAATCCTGGCGATGAGTACATTGATACGCGACACAATACAGGATTTAAGGTAATTGATTCGCTGGCCGAGTCGTTAGAGATAGAGGTAAGAAAAAGAAAATTCGGCGCTCGTTTCGCCTCGGGTGAATTTGCAGATAAGAAGTTAATATTGTTAAAGCCGTGGCAGTTTATGAACCGCAGCGGGCAGGCAGTTGCAACAGCGGTGGGTTTTTACAAGATTGATGCCGGAGACTTGCTCGTGGTAACGGACGATATGGACCTTGAGCCGGGCAGGATTCGGATTAGGGCGAAAGGCTCAGCCGGAGGCCATAATGGTCTGGCTGATATTATCGAAAAGCTCGGCACGAGTGAGTTTGCCCGCTGTCGGATTGGCATTGGCCAAAGTGGCAGGGAAGATGCCGTGGATTATGTTCTCGATAAGCCCACAAAGGCAGAGAAACCACTGCTTGCCGGGGCGATTGAGAAGGCGCGAGAAGCAGTGCTTTGCTGGATAGAATACGGTACCGAAAAAACGATGAACGAATTTAACAGGCTCGATGAATAACCATCGTGCCTTGTACGTTTGGAGTAATAAAGTTATGCAAAAGTTTTTTTTGAGTAAAGTAAAACAGATAATTTGATAAAGAATAAATTTAAGCGGGAGGTAATTAGCTTGGAAACCGTAACGAAGAAAAAATTATACGAAGGGATGTTTCTTGTTGATTCATCCAAGGCCGGTGCGGATTGGGAGGGGATTATCGCGGCTATCAGAAAGATACTGGAAAAAACCGAGGCTGAGATTGACTCGATAAGAAAATGGGACGACAGGAGGCTGGCCTACGATATTAAAGGCAAAAGCAGAGGGACGTATATCCTTAGTTATTTCAGGGTCGATGGCGGAAGGATAAAGGATATCGAAAAGGCAGTTCGGCTCTCAGAGAAAATTATGCGTGTTCTGATTCTCAGCGCTGAACGGCTAAGGCCGGAGGATATTGAAAAAGATACTCCCGCTGCGAAGGCGGAAATGGAAAAGGAAAAACGAAAAGTAGCCAAAGACGAAGACCAGGAGGATGAAGGGGAGCAGGTAAGCGCTCCGGAAGAAGCGGTGGAAGCTGAGAAAGCAGAAGGATCTGAGCAAACAGAGGGAACTAAACAGTCCCCGGGAGAAAAGACTGAGGATTCGCAGGAGTCAGAGGTAAGCGCGGCGCCAGAGGTAAGCACGGTGGTGGATGATTTTATAGAAAGGCAGCCGGAGCACGACCAGATTGAAGCTTCCGAACAGGCTGACGAACAAGAGCAACGACAGTCATAGAACATATAACAAAAAGACAGAATGTTAAAAAGAATAAAAGAGGAAGAAATTGTTTAATAGATCTCGACTCCGCCCCCGTGCTTTCTTGCGAAAGCAAGAACGGGGGCTACGCTCGAAATGACTGTTGTATGCAGTTGCTCATTTTGTTAGACGTTCTTAAGTTTTTCTATGGTCAAGCTGGGCAGGTGTGGAGTCGGATAAAAAGGTTTAAGGTTAAATCAGAAAGAAGAGTTTAAGTATGGCTAATTTTAACAAAATTTTGCTAATGGGCAATCTAACGCGTGACCCGCAGTTGTCGTATACACCGAACCAAACGCCGGTGGTTGATTTCGGACTGGCAACGAACCGAAGGTGGACGGGCCAGGACGGCAGCCAACGAGAAGAAACGTGTTTTGTGGATTGCCGGGCATTCGGTCGTCAGGCAGAGAATATAAACAAGTACCTGAGCAAAGGCAGGCTGGCGTTCGTTGAAGGCAGACTGACATTCGATACCTGGACGGCTCAGGACGGCACGAAACGCAGCAGGCACAGAGTTACGGTTGAAAACATCCAGTTTATGCCCGGCACTGGTGCAGCCGGCGGCAACCAGGCTGTCCAAAGTGCAGGCACAAACTCAGAGGCAAAGCAGCAAACGTCCGAGGACGATATACCGTTTTAAATTGATTATTGTCTATTTACTATTGACCCTGCTTGTTGCTGGCAGGGGTTGAAAAGCAAGAAACTGAACTCTCAAGCTCGTAACAATAGTAAATAGACAATAAAAAATAGTGAATTGATAGAGGTAAAAGATGATAGAAAGAAGTAATACAAGAAGAAGTGATAACAGAAGAAATAATAACAGAAGAAAATCAGGCTTTGCAGGATCCCGCGAACAGACACAATGTCGTTTTTGCAGAAGAGGCATAAAGTACGTTGACTACAAAGATATCGGGACACTGCAAAAGCTTTTAACCAATCGCGGCAAAATATACTCGCGCAAGCGCAGCGGCAACTGCGCCGGCTGTCAAAGAAAAGCGAAAAAGGCAATCAAACGTGCCAGGTACATGGCGTTACTACCGTTTACTGTTTGATTGGTGTATATCTAATGTGAAAAAATGTACAAGGGGACAAAAATGTCAAACAGGATGAAGGTTTTGCTTTGTGAGGATGTTGAGAAACTCGGCTGGCTCGGAGACGTTGTTGAAGTCAACGTGGGATATGCGAGAAATTATTTGCTGCCGCAAGGTATCGGGAAGGTTGCAACCGAGGCCAGTATTAGAGCAATAGCCGAGGAAAAGGCCAAGCGTGCAGAACAACGGATACATGATAGCAAACGACTCGAAGATGCGGCCAAGGCGGTCGAAGGAGCAGAGGCCGTTGTGGCAGCCAAAGCTAACGTGCAGGGTCATTTGTTCGGCTCGGTTACTGAACGTCAGATAGCGGCTAATCTGCGGGAGCAGGGATTTGAAGTTGCCGACGAGGTTGTGCAATTACCCGAACATATAAAACAGGTGGGAACACATGCAGTAAAGCTTAAGTTCGCCGATAATGTGACTGTTACCGTTAACGTTGTAGTCGTGCCCGAACAACAGGAAAGCGCGCCGGAAACAGATGAGAGTTAGGTTCGCAGCTCGTCAAGCGTGAATCGAATCACATGGTACTGTAATGTAGCTTTGCAGGAATATTCTAAATCGGTCTTTTCCAATGGAGATTTTAATAAGCAGCCGAGACAAATTTTGCTCGATGATATAACAAGCATATGTTATTCAACTCAAAACAATGGACTTACCTACAAAGAGGTTATCATTTAACTCCAAGAGAACTTCAGATAGCAAGGTTGGTCTGTGAAGGACTCGAACATGACCAAATAGCCAAGGAGCGCAGGATAAAGTACAACACGGTGAGGGCTCATTTGGGCAATATTTGCAGGAAAGTGGCCGTTAAAGGCAAAACGGGGTTAATTTTACAATTCCTTAAAGTGGTGAAAAGCCAAAAGAAAGAGTGATCTCCTCTCCAGCAAGACTGTCCGAACAAAGAATTCCATACTAACAGGCAATCGTTTGGCATGAAGAGAGCAAATCTTAGTAGTCTTTTCGATTAATACAAATGACTATAAGCATTTTCCCTATGCAATTCATTTGGGGTGTGATAAAAAGTCCTTGTGGTCTATGATAATTGTGCGCATCCATATTACTGCGTATTACACAGTCACTTAGCACGATTCTCGGAGACTGAACATAAACCTGGTTCCTGCATATTAATATCACAAGTTTCCAATCATAGGAGGCTACAAGGTTTTCCCCTTTTACTCGGTGGAAAAGGCAAAAGAGAGCGCGATTTTCTCCTCTTTAGTGAGAGTGGCCGAACGGGTAAAGTAAAAACTGATAAACGAATAGTTCTATATAAAAGAGAAATTTGACGTAGTCTTTTCGATTAATACAAAAGACTACGAGCATTTCTCCTGCGCAACTAATTTGGGGTTTGACCGATTTGCGTGCCTACCCGTGGCTGTTTTACATGCTGATTACCCGTGTGGCGGAAGGTGTATACAGGGGAAATCGAAAGCTTAGTAAACAGTTTATGAGAATTTCTCCTACGTAACTAATTTTGTGTGCAGCGGAAGGTGTGCACAGGGGAAATCGAACGCTTAGTAAACAGTTTATGAGAATTTCTCCTACGCAACTAATTTTGTGTGTGGCGGAAGGTGTGTACAGGGGAAATCGAACTCTTAGTAAACAGTTTATGAGAATTTCTCCTACGTAACTAATTTTGGTTGTGGCGGAAGGTTTGTACAGGGGAAATCGAGCGCTTAGTAAACAGTTATGGAGTACAAATTTTGACTTTTTTCGCGATAGAGGTAAGCACATCAATTTTTCACAACCCGACAGAAAGATACGATGTCGATTAGTGGATAGTGTATCGTGAACCGAGCTACGAACCACGAAGATGCCGGCGCAGCTTTGTGAGAAATTGTCTTAAGCCGGTAGTGAGCCATCTAACATACACATCAACTGTCGCTCTAAGAGCAGCCGAAAGTCAGAAACTGTAACGCAGGCCTACGAACACATTTGTATTATTCTGGAACTGTTCGAAGAAAGTGTTCGGGTAGTCGCCGAAGAATATATTGCCGCCAATCTCCACAGCGAAGTTGTCGCTGAGCTTGTAATTGATGTTCGGGCGCATATGAACATCCTTGTCCGAAGGTGAAAAATAGGTAAACAGCGAACAACGCAAATTCTGATTCATCAAAAGCTTTGTCAAACGTAACGTTATCAGATGTCTGTATCTATCCCGAGCAGGGCCGGATATTAAATTGCTCTTGTATTGGCTGTAATCCAGCATCTGCTCGACGTAATACTGAACGCCGGCTGTAAAATCTCTTCCGATTTCCTGTGTATAGCCGACGAGGTACCGCATTTGTGAATTATCAATGAGGTTGTTTTTGCCGCTTTGGTCATCGGCTGATTCGTAATAGCCAACTTCCAGATTGCCTATTCCTTTCCAGATTGCCTATTCCTTTACCAATTGCCCCACGAATGCTTGCTCCATAGACATTTAAGTCAGGATAGTAATATCTCGATATATTTAACCAAAGATTCGCAAAAAAAATATTTTTTTTATAGGCAATAGCATGTTTTCAAAGAAAACGTTACCTAATGCCTTTATATTAACTAACTTACCAACATACAGATTGAATGATTTGGGATTCATAACCCCCCTATTGCTTTGTCCGGCTTTTCAAAAAGGCTTTTGCCCCTACCTGGCGAAATTCGATGTTTGTCAGGACCATCACTTTTTCCGTAATAACGCTGTAATCTTAATTCCTAAGATTATTGGCAGAAAGAAGTTAGCAGTTCAAGACATTGGTGTTATTTTCCAGGAGCAGTTACTGCCAAAATCTTAATCTATCCTCGAATGTCCCTAAGGACTGATAATATCTAACCTCTCGTAAATAAAATTGGGTCTGTTAGCATTTTTTATCCTTGACAAATCCAAAGCCCAATAGTTAAATTAGGTCAAAAAGGTAATTTGGTGGGAGGCTGTATCAAAAGGATTTGGTTAAAGAAGAGGAATGGATAAAATGAAGGATTTGTTTACCACCGGCGAAGCCGCGGAAATTTGCAGAGTAAGCCAACAAACAATAATCCGTTGCTTCGATGCCGGCCGGCTGGAGGGATTTCGCGTTCCCGGCTCAAGATTCCGAAGGATTCCACGCCAGAATCTAATCAAGTTTATGAAGGACAACAATATCCCTCTGGATTCTATCGAGTCCGGCAAAAGAAAAGTCCTTATCGTAGACGACGATGCCGAAATCGTCGAGCTTATAGTCGAAGTCCTTGAGCGTGACGGCAGATTCGAGGTAAAAACTGCATCAAGCGGCTATGAGGCAGGAATGGCAACGGAGCGGTTTCGACCGGATTTGATACTGCTCGATTATATGCTGCCCGATGTCAATGGGAACGTGGTCTGCCAAACGATAAGAAGAAATCCCGAATTCGAGAACATTAAAATTATTATTGTAAGCGGCGTCATAAAAGAGGATGAAATCGCCCAGCTACTCAAATCCGGCGCTGAAGATTTCATAAGAAAGCCGTTTAACATCGCTGAACTTACCAACAAAATCACCGCTGTTCTCCAGATTAAATAACAAAACAGTACAACTGGTGGAACTATTTGGAACCTTGGTGGTCAACAAAGATAAGGCCGGATATTACCTCGTTATGAGTACCTAATGTGTAACGCCAATACTAAAA
>JBGVTO010000016.1:0-11624 GCA_041862635.1 Phycisphaerae bacterium | reverse complement strand
GGCAGCGAAGATAGGACATGAAACAAGTAGGCGCACACTATGGAATGATATTAGGATACTAACTGAGCTATAAAGGATTAATACAATGAAAAAGATACAAATATTAGTTGTTGAAGACGAAAGCATCGTCGCCAGAGATATCCAGAATACCCTCCAGAGTCTAGGCTATGATGTCCCTACAGTAATCTCTTCTGGAAAAGCTGCTATTCAAAAAGCCCAAGAAAACAGGCCAGACTTGGTTCTGATGGAT
This sequence comes from Phycisphaerae bacterium, assembly GCA_041862635.1. Lineage (GTDB taxonomy): Bacteria > Planctomycetota > Phycisphaerae > Sedimentisphaerales > Anaerobacaceae > NIOZ-UU13. The sequence goes on along the minus strand of JBGVTO010000016.1, from coordinate 11,374 downwards.
ATTGTACTAAAGGGCAAAATAGATGGAATCGAGGCTGCTGAGCACATACGCTCTCACTTCAATATCCCCGTCGTGTATCTTACCGCATATACAGACGATAAGACACTGGAAAGAGCTAAGATAACAGAGCCGTTCGGATATGTAGTTAAGCCATTTGAAGACAGAGAATTAAAAACCGCTATTGAAATGGCTTTGTACAAAGCCAAAATGAACGAAAAAATAAAAAAGGCCGCCAAAGAATGGGAAACTACTTTTAATTCCATCTGCGATTTGGTTTCAATTCACGATAAGGATTTCAAGTTGGTTAAAGTAAACAAAGCCTTTGCCTGCTTCTTTAAAACGAAGCCAGAAGAGCTTGTCGGCAAGACCTGTTATGAGATCGTCCATGGAACAAAAGAACCTTATTCATCTTGTCCTCATAAACAGGTATTGGAAATGAAAAAGCCAAGTACGGCGGAATTTTTTGAACCTCATCTGGGGCTTTATCTGGAGATGTCTGCCTCGCCTATATTTGACGACAAAGGCCAAGTTACGGGTTCCGTGCACATTACAAAGGACATCACTCAGCGTAAGAAAACAGAGGAACAAATTGAGAAATCTCTTAAAGAAAAGGAAATGCTTCTCCGTGAGGTTCATCACCGTGTCAAGAATAATATGCAGGTTATTTCCAGCCTGCTAAGATTGCAATCGGGAGTCCTTGAAGATCCCAAGGTCACTACGATTTTTAAGGAATGTCAGGACAGGGTCAGATCAATGTCTTTAATCCATGAGAAGTTTTATCGTTCCAAAGACTTATTGAACATTGATTTTGCCGAATACATCAAAGAGCTAACAGATGGTCTGATTCGCTCTTACGGCATTGATGCAAGTAAAATCGCAATAAAGACAGATGTGAAGGGTATTTCACTTGTAATTAACATAGCTATTCCGTGCGGATTGCTTGTTAATGAGCTGATTTCCAACTCTCTCAAACATGCCTTCCCAAAAGGCAAAAGTGGCGAAGTCAAAGTTTCTATGAGGCCAGCTAAAAAAGGCTGGGTCGAGCTGATAATCAGCGATAATGGCGTTGGTTTTCCAAAAGAATTGGATTTCAGAAAAACCAAATCATTAGGCCTGCAGCTTGTTAATACTCTGGTGAAAGACCAGCTTGGCGGTGAAATTGAACTGGATAGAAGTGCGGGGACGAAATTCAAGATTAAGTTTAAACAGAATGGCTAAACTGAGAAAAAAAATACGAATTCTCGTTGTTGAGGATGAGTCTATCGTCGCTATGGACATCCGAAAAACTCTCCAGAATCTGGGATACGATGTTCCATACGTAGTCTCTACAGCCAAAGCCGCTATTCAAAAGGCAAAGGAGGACAAGCCAGATTTAGTGCTAATGGACATTGTTCTTAAGGGCAAAATGGATGGAATCGAGGCTGCTGAACACATACGCTCTCACTTCAATATCCCCGTCGTGTATCTTACTGCTTATGCAGATGAGAAGACACTTAAACGAGCTAAGGCAGCAGGGCCGTTTGGCTATATAGTTAAGCCATTTGAAAATAAAGACTTAAGAATGGTTATAGAAATGGCTCTATACAAGGCCAAGGTCGAAAACGAATTAAGGGCCGGCAAGGCGAGCTTCCACAATATAGTAGAAAAAAGCGCCGACGGTATCGTCGTTGTAGATAGAGATGGAGTTGTGCAGTTTGTCAATCATGCTGCAGAGGTCCTTTTTGGTCGTAAGGCAAAAGAACTCGTTGGAGAATTGTTTGGATTTCCAGTTATGGGAGGCGAGGTAATAGAGCTTGATGTTATTCGCCATGGCAGAGAGCCGGGGATTGCCGAAATGCGAGTGGTGGAAACAGAGTGGAATGGCCAAAGTGCTTACCTGGCATTACTTCGAGATATCACCGAGCGCAAACAGTCCGAAGAAAGAAAAATTCAATCAGCCCAGCAATGGAGGACAACCTTTGACTCCATTACAGAAATGATTTCAATTCATGATAAGAATTTCAAAATCACCAAGGTCAACAAGGCTCTTGCCGACGCCTTTAAAACAGAACCTAAAGAACTTATTGGTAAAACATGTTATGAAGTATTCCATGGTGCAAAACAGCCTTGTCAGAATTGTCCTCATATCCATAGCCTCAAGACCAAAGAACCAGCCACACTCGAGCTTTTTGAACCACGCTTGGGAATTCATCTCGGTATATCTACCTCGCCGATACTTGATGAGAATGGCGAAGTTACGAGTTCTGTTCATATAGCCAAGGACATTACCGAGCGCAGGCTGGCAGAGAAAAACCTCAAAAAGGCAAATGAGAAATTGAAAGAATACAACAAGTTAAAGGATGAATTTGTCTCTACTGCTTCACATGAACTACGCACGCCGCTTTCAATCATTATGGGAGCTATAAGGCTTGTTCTGGATGAAATACCAGGCCAGATAGTCGAGGAACAGAGGGATGTTTTAGCTACGGCAATGGAGAGTGTAAAAAGACTTACCAGGATTGTTGATTCTTTGCTAACCATATCCAAAATAGAATCCGGCAGACTGGATATTCAAAAAACTGTTGTAAATATTTGCGAGCTCATTAAAGATACTGTTTCTAACTGTGAGTCTCTCGCCCAGAAAAAGGGCATCTGCCTTGATTGTAAAGTTCCCGAACAAAGTGTCGATGTCTGCCTCGACCCGGATAAGACAAAAGAGGTTCTGATAAATCTCATTTCCAACAGTATCAAATTTACCCCTGAGGGTGGCTGGATCAAGGTAATTTGTACCGAGGAGGACGGTGAAGTTTTAGTTTCTGTCCAGGATTCAGGTGTTGGAATCGCAAAAAAAAATATCCCAAAGCTATTTGATAAGTTTACCCAATTTGGCAGAAAAAAAGAAGGCCAGGGAGAAAAGGGAACGGGTTTGGGGCTTGCAATTGTGAAGAAGTTAGTCGAGATACACGGTGGCAAAATAAAAGTTGAAAGTGAAGTAGGCCAGGGCACAATCTTTACTATCTCTCTACCATTAACCACTGAAACCTTAGCAGAGGATTTGCCAGCAGAAGCAGACGAACTTGTTGAAAATATTATTGCTAATAATTAATAAACTCGACCAAATTATGGGAGTATAAAAATGGATAAAAAGAAAATACTAATTGTTGATGATGAACAAGATGCACTGTCTATACTTGAGAAAGAATTGGCTGGAAGGGGATATTCTGTTATCTCCGCAGACAACGGCCACGATGCTATAAATTTGGCAATATCGGAACACCCTGACCTTATTATACTTGATATATGGATGTCGGGGATGGATGGAGCGGAAGTTGATGCTAAACTGAAAGAAGACCTCAAAACTAAGGATATTCCTGTTATATATTTGACCTGCCTGTATCAAAAGAGAGAAGGAGAAGAACAAGGCCGTGTCGTTGATGATGCCCAGGTGCTCATTGCCAAACCTTACAGTATAGAAGGATTATTAGCTCAGATAGAAAGGCTAACAAACTTGCAATGTGTTCATCGCTAAGACTTGCACCGGAGAATGATTATTTGTTAGTCCAGATTGTAAAGCTACTATAAACGCCTTACCGAAGTGCGAAGGTTCTCATTCGCCCAGCCCACATATAAGGTAGGCGAAGTGAAATGCTCAATGTTGTGAATGCTGTATCGAGTTAATAACCGGACGACCTCAAGAAACTGCTGAGGCGTTTTAAATCGAAAGCCGATGGGCGTTCTGTGAGAAACACCAATACAATCTGGCAAACAGCCCAGCCAGAATCTCAAGTCTATCGATTTATATACTTGATTTGGCTTAGATTGCAGGCTTTTCCTAATGAGAAACAAGCCTTTTTTCCGTTGAGAATACGTAGTTCTATGTGTTTTGAGCAGAAATGAGCTGACAAATTTGCATTCCTCTTAAAGTAGACTATGATTTAAATAAGGTGGGAAAACTTTCTCGGAAAGAACGATGCTGAGAATTTACAGGATTTCGCCCAAACTCAGTTCGATTTTGAGTTCTTTCTTGAGAATCGCAACAAGAACATAAATGCTGATGGCAACCCAGATTTGAGTTTTCACTGTGTTTTCGGCAGTACCAAAAAATGTTTTGATACGCAGATATTGCTTGATCCATTTTAAAAAGATTTCAATCTGCCAACGGCATTTGTAAAGCTGAGCAACAGTCACCGGGGGGCGGCGCGGTGTTCTCATTTGAGATTCCGATCTGTACGGAGACCGAGACCACAAAACAACCGGCATTGAGTAGTACTGGTGCTAACTCAGCGGCATGTGATTAATTTGAGATTGTGCACACTAAGTCGACGCATAAGATATGGAAAGGAACAGGAATATGAAGGCGCAGAAGAAGAAAATATTGGCCGTCGATGATAATCCAAACAATACAACAATTATCAAGGAACTGTTCGGCGAACGCTATGATCTCAGGACAGCTGCAACAGGCAAGAAAGCTCTGAAGACAGCACTGGATTTCCAGCCTGACATCATTTTGCTTGATATTATGTTACCCGATATGGACGGCTACGAAGTGTGTCGACTGCTACGAGAGCACTCCTCGCTCTCGGAAACGAAGATAATCATGGTGACAGCCAAAGGAGCGTTAGAGGACAAAGTTACCGGTTATGAAGTTGGTGCTAACGATTATATTGCGAAACCTTTTGAGGAAAAGAACATCCTGGAGAGTGTAGCATTCTTTCTGTAAACTGCGTCCAGTATAGGGTCCGTTGAGACCTTCAACCAGATGTCCTTTTTCAGGTACGTTGAGCTTGGCCTCTTCATGGTCCTTGCTGTTCGTCTGGCGCTCAGCCAATCGCCTGCTTCAACTGCAGGCATTCATAAAGAACTTCCGTAAAAAATTACAAGCTTGCTCTTCAGAAGAACTTCACAAATCTTACGTGGTTTACACCACAAGCTACTCTCCCCCTGAGTCGCAAAATGTCAGAATTCTTCGATAAATCCGTGTCTCCGTTTTGTCTCCAAAAATATCAGATCTTGTGCATTATGAAGCCGTCAAATATTGGATGTTCGATGCTCCTTGACCTTGGAAATTGACCTTTCTTGAAAACACAATAAGACTACGAAACTCATAATTCATTGGTCGTGCCTACGAATCCCACGAGGCCAGTTACCAAGTGTCTCTGTGCTAAGGAGTTAGGCTTAGCAACTTTCTGGTCGAACAACTTATAATGGCCATTTGCGTAAGTTTTGCCTCGCTGAATTTCTGGGATTGATTTGGCTGGCCCGAGCGTTCGATATTTTATTTGACAAGAATTGCATGCTGGCATATAATGTCTTTTTAGTTAGTAAAGGTTCAGAATTTGTGCGAGTTCTGAATCTTTTTTTATACCTGGATCGTATATCTTTCCATTTTAGTTAGGGTAAATATTTTAATGTCTTAGCCTGTATTAACCTATCAATATTAGCATTACTATTATTATGTTCTATGCAAAGTGTTTATGGACTTTACCTGATCTACCCATTTCAAGTCTATTGGGTGTTATCATCCTCTCAACCGACGGACTTTTTGATGAACTCTGATGCCCCTATTAGTAAATTTGTTAAAACGGTCAAAAGGGCGATTTTCAGATCACAAATCGGTCGTGAAGACTGCTTAAATTGGCATTTCGTTAGCGGGATTCGTTGGTCTATTTCTTACCTACTTTTTCCTTGAAGACTCTTTAAGGCTCGGTTAGTATTTCCAGCAAAGAGAGTGCATTTTTCCGTCTTGGGTAACAGGTGCTCTTGCGCGGAGTTTCCGCCGGGCTCTTCCCTGTCGCCGACGACGGTGGAGTCTATGACAAGGATCCCCACAGAAGTGCGGGACTGAGGTAAATAAGGCTTGGTCAGATCGGCTGATACGGCCTGAGTCACAGAGACCACAGCCTGTTACTAGGAAACTATATTAAAGTGCTTATATGCATAACCAGCAACATATTCTTGACCAAAGGAGGTGATCGCAATGACACCACCACTCATCGGTACAAAGGGGCCGCGCCCGCCAAACAGGCGGCTGCGTGCCTTTGCTTTCGATCCTATCCTCAGCCGGCGCATCGAGACGCACGACATTAATGAAGTCACAATCAAACTTCCCTGGGAAGACAACTTAGGCCTGGGTCCCATTGATGACTACCTCGAAGTAGTTGACTACGACCCAGCCAGCCAGGCCTTCTACGCCCCGGTGGATCTGAACGAGAACTGTCTACTTGCCCAAAATGGTCTTCCTCCATCGGAGAGCAATCCACAATTCCACCAGCAAATGGTATACGCCGTCGCTCGCACGACCATCCGCCACTTCGAGCATGCTCTCGGGCGTCGAGCGTTGTGGTCACCTCGTCCCGGGATCAAGGGTTTGAACGACAAGTGCGTGGAGCGGCTGCGCATTTATCCACACGCCCTGCGCGAGGCGAATGCTTACTACAGCCCCGTCAAGAAAGCGTTACTTTTTGGTTACTTTCGGGCCTCCACCACCGACTTTGGAGAGAACCTGCCTGGCGAGGCCGTATTCACCTGCCTTTCGCACGACATCATAGCCCACGAGACGAGCCACGCGTTGCTGGACGGACTGCACCGACGATTCATCGAGCCCACCAACATGGATGTTTGGGCCCTGCATGAGGCCTTTGCTGACATCGTGGCCCTTTTCCAACACTTCACGTATCCTGAGGTGCTGCGCCACCAGATTGCCCGCACGCGCGGCGATCTGGAGAGCCAAAACTTACTCGGTGAACTTGCCTTTCAGTTTGGTCAGGTGATCGGACGCTACGGTGCCTTGCGCAGCGCAATCGGAGAAATTAGTGATGTCACGAAAGAATGGGTTCCCAATGAGCCCGACCCAGAGGAGATCCAGTATACCACCGAGCCGCACAAGCGCGGAGCGATTCTTGTTGCGGCCGTTTTCGATGCCTTTTTGACGATCTACAAGTGGCGAATCGCTGACCTATTGCGGATCGCCACTGGTGGCAGTGGCGTGCTTCCGGCTGGCGAACTCTACCCAGACCTGGTCGAACGGCTAGCACAAGAGGCGGCGAAGACAGCCCGTCACATACTCTACATGTGCATCCGTGCTCTCGACTACTGTCCACCTGTCGACGTGGACTTTGGGGATTACCTGCGAGCGCTGATAACCGCTGACTATGACTTGGTTACGGATGATCGTCTAAACTATCGACTAGCCGTCATTGAGGCATTCCGTCAGCGTGGTATCTATCCCCGCGATGTACGCAACCTTTCCGAAGAAAGCCTGTTGTGGCATAAGCCCGACGACACGGGGCAGAAGGCGTTCCTCAATATATTTCGCAACTCCGATCGACTGGCGAAGCTTGTTCCCGACTGGGGATTGACTACAGATCGCACTCGGATCTTTGTTCAAGCCGAGAGAAGCCGCGCCATACTGCAAAGGTGGTTCACCAATCCCAGTGCGTGCAAGGCAGCTAAGGCTGCTCACATTGTGCTTGACAAGGATGCACCAGAGGCTTTCTACCGGGACGTCAAAGGGATTCCGACCCTTGAGGTGCACTCTGTGCGTCCCGCGCGCAGGATCGGTCCGGGAGGCCAAACCGTAACAGATCTGGTCGTCGAGATGACTCAGCGCCGCCGTGGCTATTATGATCCTAATACCCAGGACAAGGTGGATCGTGGTAAGATCAAGCCACCTAAGCCAGACTTCATCTTTCGGGGCGGATGTACGCTATTGATCGATCCGAACAATGCCAAGGTGAGTTACTGCATTTTCAAGAGAGTACGGAGCAAGAAGCGTCTCGACCGCATGCGCAGATTCCTTACCGGGGACGAGAGTCAATCACTCCGCAACACCTATTTCGGCGATCCGCGTAAAATCTATTTTCAGGGACTAACCACGGCAAGTTCAGACCCGCACGGCAGATCTGCAATAGAGCCTTTTGCTTTTCTCCATCGCTCCTTCGAGGGAAAGGAGGTGAAATGATGTCTCCGCAGAATAACACAATGCAAGCACCCGCATCAGGTGTTACGGTCCGCATGTACAACACGGGCTTTGGAGATTGTCTGCTCCTTGCTTTCCGCGCCAGAGACGGTAGCGCACGCTACATGCTTATCGACTGTGGCGTCCACCACACGTACTCTGGTGGGGCGAGTAAGATACGAAAGGTCGTTCGGGACATCATGAGGGCAACTGCCAATCATCTGCATGTTGTCGCAGTCACACATGAGCACACAGATCACCTATACGGGTTCAAGTACGCGAGGGAGATCTTTAAGAACGTCAGAATCGACGAACTCTGGTTGGCGTGGACTGAGAATCCTACAGACAAGGTCTCCAAGAACCTAAAGCAACTCCATGGGATGAAGGTGAGAGCGCTTACTGCCGCTGTCAGGCAACTCAGGTTGTCGAACGATCCATTGGGTGGCACACTTCAAGGGCTACTGGACTTTGAGTATCCGAATGCACTGTCTGCCACGGGTGGCAATCCCGCTCAGTTGCAGTATCTGCGCACCAAAAGCAGGAAGAAACTCCGGAGAGCGGGAGACTATCGTCGGCCCGGTGAGCGGCCGCTCACATTATCTGGTGTGGATGGAGTCAAGATTTATGTCCTCGGCCCACCGAGGGACGTGGATTGGATCAAGATGCTGGAGAAAGAGAGCGAGATGTATTTAGCGCTGAGAGGCACGAATGAGGTAACCGCCTTCGCTGCTGCAGCACTTGCAACTGAAGGAACTGATACCCTGAGCAACGAGGACAGAGAACTCTTGAGGCGCAGTCGTCCCTTTGATGAGTCGTTTGAGATCTCGAAGAATGCTGCAAGCACACACCCACATTACGAGGCATTTTTTCGGAATCACTATGGCTTCTCGAGGCGCAATAAACATGGCCCTGAGTGGCGCCGCGTCGAGACGGACTGGCTGGCTGCGGCCGGGCAACTTGCCTTACAGGTCGACAGCTATACAAATAATACTAGTCTCGTTCTAGCCATCGAGCTGACGGAGGTGCAGCCCCGCAAGGTGCTGCTCTTCGCAGCGGATGCCCAGATAGGAAACTGGCTCTCTTGGCACGAGTTGTCATGGCCTGGCGAGGGAGAGGATAGTGAAACGGTTAGAGGTGAGAATCTTCTCCGGCGCACGGTGCTCTACAAGGTCGGACACCACGGTAGCCACAACGCCACGGCGAGCGAGAGTGGCCTTGAGATGATGGACAGCCCTGACCTAATTGCCATGATTCCGGTGGACAAGGAATGGGCATATGGGAGGCGACCGCCGTGGAAGCACCCGGACGAAGATCTCCTCGCCCGTCTCAAACGGAAGACCGAGGGGCGAGTAATTCGCACGGATGAGATTCCCTCAGGGAATAGGCCACCCAAAAAACCGTGTAACGTGAATAGGAGCGAGTGGCAATCCTTCATAAGGAAGCTTGACTGGGATCGCAGCGGTGACAAACTATGGATCCAAGTCACTGTGCCAGGATAACGTTTGGTTGAACGGGATGCCGGATAAGTCACCAGGCCTTAGCTTACTCTCGATTAGCCCTGCCTGCTTACAAGATGGGCATGAGACCAGCCACGCTGTTTTAATGTGAAACCTTTCAGGCAATATAATCGAGTTGAGCCAAAAGTATCTGAACAGGCATGTGGGGAAGATCTTAGAAAGATCAGAGATTCTTTTTTCAGACAGGAGTATAAATTTCAGCTCAATAGTAAGAAGTGATGTACATTTCCAAGAACCTTCAAATAATCCTTTGAGATTCAAAGGTCGAGGTTTTGTTCTCATAAGCCAGGCAACTGCTTCAGCAGCAATGGATTTCGCGGCAGCCATAAAATGCTTCAATGTTGGTACTTTAGTCGGCCAAGAGACACGTGATACGCCAATATCCTATGGAGGATTTCTTCCCCGCAGTTTCATGATTGTCCCCTTTTTATATTTATTAAATAGTGTAAGCCATTTTCTTCTATCCCTGCTTTGCCTTCCCTCCAATCCATCATCCATTCAATCGCGGGAATCGCCGAGCCACCGGCCAAGCCCAGAGCGCCAGTTGCAACTGCCACGGGAAGCAGGGGAGTTAGGCTTGCGACAATTGAAATGGTCGCCCCGGCGGTACCGAGAGTGATCCCAGCGGCCTTAAGGATCATTCGCCCTCGCTTACTCTTGAGCCAAGAATTGCGAGCCTTCTTGCCTTCCCTCAGCATACGCTGGACTTTGGGGATGGCCTTTGTCTCAAGCTCATTAGCGAAACCTTCGGTCCAAGGTTGATGCTGAACCTCACGAGCCAGCAAGGCCAATTCCTCTCTGGCTTGCCCCAGCGCATCGGCGTTGTCATCGCGATACTTGAGTATTTCTTCTATAGCCATCTCAGGCGAGATGATGGCCAAGTCCAGGTCCGTAAGCGTTGACATGGCAAGCTGGCTTTTCTTGAGCTGCCGCTGTTTCGCTCTGTCATCCAGTATGTCCCGAATCTCGGGAATACACGCAGCTCGTTTTATTTTGAGGTTCAGGGCTCTGTTATGAAAAACGTCGTCCGTGAGAGGAACGGCACCAGTGTGTAAAAATCCACCAAATAGCGCATGATTTATCATAACGGCTTCACCGAGTGACAACGGATAATCGGCATAACGATACTCAATCATACCACCATTTGTTTCCCGGTATTCATCGTAAACATCGGTTGATTGTCGAACCTCATGGTAAGCGTCACAAAGCCGGAGTACCCTTCCTTCTTCGGCTTTTGAAACGTAGCCCTCACCATAGCGGGGGCCGTCCTCGTAATCCTCAAGCTGTGAGGCGACCTTCTCGGGTATATCTCTCATGAGTCGACGCATTGGCATATCCAGCGAACTGTACTTGTCACGAATCGCTTTGGGCACCTTGGCAAGAGCCAGTGTCCAGCGTCCACCACGTCCCTTTCTTTGACATAAAGAAAGGAACTTCGCATCCTTCATATCTGCGATTATCTCAGCCGCTATGGCTTCTTCGTATTCTTTCAGCACCTCTTCAGGCGCCACACGCTCAAGGATCCCTTCCTGCTCGAGGAGCCTGAGCTCATGCATTCTCCCTCCCGGCCCAATCATGCCCCAGCATGCCTTCAGTGGATCAAGAATGTAAAGCTTGTCGAAGTACAGAGCGGCAGCTTTCAATAGGGAAACTTGATCATCCTTAAAGGACGCATACGGATAGTAGAAAATACTATGCTTGACCATTTTCTTCTCCTGATTATGTATAGAATAAATTAAAACAATGCCTGCTTGTCTTATCAAGAAAAATTTGGAAAAACCCTCGGGTGATTAGTTGTACTGTCTTACTTTAAGAATGTGCATAAGCTCTTTTTTAATCAACACTTACAATTAAGAAGCCCTCTATGTTATCTATCGGTAAAGTCGAGCCAAATTTGTCAGATGCCTGTTATAAAGTGTTC
>JBGVTO010000015.1:0-10136 GCA_041862635.1 Phycisphaerae bacterium | reverse complement strand
ATCCCCCAATGGCCGATTCATTGTTGAAAAAACGATTGGACTCGCTGATTGTGTATTTCATGCTGGCAAGATGAAAGAGGGTTCATTCGAAGTCGGCGAAAAGGTACGTGCGATAGTCAGCAGAGACAGAGCCGCGACGAAGAAAAACCACACCGCCACCCACCTGCTCCAGTGGGCGCTGCAGCAGGTGTTAGGCAAATCAGTAGTCCAGCAGGGCAGTTACGTCGGCCCGGACTATTTGAGATTTGACTTTACATACCCCAAAGCACTCACCGCCAGGGAATTCAAAAAGGTCGAGGATTTGGTCAGAGAAAAAATAGCTTCCGACCTGCCCTTAACCTGTGTCGTGATGCCAAGGGCTGAGGCGGAAAAACTGGGGGCTATGGCGCTGTTCGGTGAAAAGTATGGCAACGAGGTTCGGGTAGTGGCTATCGGTGCGGCAAACGAAAAACTGCTTGAAGAAGCTTTTTCGCGAGAATTTTGCGGGGGGACGCACTGCGATAATACGGGACAAATAGGCGGCTTTAAGATAATCAAAGAAGAAAGTATCTCTGCCGGTGTCCGCAGGATTACCGCACTGACCGGCACCGGCCTTAACGCCTGTCTCGAAAAGGCAAGTGACATCGTCGATGAGCTTTCAGCGATGCTGAAGGTCCCCTCGGAAGCGATTGTTGAGCGGGTAGGCCAGTTGATAAAGGACAATAAAAGGCTCTCCAAGGAGCTCAGGAGCGCGGCCAAGGCATCCGGCTCTGATGTTATGGCCGAGGCAAAACAGCTTCTTCAAAAATGTGAAAAAATCGGCGAGACCTCCATAATCATCGGCCGACTGGACGGCACACATATCGAGCAGGCCCGTGAAGCTATCGATATGCTCAAGAAGAAGGCAAAATCCGCCGCTATCGTTCTGGGCTTCGAGGATGACGACAAGGCAACACTCCTGGCGGGTATAACCAACGACCTCATCAAGAAGGGCCTAAAGGCCGGCGACATCGTCAAGGCAATCGCACCGATAATTGACGGAGGAGGAGGTGGACGGCCTCAAATGGCACAGGCCGGCGGTAAAGAACCAAAAAAAATCAACGACGCCCTCAAAAAAGCCGCGGAACTTATAAAAGAAAAGCTGGCCGAGTGATAATTCACAGAGACCCTGTGTTAATGTCATATTCAAAATAATAAGACGTAACGGATTTGTAGAGGTTGTCAATTTAATGGAGGTTGTTATGGCCGGAAATAAATACCCCAAAAAAACAATTGTAATTTTGTGTGCCGCTATTGTTGTATTTACTTTGGCCGGCTGCAAAAAGGAAACACCGGCACCGGACAGTGATGACGAAATAGCTGCCAGCCCCAGCGAGGACTTGGTAGTTGAACCCAGCGAGGCCTTGGTGATTGAACTGGGCGTCGGTGTTGGGCCTGTCAGGTTCGGTATGTCGAAAGAAGAGGTCATAAAACATATTGGGCAGCCTGATAAGATTGAAGCAGTTATGCAAGACGTGGTAAGGCTGGACTATATTTCTTCGAGAGGTCTTCTTTTCGGACTTAACCCAACGGTTGGCATCAATTATATCAAGTGCTATTCAGAAGGATACCCAGGCTTTTATCATGTGACTACTTTTGCCGAGAGGACAAAAAAGGGCGTTACCATGGGAGCCAGTCGCAATCAAATCATCACCGCCTATGGCGAACCGGACAGGACAGATTCGAAAGGGCGCTTTACAATTCTCTATTATGACAACTTGAGAAGTGAGTTGATAACTACGGACAACAAGCTTGTCGGCATTAAGATGGTAAGTCAGTTGTGAGCAAACGAACTCCAAGAGATATCCGAATCAATAATGTGTGGGCGGCGATAAATGCCCCAGCAACTTGCTTAAAGCTTCGGAGCTGATAAAAGAAAAATTAGTATCCTGACAATTATGATTTTTTTACCAGCTAAATAACCCCCAGTGAAACTTGGGGCTAAATATATTTTTTTATACGGCAAAACCGCAAAATATTCAGGCAGGATTGAAAGTGGTTGAGGCGGATCCCTTTATCAGGTTTTACTGCGACAACTGCGGCCATAAATCCACCGTCTCCGAAAGCTATGCAGGCAAAAAAATTAGATGCCCTAAATGCTATTATATAATCCACATCCCCAAAGCCCAGCCCAAAGAGACCACACCAAATCAAAATGGTCCCGAGAAAATAAAAACCACACCCAAACACTCCGCCTACGATTTAACTCTTTTGGACGTCGAGGAAAAAGACAAAATCGACCCTTTTCAAAGGGGCCAAACCAGCATCTCCGAAGAGACTTACGAATGCGAACCAGAGATCGAAGAGGAACTCATTGATGAACGCAGGCTGCCTTGGCTCATAGACATATTTCTATATCCATTCAGCGTACCGGGCTTGAAGAATCTTGCGATTTTCATCGGAGTACCGCTGTTAATCGATCTTCTATGGACGATTCTTCCTATCCAGCTTTCTTGTCTTTTCTTTCTTGTCACTATAGTTATTCATATCGTTATTTTCTTTTACATATATTGGTATTTTACCGAATGTGTCCGCGACAGTGCCGATGGGAGCGTGCGAGCGCCTGAGGGATTAGGTGCAACCCCAGGTTTTATGGGTATGTTCTGGCAGGCGGTGAATGTAATCGGTTGTCTTGCGATTTTCTTTACGCCGTTTGTTCTCTATATGCTGTTCGCCAAGAGAGCCGACATAATCTTCTGGCTGTTACTAATCTATGCGGTCTTCCTTTTTCCGATGGGGCTGTTGGCCGTTATTATGTTCGACTCGGCTATAGGCCTTAACCCTCGTTTGCTAATTCGCTCAATATCCAGCGCGTTTTACCCATACTGCGGACTTGTTTTATTGTTTGTCACACCGGTTGTGTTAATCGGTATGCTCTACACGGAAGTGCAGGAATCGAAGCTTTGGATTTTTATCATTCGTTCTGTCGTTACCTATTTAGCATTGGTAGGTGCTCACATTTTAGGGCGGTTCTACTGGAGGTATCAGGAAAAATTCAACTGGGACTTGCAGGCTGAAAAGTAGTCGCAGCTAATTCGGATTGAATAAAATCGGCCGTAAGGCGTCTTATTCAATAGAGCGGTTTTATAACACCACCAAATGCAGGGCCTAAAAAGGGAGGCTTAAAAAGTGGATAAGGCGGATTGTACAATTAAGTTTCGGTGCAACACCTGCGGCCGGAAATTCAGTGTCCCCCAAACCCACGCGGGCAAAAAGGGCAAATGCCCAAAATGCAAGAATATAATTGTTGTGCCAAAAATACAAACCACCAGCTCCGTCACAGAGCAAAATAATGCCGGAGCTCCCGAAGACAGTTCAAAGAGTTACGTTGATGATTCAGCCCTCCTGGATATGCCACAAAAAGACAAAATTCAAGACCTTCCCCTCAGCCAACCCGACATCCCTGAGAAAACAGCCGAATATGAGCAGGAGCCTGAAGAAGAATCCGCAGAAAAACCCGAAACCGCCGCTCCTGTCCAGCGTAAGCTGCCGTGGCTTATTGATATATTCTTATACCCCTTAAGCATTTCGGGTCTCATTCACTTAGTAATATTTTTTTGCGCCCCAATTTTGATCAGTTTGGCATACCAGTTCGCTTTGCAACAGATTTGGCCGATTAGTGAGCTTATAATTGCAGCACTTTACGTGCTTTTTGCCGGCTACGTGCTGTATTACTTATCCTGGTGTATAATTGACAGCACAAAAGGCGGACTGCGCGCACCTGATATGAATCTCCAGTCATCACTGGCAAAAGGAGAGATGATCGAATGTGCCGGTATTTTTTTGGCCTGTATCGTCGTTTGCTTTTGGCCCGCGGCTGTTTATTATATCCTCACAAGAAAAACAGACCTTCTCTATTGGCTGCTCACCTCAGCAGGGCTTTTATTTTTTCCTATGGCGCTTTTGGCAGGTTTTCTTAATGATTCAATCAGCGGGTTAAAGCCGATGTTAATTATCAAATCGGTAATTAAAACTTTTTCCGCATACTTAACCGTAGTAGTTTTCTTTGCCAGCTTTTTTGCGGTGCTCAGCATAGTTATACCACCGCCGCCACAATCAAAAGGTTTGGAACCCATTTTGCTCTATCTATCGCAGGTTACAAATGCCATCTTTAACGCAAGATACGCCTTGAGGTCAACCTGCTTTATTTACCTAGCAATGATAGGGGCTCACATTCTGGGCAGGTTTTACTATAAGTATAAGGAAAAACTCAACTGGGAAGTTTGATACTTGGTTCGACGAGCTTAGCTCTGCTGTCTTATTTTGACGCTTTTCGCGTGGGCATCGAGGCCTTCAACCTCAGCCAACCGAATAATATCCTCCGCACTTTCAGCCAATTTCTTCTTGTCATATTCGATAATACTCGTTGACTTGATAAAATCATTGGCACTTAAGGCACTAAAGAACCTTGCAGTTAAACCTGTAGGCAGCGTATGGCTCGGACCCGCCCAGTAGTCGCCAACCGCAACGGGTGAATAATCACCGATGAAGATTGCACCAGCGTTTTCGATTTCCTTCTCGATTTCCCTGCTTTCTTCGCCACATTGGATCTCTAAATGCTCTGCTGCAAATGCATTCGCCGCCACAATCACATCGTTCATATTCTCAAATACTACTATCTTGCTGAGTTCTATTATGCATCTGATCGTCGATTCTACTCTCTGCAAGTTTTTTACCTGGCTTTTAAGTTCAGCGAGGACTCCCTCTGCAAGATTTTGTGAGTTCGTATACAACATTGCGCTTCCCAGATCATGCTCAGCCTGGCTGAGCATATCAGCTGCAATCCACGAAGGTTTTGCTTTGTCATTTGCAATTATCAATACCTCACTTGGGCCTGCTATAGAATCAATATCAACCGCTCCAAAGACTTCACGTTTTGCCATCTGCACCCACGCATTGCCAGGCCCAACAATTTTATCAACTTTTATTCTGCCACTTTTTTTGTCGCCAAACGCCAATGCAGCCACAGCCTGTGCGCCACCGATACGATAGACTTCTTTAACTTCTAATTCGTGGCAAACTGCTAAGATTACTGGGTGAATACTGCCGTTGTATCTTGGGGGTGAAACTACTACAATTTCTTTCACCTCTGCTACCTGCGCAGGTACGGCCGTCATTATTACCGTAGAGGGCAAAGGCGCTGATGCACCCGGCACACATACACCCACCCTTTCTATCGGTGTGTATTTTATCCCCGGATGTTTTCTGTTTCCGACATAAATTTCTTGTTGATATTTGCGCACGTTTTGAATGGACTGGCGAATTGACGCCAAAAGGTCATTATCAACTCCCTGGTGAGCTCCCTCCAAATCCCTTTTGCTAACACGAAATTCCTCAGGTGTCAGTTTGATTCCATCAAACTTCTCCGTGTATTCAACAACCGCCTCGTCTCCACGCTTTGAGACATCTTCCACAATATCTTTTACTTTGTCTCTTTTACGATCGTCATCTCGAAACCAAGTGGTTTCAAATGTTGAAATCCGAAACTGTTCCAGTCTTTTCTGAAAGTCCCTTTGAGACCATGAGATCAGTATTTGGTCGAGTTTGTGGGGCACGGTTGTCTCCTTTACCCCGTTAAAAATTTTCCCTGCTGTCCCATAGCATTATCCGGGGCTGTGATATGCTACGGAATTTGCATCATATTATTACCCCGTTATGGAATTTCTAACGGGGTTTATCTGTCGAAGTTTTGGTGGCTGTAAACGCGGGTTGCCTTCTGCAGCAGCAGATAGTTTTCGCCTTTGTACTTAGTCACAATCCCTGCTATCTTAAACCGCACCGGCTCGGGAACAGCAGATTGTTCCTGCTCGGCCAGCTCCAGCACCTCGCACGGCAGCAGCCGCAATGATACAGGCCGGACATTTCGGCCAAAAGCATCAAGGACAAATACAAGCCGGCCGTCGTCCTGCCTAACCAAAAATGCGCTCCTGTCAGCTAAGATAGAATCCTGCTCTAATTGGGCTTTCTTTTTCGAGGCCGAATCAACTACTTCCTTTTTTACCTTCGGAGTCCGGCCCAACTCCTCAGGACGCACAATCCTCCCAGCCTTTAGTTTTTCTATAATCTCCTGTGGTATAGCCAATACATCATTCGGCTCACTGATATCGGGCTGCTGCTCAGACTCTTTTGCAGATGGGCCCTCGGTTGGCTTTCGCTCTTTTAGCCGGGTTTTTATAGGTGCTTGAGGCTGCGGCCTGCTTAGTTTGCCGAGGGGGAAAAAATAATTCGGGAATATAAAATTCCTGCCTTTGTATTTCGTAACCCAGCCCCAGAGCCTGTAGTCCGCAGCAGAACGCTCGTTAACATCAGCAATCATCTTTTCCAGCTCCGAGGACGGCAGCAGCTCCAACCTTGTCCCTGCGGAGGCTCGACCTCTATAATCATTCACGTCCGCAGCAAATTCAAAGAACCACACATCGTTACTGTCAGATTCGATAAATTTGCCATCAACTCCTCTCAGGATAAAGCCGTCCCGCAGCAGTGTTAGGCGTGCAGTTTCCGCACCAAGAACAGAAACGCTCATTAAAAATGCCACAATCAAGATCGCCCGTTTTGTACCCATATCAACAGTCTTAAATTCCATTGTCATTAACCACCATTAATCAATTCGATAACTTGTTCCGGTTCATCTGCCAGCTTTACATATCGGCTGCTGTCCGGGTCGTCGCTTGCAACCATATCAACCAACGGCTTCCAGAATCCGCCTACAAGTATAATCGGTTTATCTGTTTCGAGAAAGCCCTTGTTTTTTAATTCCCAGACCTTTGCCAGTTCCAGCAGTGTTCCCGTTCCACCGGGCAGCACCACATAAGCCTGCCCCAATTTTATCAGTGTATCCAGCCGTTCATCAAGCGAACCGGTAACAATTTCACGGGTAACGTATTTGTTAGCTTTACTGCTCTTAAAAGCCGAGCACGTAACGCCGATTACTTCACCACCGGCTTCGGCTGCCCCTCTGGCCGCAGCCAACATCGTTCCGCCGTATCCACCGTTGGCGATAGTAAAGCCGGCCTGGACCAAAAGCTTGCCTACTTCGTACGCCAACTGATAAGTTGCATCGCCCGCCCTGGCCCTGCCAGTCCCGAAGATGCTTATTATTTTCTCACTCATTTGCTTTTTTGCGCGTGTAATTCAGAAGTCCGGCCGAAAGCAAAATCTCCCGGTCGCGTTCGGAAAGCTCCAGCCTGCCGACAAATTCGAATGGGCCGGTCGCATTTACAATCTCAACCTTGTCACTGCCCTTGATTGCTTCAAGCAGATTATCTATCACAAGCTCATCACCACACTCGATTTTATCGTAGTCAGCCGGCTCGGCAAATTCGATTGGCACGATGCAGAAATTGATCAGGTTTGCCTTGTGGATTCGCTCTATACTTTTTGCGAGGACCGCCCGCACACCCAGATACATCGGGCAAAGTGCGGCGTGCTCTCTGGATGAGCCCTGGCCGTAGCTTTCGTCCGCCACAATGACACCGGCTATCGCTTCTTCCTTCAATTGAAGTGCCCGTTCGGCAAACGTCGGCTTACCCTTTTGGTTGAAGCAGTTGAAAACCACCTTTGCGTATTCGGGCACATTTGAGCGCAGTTTCAGAAAAGTACCTGCCGGCATAATATGGTCGGTGGTTATCTTATCGCCGCACTTAATCAGCACCTTACCCGTCAGTTTCTGCGGCAATGGCGCAGGCGGCTTCGGCACCACAATCGTAGGCCCGCGCAAAACCTCCACTTCTGCCGCATCCTTCTCGCTCAGAGGCAGCTCTATCATACTATCATCGACGGCAAATTCGTCCGGCAGTTCGATTTTCGGATATTTGAGTCCAAGCAATTCCGGCAAATTACGCGGGTCGGTGATTCGGCCTGTCAGAGCCGAAGCAACCGCCGTCTCCGGACTGACCAGATAGACCTTGTCACCTTTTGTCCCGCTTCGTCCTGCAAAGTTCCTGTTAAACGTCCGCAGACTCACTACACCATCCGCCGGTGAAAAGCCCTGACCAATGCAGGGCCCGCAGCCCGATTCCAAAATCCGGGCGCCTGCCGAAATCATATCCGCCAATGCCCCGTTCTCCGCTAACATATTCAGAACTTCTCTGCTGCCCGGAGCGATTGCAAACTCGACCATATTATTTATACGCCGTCCTTTTAATACTTCCGCCACCATCATCAAATCTGCAAAGCTCGAATTCGTACAGCTTCCTATCACCACCTGACCGATTTTGACACCGGCTATTTCGCGAACCGGCTTGACGTTATCCGGCGAAGACGGACAGGCCGCCATCGGCTCAAGCTCAGTGAGGTTTATCTCGATGATACGGTCATATTCGGCATCCGAATCGGCTGCTAAGGGCTGGTAATCTTTTTCTCGTTTCTGGGCGGACAGAAATTTTCTTGTTCTTTCATCGCTGGAGAAGATACTTGTTGTTACGCCCAATTCCGCCCCCATATTAGTTATTGTTGCCCGCTGCGGCACAGACAGCCGCCCTACGCCCTCGCCGAAATCCCCGACCACCCAGCCGACGTTACCCTTTGTTGTCAGTATGCTCAACAGCTTTAGAATAATATCCTTCGCAGCCACCCAGTCGTTCAATTCGCCGGTAAGTTTTACTCCTAAAACTTTTGGACATTTCATGTAAAACGGCCCGCCAGCCATCGCCACCGCCACGTCCAGTCCGCCGGCCCCGATAGCCAACATACCGATTCCACCGGCAGTCGGTGTATGCGAATCACTGCCCAACAGAGTTACCCCGGGTTTGCCGAACCGCTCTAAATGAACCTGATGACAGATGCCGTTGCCCGCCCGCGAATGATAAACTCCGCACTTTGCAGCTATCGTTTGCAGGTACAAATGGTCGTTGTGGTTTTCCGGGCCGAAGCCGGCCATATTGTGGTCAACGTAGCTGACCGATAAATCGGTTTTAACCTTATCCGCCCCCATGGATTCGTACAACAAAAACGCCGTTGTCCCCGTGGCGTCCTGGGTAAGCGTCTGGTCAATACGAATACCAATCTGCTCGCCGGCGATAAGACTGCCCTCGACAAGGTGGTTGCCAAGTATCTTGTAAGCAAGCGTTTGTCCCAATTTTGAATTCCCTTAAAAACGAAAAATAAAGTTTAACATAAATGTTAGGCCAAGACAAATTCTATGTTCGCTCAAATGGTTGAAATCAACACTCACCAAAATAATAAACGGCCTTGTGTTCGTTCACACAAGGCCGTCCAAATAGAACAAACGCAGGAACTGTCTCTATGCAATCCGGCTATCCATAAAAAACTGCTGCCAACAGGCTGCATTACCAATCGCGCACTACCACACCGTCTTGGCCTACTAAATACTGCTCGCCATCCTTAACTTTAAGATTGTACACCTTACCGACATAAGGCGCCGGTCTTTTTACAACGCTCTTGATACCAATTGGACCTTTTAAAGATTTTAGCATGAGGCCGCTTCTTAAATCCGGTGCTGCGACCCACCGTCCCGAATCAAGCATAAAGCAATGTGCATCCACTACACTGATGCAGTTGCCATTTTCGAGCACTATATCGCGGCACTCGAAGGTTCCCTCATGCTCCTGGAGTTTCTCGATTTGTACCGCCATTGTAAGACAGCCGACTTTGCCGACCGTCTGGCCAGCGGTAACTTTAGAGATTTGCACGAGTGCCCCATTTACCCACACCGTGGTATCGGCCAGAAAACACCCTCTGCCTTTTGGTTGGGGCTCGCTGCCTTCGCCATCGTTTACCAGGAACGAATCCAATCTATCCTTTGGCTCACTGGTTCCAGGTATAAGCAAGCAGCCGCCTGTACGAATATCTCCACCGTCCCAGAAGGTGTAGATATTATCGTCATTAACACCGCAAAAAGGCGTCTTTTCAAAGCTCACATGGCTATCCATAAACAAGACGTTCTGCCCATCTTCCTGGTGAGCAAGAGCGTTTCCAATTTGGATGATTTCTTTGCCACCTTCAGGATTGAAGCCAGGCCACAGGTCGATCTTGCCCTGAGCTTCTGCAGCAGGAGAGTCTATGAATGGATTGCGGTCGGCTGCCACGGCCATACCGGGCTCGCTCGATGTGGTCAAAGCGTACAGACCAAAAGGCATATGGTAAGAATAGCTGCAATG
>JBGVTO010000014.1:0-17644 GCA_041862635.1 Phycisphaerae bacterium | reverse complement strand
CCTTAGTTGGCGTAATCGTACTCGTGAGATTAGTCTTGAAGATTGGAAATCGTATCGTCGCAGTCGAAAGAAGGTTGCCTAAAGGATATGAAATACACGAAACTCACTAACTGGAAACGGCACTAGCAGTTTGTCGTGAAACCTTAGAAGTGAAACAACTGACAATATCGTCAGAAGACGACTTGATGAGGATAAAGTTAAAAAAAGGGTTAAAACAAACAAATGGAAAAAAACAGCAATCTTGGAACGGTTAAAGGATTCGGCGATGAGTGGAGCCGCTTCGAACAAACCTCATTGAGTCCCCATGAATTACAAGATTTGTTCAATCGATTTTTCAGGACATTCCCTTTGGATACTCTTCCGAGGATTGAAAAAAGATTTACAGCCGACCAGATACAAAAAATGATGGAGGATTCTGGACTGGAGAGGATTGTTTTCAGCGATACTGCTCCCTACCGGTGTGCAGTCGGATACAAAAAAACTGATGTGCGGCGTAGCAGGATTTTTAAGCAGTGAAATAGGCAATGGCGGAATTATTATTCGCCGAATGGTCAGAACGCTTCGCCACCGCGGTCCGGACGATTCCGGTATCTGGGCCGATGAATCTGCTGGTGTAGCTTTGGGGCATGCCCGCCTGTCCATCCTGGATTTATCTCCGTTAGGCCACCAGCCTATGGTCTCTCTATGTGGACGATATGTGATCTCGTTCAATGGAGAGATTTATAACTACAAATACTTGCGCAAAGATGTAGAAGGGCTGGGTGCTACTTTCCGCGGGCGTTCGGACACGGAGGTGATGCTGGCATGTATCAGCCGGTGGGGCCTGGAAAAGGCAATCCAGCGTTTTAATGGCATGTTTGCTTTTGCCCTCTGGGATAGAAAGGATCGCGTATTGTACCTGGCACGTGACCGCTTGGGCCAAAAACCCATGTATTACGGTTGGATAAGGAAGACCTTTTTATTTGGTTCGGAATTGAAAGCCCTGCGTGCCCATCCTGAATTCAAGGGTCAGATTGATCGCGATACCCTCGCCCTCTACCTGCGCTATAATTATGTCCCGACTCCCTATTCCATTTACCAGGATATCTACAAGCTACCATCGGGAACGCTCCTAACTGTTACCGATCCTGTGAAGCATCCCCTGATGCCTGTCCCCTACTGGTCCGCAAAAGATGCTGTTGAAGCGGGGTATGCGAATCCTTTTAACGGTACGGAAGATCAGGCCGTCGCTCACCTCGATGCCCTTCTGCGGGATGCGGTGGCGTTGCGAATGGAGGCGGATGTCCCCCTGGGGGTTTTTCTCTCCGGCGGTGTTGATTCCTCGACGATAACGGCATTGATGCAGGCGCAAAGCACGCGTCCGGTGAAGACTTTTACAATTGGTTTTAATGAAAATCGATACAACGAAGCGGTACATGCCAAGGCAGTGGCCCGTCACCTGGGAACGGCACATACCGAGTTGTATGTGACACCGAAAGAGGCCATGGACGTTATACCGTACCTCCCAACGTTATATGATGAACCCTTTGCCGATGCGTCACAGATCCCTACTTTTCTGGTCTCCCAAATGGCGCGCAAGCATGTAACCGTCTCTCTGTCCGGTGATGGCGGCGATGAGAGTTTTGGGGGATATAACCGGTACTTCATCGGACCCGATATTTGGCGGAAAGTCGTGTGGCTCCCGGCGCCTTTTCGACGGGCTGCCGCCCGGATGCTTCGCTTACCAAGCTCGGACCAATGGGACCGGATGGCATTCATGCTTTCCCCCTTTTTAAAGCGGTTTGGGACACAGGGTACCTTCGGAGATAAATTTTACAAGATTGCAGATGTCCTGACAATGGAAGATCCTGATGTGCTTTATCATCGTTTGGTAAGCCAATGGGAACACACGGAACAGGTGTTGTTGGCAGGCCGTGAGGCTGATACCATTCTCACAAAAAAAAGGCAGTGGGCAAATCTACCGGGATTTGTAGAACGCATGATGAGCCTGGATACAGTCACTTACTTACCCGACGACATTCTAGTCAAAGTGGATCGGGCCAGTATGGGAGTTGGCCTTGAGGCTCGTGCTCCATTGCTGGACCATCGTGTGGTGGAATTCTCATGGCAGATACCACTGTCGATGAAGATACGTCGCAATTCGGGGAAATGGCTGCTGCGACAGGTCCTGTATAAGTATGTGCCCAAAAAGTTGATTGAGCGCCCCAAAGCCGGTTTCGGTGTACCCATACATGATTGGCTGCGCGGTCCGCTACGGGAATGGGCTGAGTCGCTGTTAGATGAGGCACGCTTGAGGAAGGAAGGATTTTTTCGTCCGGAGACGATCCGGGAGAAATGGGTCGAACACCTCTCGGGAAAACGAAATTGGCTGAATTACTTATGGAATATTTTGATGTTCCAGGCGTGGCTATCCTGTGAGAACAAATGTGTGAGTCAAACAATAACTCATTCATGAATGGTCGTAAGCCGTGAAAATAAGCATACTTGCTAACACATCTTGGTATGTTTACAATTTCCGAAAGAATCTTATCCAGACTCTTCAAGAAAATGGACATGAGGTCTCTGTTATAGCTCCGTTTGATGATTACGTGGACCGGCTGACTGAAATGGGAGTCAAACATTATGGATTGTCTCTGAGTCGGCGGAGTATGAATCCTTTTCGAGAAGTGGTTTCTTGTGTTGGGTTGTTCCGCCTGCTTCGAACTATAGGGCCTGACATAATCCTGACCTTTACTGTAAAGTGTAATCTGTATACAGGCATATGTAGACGCTTCCTTAGATTTGAACAGATAGCGAACGTATCAGGTCTTGGTGAAGTATTCGAAAAGAATGGATTAATCAACCACTTGGTTTCTCATTTGTATAAATTTGCCTTAGCCGGTTCGAAGAGGGTGTTTTTCCAGAATAACGAAGACATGCAAATGATAGTCCGGCGTCATCTGCTGCCTGAAAATCTTTGCAGGCGTATTCCTGGCTCAGGTGTCGATCTTGAAGCTTTTCACCCATTATCATCTTTATCTAACAATAAACCACGAATATTTTTTATGTTTGGTCGTCTGGTTCCCAAAAAAGGATACGATCTTTTTATGAAAGCAGCCGAAAACATCTACCTCGAGGGAAACTACAATGCCGAGTTTTGAATTATGGGTATAGTCGATGATAGCAGGAAAGAATCCAAAGAGCTTTTAGAGCGCATCATGGCTCTGCAAAGGAAAGGAATTATTAGGTACCTGCCGCCGTCTGATGACGTGGCAATAGTGCTGCAGCAGGTTGACGTGGTTGTTTTGCCTTCGGAATATAACGAGGGTGTTCCACGCTCTATTCTTGAAGCAATGGCTTGTGGTAAACCCATTATAACAACCGATTGGAAGGGATGCAAAGATACAGTTGAACATGGTAAAAATGGATATCTCATTAAAGTTGGTGATAGGGCAGATTTAAGTCGTTATATCCTACAATTCTTAGAAACGCGTACTGAGAAATTGCATCAAATGGGAATAGAAAGCAGGAAAAAGGCAGAAGAAGAGTTTGATGACAGAAAAGTCCTGAAGGCTTACTTAAGTGATATTGAGGAATCCTTCTCTGGTAATCGGCATGCAATCGCAGCCACTTCACACGGATCATCAATTGCACCTTAATAGTCACACGTTGAAACACAGCTCGTCACTCGTTCCCAGCCAGGGTGGCTTGACGAGCGCCTATTCAATAAGCCTGAGAGTATACGGGATATACCGGTTTGCTTCCTTGGTTCCTTAAACCATAACAGGTCTCAATGGATAATGGTGGACATCAAAAACGTCTTCTATACTAAGTGGCTGATCGTTGCAGTTGTTTTCACCGCAATCGTTGTCTTCATTACTCACCTACCGCCAGAGGTATTACCGAACCAGCTGCAAGCAAGCGGTCTCGACAAGCTCCAGCACGTCGTGGCCTACGGGGTGATTACGTTCCTTTTCATTCTCTCGCTTAGGACCTCCTGTTCGCTGCTGTCTGCTTCGCTTCTGTTCATTGCTGTTTTGACTCTGGGCGCTATTGACGAGCTAACCCAGCCCCTTGTCAACCGAACGGCGAGCTTTACTGACTTGCTGGCCGATATCATCGGCTTTATCACCGTCTTATTCTTTTTTATTTGTTTCAAAAACACAAAAGGTCAATCTGTGTCAATGTGAGCTGATCAACAAGCTAACTGACGTCGTTTTTGTCTCGAATAAACTTGATTGAAACAGCTAAATGGGAGAAGTTCAGATGAAAGACTCAATGCCAATATTACTTGTGGATGATGACAACATCGATGTAATGATGTTTAAACGTGCGCTTGAGGATTTGAAGATTACAAACCCTCTGATTCATTTAGCAGATTGCAAAGAGGCTCTGGAGTATTTAAAAAATGAGGACAACGAGAAGCCGTGGGTTGTACTTGCAGATTTGAATACGCCCCAGATGAATGGCCTTGAATTTCTGATGGCTGTAAAGACTAACGACGCATTAAAGCAAATCATTGTTGTCATCCTGAGCGGCTCCGATGATGAAGAAGATATAGCTGGGAGTTTTAGACTCGGTGCTACCGGTTACATTGTCAAGCCCTCTGATTATAAAAAGCTTGTAGAAATGATCAGGACAATCCACGCGTACTGGACTTTGAGCGAATTACCGCGAGAAAGTGTAGTATCTCAATCAGATTGTCCTGGGCCCCTCTAATGAGGAAGAAGGATTCGGCGTTGAGTGTTCAAAGGCCGTAATACCATCACTCTCAGCAGAGCACACCACCTCTCTATCCTACCTGTCGCGACGCCCGTTGTGACGCAACGCGGCGAATGTCCGCGACACGGCGGGCATTCCAGATTCGGTTTCCTCACCTTCTCTCCACTTTCTTGATTTAAGCCACTACTATTAAATGACTTAGTAGATACCCACGGGCAAGCCTGTGACACTTGAAAAATCAAAATTCAAACTTAGTTTGACCTGAATCCTGGCGACCTTGCCATTCCACGTATTTCAGTATCTTTTCCTCGTCAATGCCTACCGTCTATACAAAATAACCTGGTGACTGGTAAAAAGCGCCGAAAAGGGGGTCAGCAGATGCAAATCTTAGATCTGTAAAAAGCGCCTAAAGGGGGGCCACCGCAATTGACCGATATTTTGTATTTGGAAATGGTTCCAGATGCAAAAGGTCAGAAAGGATGTTGGCGGTGGAACATTATGAATTGATTAGGCGTAAGGTAGTCATCGAAGGAAAAAGCCAGCGGGATGTGGCTAAAGAACTCCATCACTCCCGCAAAACCATAGCCAAGGCATTGGAACTGAGGATTCCGCCGGGCTACCGGTTAAGTAAGCCACGTCCAAGTCCGGTCATCGAGCCGGTCCGGCATATTATTGACGCGTGGCTTGAGCAAAACAAACACGCCCGGCTTAAGCAACGTCAGACCGGTCAGAGGATATATGAACGTCTCCGAAACGAATATGGCTTCAAGGGCCATTACGGTACGGTACAGTTGTACATCAGGCAAGCAGCCAATCGTCAAAAAGAGGTGTTCATGCCACTGCAGTTTGAGCCGGGCGAAGAAGCACAGGTGGACTGGCATGAGGGATGGATCTTTGACAATGGTATAGAGCGAAAGTGTCAGTTTTTCTCGATGAAGCTCTGTTATTCCAAGGCCACCTTCGTGTATCCGTGTGAAAAGGGCAACCTCGAGTCATTTCTGGACGGCCACGTGCGAGCCTTTGAATACTTTGGCGGGGTACCTCGGCGTATTACCGCCTCACAATTGGTGAACACTTACATCGAGGCTCGGCAGGAACGAACGATATTAAAGCTGGAAAAAAACATTCAGCGCTGCAACCTCATTATCATAGATGAGCTTGGCTACATCCCTTTGGATCGGATTGGCGCCGAACATCTGTTTGGCTTCTTCAGCCGGTGCTATGAGCAGACAAGCCTGATTGTAACGACAAATCTGCCGTTTGCGGATTGGCCACAGGTGTTTGCCGAAGACGAAAGATTAGCGGGCGCCTTGCTGGACAGATTAACGCATCATGTGCATATCCTTGAGATTGTTGGTGACAGCTACCGATTGAAGTCGAGCCTTAATAAAGGAAAGAAGAAGCAAGGATAAATATTATGGGACGTCTCACCCTTAGCCGAGGTGGTGGGGTGAAGGCCGACCATCATTTCCGGATGATCTGTTAGATCTGGCCGACCTCAAACGCTTGCTGGCAAATCCAACAAATTGTAAAATGTCCAATATCAGCAGCCTTTCGACTGCACTGTTCGCGTTCGGAAATGGAAAGGTCTCATTGGAGGACGTACGATGGCAACAGCAAGGCGACACTGCACTCGCCGCCGGTTTCTCGGCGCTGCCGCCTACATGGTGGTTGCGGCGCTCGGACGGTCGGGCCGGGCCTGTGCGGAGGGTATCGACAATCTGCGGAATCGCAAAATGATCCTGTCGTTCTATTGTGACGACACGGGTCCTCATGTGGCAGGGGCCAAAGCCTTTGAGACCTTCCTCGACTACTGCGCCCGTCAGGGCATCGCCGGGGAATCAAGTGCTATCCTTGGTGTGAGCGGTCACAGCATCTCGCGCGACCCGAACGAGGAGGAAAAGGCGTACCTTAGGCAAGTCGGGCGAGCGCAGAGATGCGGCATTGATACGCACATGGAACTGATGACGCACCAAGGCCTGTTCGATTTCGTTGCCGATCGGCAGCGGGAGGACGCTATCCACGAGGGATTGTGGCTGCACGAGCCTGGAATCACCGTGGAGGAATACCATCGCTACTTCGCCGGTATCATTGCGGAGGGGCAGCTCGCTGCGGTGAGGTTCACGGGACTGACCTGGCCGGGTTGCGGTTGCGATGCCTGCACTCGCCGGTATGCCGAGTTGCGTGCAAGCGGCCATGGTGAGCCGAACCCCGCCATCTGGAAAGCACTGCTCAATCTGGCCAAAGAAGGGGGATTCCGCGGGCGCACCGTCCCCTGCTTCTTCAATTCCAGCGAGAGTAACTACGGCATGCATCGGAAGGCCAGCGACGGGGAGTATGCCGTCTACGACCTGATGCCCAACGCCGAAGACCGCTTCGGCATCTGGGAGAACAATCCCAAGCGAGTCGATCCCGATTACTACATCACGGAAGATGGGAAGTCGGGCATCCTTGTTCATCATATTCAGTCCGGGGCACCCTATTGCATCTGGTACGCTCACTGGCAAGGCTTGAACCCAGCGAAGGGCGTCGGCTGGCCGGCGTTCGTCACGGTGGTGGAACGGATCAGAAGACATCTTCCTGACCGCGTGGTGTGGATGCGTCCCAGCGAGATCACGGATCGCTATCACGCCGCGGGAGGGTGGAGCTTCCTGGAAAATGTGTAGCGGGACAAGCTGATTGAGGCAACTGGCGATCCTGAGGACACCATGATGAGCCGTAGGCTCCGTCGCCCCAAATTCGGGAAACACCATCCGCATCTGTCAAGGGAGCATCGGACAGCTACACGACTGCTGAATCCTGATGAATGCTTTGTGATAAGGGGGTATGTTGGCAGATTTCTGGATCACATGGTAGGAGCCATTATATTACCTCTACTCGATCAAGATGTCACTTGAAAATCAGGGTGTTTTCCAGCTCCTGAAAGAGGTGACATGCCGAATGGCATCATTTTGCTTTAAAGATACTCGTGTTAGCATCGCTCAGGCGTAGCGTAGTACGAAAAATTCGGCCACTCGTGATCAGACAAACTTGGTAACGCCCGGTACGGCCACTTCCGCCTGGGGGGGTTCAGCGTCCCATGTGTATCCCGACGGTGAAAGGTCCTCTTTGGAGTTAAGGACCTGATCCCACGTGAGACTACGGCCTGTGTATGCACTCATCCGGCTCATAATTGCCATCAAGGTGCTCTTGGCCATGTAGTCACCATTGTTTATCACTTTTCCGGCGCGCAATGCAGCAAGAAACGCATCTTGTTCGAGTTGATGGCTGTTGATCCGCTCACTGCGCGCAGCCTGCCATGGGTTCTCGCCGGTAATTGTGCCTGCCTGCAGATCGGCGATCCCTCTGGTGCCCATTACGATGGCCTGCGATTCGCTGGTACAACCACGTTGGTGACGCGTGGTCGTGAATACGCGTACGCCCTGGGGATATTCAAACACCGAGCTGAAATGGTCAAAGATATGGCCGTGGTCTGGGCTTGTGCGCGCTTGACGCCCTCCCGTGCTGTAGCAGCGGAACGGGTACTGATCTTTCATAATCCAAGCAATGCGGTCCAGTTGATGCACGAATTGCTCCACATTGAAGTCACCCGACAGCCACGTGAAGTAGTACCAGTTGCGCATCTGGTATTGCATGTCGGTCATACCGGGTTTGCGTGGACGGACCCAGACACCGCCACCGTAGCGGGCCGCGTGCAGAGCGACAATCTTACCGACCGCGCCGTCCTGGACGCGCCCGACGATTTCCTGTAACACGGGCGAATATCGGCCATTGAGACCCGACACGATGCACAAGTTTTTCTCTTTGGCCAGCTCTGTAGTCTCGAGTACAGACCGCACTCCTGGTGCGTCCACGGCTACCGGCTTCTCAGCAAATACGTGCTTGCCGGCCTCAATGCAAGCCTTGAGGTGCATGGGGCGGAAATGGGGCGGTGCGGTCAGCAGCACCACGTCTACATCGGAGGCGATGACCCGCTGGTAGCCGTCGAATCCGGTGAATTGATGGTCGGAGTCCACGAGTACGCGATCTCTGATGTCCTCCTGCTGCTTCATGCTACTAAGGCTCGTTTGCAGCCGATCATGAAAAGCATCGCTCATGGCAACAAGTCTTGCGCCACGGTCGGCGTTTAGTACCTGTGTCGCCGCACCGGTGCCGCGTCCGCCGCAACCGACCAGACCCACACGGATTGCGTCGCTGCCTGCCACGTGTGCGCTGTGCGCAATGGAAAGTCCAGTAACAAGGCTGCCAGCTACTGCGGTCGTGGAACGCTTCAAAAACTCACGACGTGACGTGGAGATCATTCCCTCTTGGACATTTGCTGTGGTTGAGTTCTTCATGACATAACTCCCTTTTACTTTAGGTTGTTTCGAAATGAACTGTTAGAATACGTATCAGTATAATCGCAATCCAGGAAATCTCAAGTTTTTTCGTAATACATGTTCAGTGGTGGATCTTAGAAAATTTCGTTCCCAATCATCTTTCCAGCCAGTTCATTTAGATATTCCTCGATCGCTGTATATTCGGAAGGCATTTTCCGATTGGCGTCATTTCTCGTCTTATCAAGCCCGTGGATCGTTTCCCACTGATCCAGCATCCCGTCATTATCCGAATCCCGCGGAGCCTTTCCCGGCTTGAGACCTTCCATAAGGTTTTTCTGGTCCTTACGTCCCCACGAACCGGTGCCTTTTATGATGTCATTGATGACACGTTTAGTCACGGCGTCACGTGGGAAACAGCCGCTTCTGGCCAGTACTAGCTGATAAGCCTGCTTCGGGCTGTAGGTTTTAACTGGTGCCATGTCAGGCTCATTGTTTTGTCGTACGCCTTTGTTTTTATAATAACTCAGCCCGTATAGCTTGTCAGCTTCAGTCCAGGGATTCTGTATTATTCCGACACCTTCGATGTAATTATCACGGTGGTAATAGGGCGTTTTGCCAGAGAAGCAGAATGGAAATATCTTCGGGTCACTTGGTCCGCGTTTGTAATAGTTTCCGACAATGGAGAAGGGAGGTTTAGGAGGGTGCCCTTCGTGACTGAAACCATCGCGAAAGTTATAGACTACATTGTTGCGAAAATCCGCCGGGCCGGTCGCTATGGCGGGATTACGTCTGCGCTGATGAATAAAAAGATTGTGGTGAATCGATATCCTGTTGCTGCCAGGTCCTGCAATAAGACCATAATTGTGGGGCCCTTTGGCATGACCTTTTGTGGCTGATTCCTCTATCGTACACCACTGAATTGTGACGTTAGTTGCGTGACTATAGATGTCGATGATCTCGTCCTCAGCCCAGGAGCAGGAAATATGATCGAGCACTGCCTTGTCAACGACCGAAAACTGGATGGCATCGAGTTGAGCACCTCGGCCTGCATCTGGACGAACACGGAGGAAACGGGCAACGACATCGTGAACGCGGTCCTTTTTGGCTAATGTACTTAGCATGCCCCGTATCGTAATGCCGGCGCCCGGAGCACTCTGTCCGGCTATGGTGATATATGGTTCAGTGATGACTATGTCGCCGGCGATGACACCTGAGACTTCAAATACAACAATCCGCGGCTCCGCCATTTCACAAGCAGATTGAAGACTTCCCGGTCCGGATGAATTCAGGTTGGTGACCTTGATGACTCTGCCTCCTCGCCCGCCGACAGTATCGCTACCGAAGCCTTCGGCACATGGGAAGACAAGCAAGGCGCCGGCCGAGGATGAGATTATCAAGACTAAAAGAGACGATAAGATTTCTGGAAAAAATTGACTGAAAAAGTCTACGCATTTTTTGCTTTTACGTGATATTTTGAATATACGCTTAACGGTTAGAATCCTTTGCCAAAAATTTTCCATATAGGTGTCCACACTATTCTGTTTGTAATGCATGTCGGAGATATTATATCCGCAATTTCCCCAATATCCCCAAAAAGAATTACATGATTGATACATTTTTTTCTCACCGTCTACTTAATCCGAAAAAAATGAAAAATTCCGAAAAAATATTCACTTTTCGGCTAAAACTTGAGGTTCAATGCTTCCATCAATCGTCAAATTTGATATTTGTGGAGACATTTTGGTGTCATAATGTCACCTGGAAATCAGGGTGTTTTCCAGCTCCTGAAAGAGGTGACTTTTCGAAGAAATTTGGCATTTTGCAACGCACGAAAATAGTGTCATTTTTCTTTGTACCAACCCGCACTCTAAACCACCCACATGTAACCAAACAGAAAAAACTCGTATTGACCGCCTTCACCGGCACTGCTGAAGTGGAGTCCATGTGCAACCGCTAGCTCGGTTCAAACAATCCGCATGGGCAATCGAGCTGCCAATCTTACATGACTGATAAGTTAAGATGTGACCTCATGTCTTCACTTTCTGTATTGCGGAACATAATTCACTTGACTCCAGTCAAATGGAATATCATATCAAAAGGCATCATCGTAATAACACCTTCTTGGCGAATCAATTCAATACGTTGCAGTGCCTGGTAGAGGGCATGCGCCCGCTGTGGCTCGATCTTTCGTAAGAGTTCGAAGATGGTCTCCCAGGTTGGGTTGCCAGGGAACAGGGCTGTCGTGTCGGGCATGGTAATATCAGTAGGCCTTTGGCCTTGCCCTGAATATTGTTCCATCATCATTGTGAAGAAGTCTTTGGGACGAGGAATGACACGGACCTCGTAGTCTTTGAGAGACGTTTTAGATGCGGCATAATCGATTGCTTCCTTGAGCCCGCCAATGTGATCTACCAGTCCCAGATCCAAGGCCTGTTTTCCTGTATAGACACGGCCCCCGGCCATCTGGTCAAGAGATTTGGCAAGTCTATTGCCACGACCTTTCGCCACATGCCCCTTAAAGGTCTCGTATACTTTTTGCATATAACGTTGGAGCAATTGACGCTGCGAATCATCAAAACGCTGGGCGCTATTGAAGATATCCGCATTAGCCCCACGTTTGTAGCCGACCCAGTTGACACCCAGCTTGTTCCACATATCAGTCGTCACGAGTTTGCCGCCCACGACACCGATGGATGCTGTGATTGTGACCTCGTTGGCAAATATGGCATCTGCTGCACACGAGATATAGTAGCCACCACTGCCTGCAACATTGCCCATTGAAACAATCAGTGGCTTGTGGGCCTGAACTTGCCGGGTGGCATTTAGGATTACTTCACTGGCTTCAGCAGAACCGCCCGGGGAATCGACGCGCATCACAACCGCCTTTGCTGAACTGTCTCTGGTTGCAATCTCAAGGGCCTTACGTATATCACCACTGAAAGCAGCACCGGATTGTCCAAACAGGTTCGGTTGACTGTGACCCGGCAAAATGACGCCTTCAACATAAATGACAGCAACCGCGTCTTTTTGTGACTGCTGGGGCGGCTTCAGCATCTCGACTAGGATTGTAAATAATGCAAATGGATTGGCAAGGTTGATTTGAGGTTTCTTCTTTTGGCCATACCGATTATCAATTCTTACCTCTCCTTCGAAATCAGCGTTGATCCTTGTAAGGAACTCTTCTCTTGTCTCTACAGCATCAATCAATCTCATTTCCAAGGCCCGCTCTGCCAGGTAGGGACCGTCATCGACTAGAGCGAGAATCTGCTCGGCTGTTTTTCCCCGCGACTGGGCTATCATGTCTACCAGGGAACCGTAAAGATCATCCAGCAACCAATTGACATTCTCATCGGCTGGCTCGCTGGGTTCAGTATGCGTCAGCATCTCAGCGGCAGACTTATAGTCGCCAATGTGCATAAAATCTGCTTGAATCCCAATCTTGTCCAAAAGCCCCTTCACATAGAGTGACTCAGCATAAATGCCTGTTAGCCAAACCGATGACCGTGGTGCTACACTAAGATGATCGGCCGCACAAAGCAAGCCATACACAAAGGTATTCATGCCTTCTGCATGCACATAGACTTTCTTGCCGGCAGCTTTGAGGTGAACAACGGATTCACGGATCTCCTGCAATTGCCCAAATCCAAGATACATCCTATCAAAAGTCAGAATCACACCTTTGACTTCTCTGTCCGTGCTCGCTTGTTCTATTCGGTCGACTAAGGTTTTAAGCGATATCACCTGTCCCACTGTCAGACTAAATGGATCAACAATGGGGGATTCACTCAACATACCACTTAGGTGAAAGTGGGCTACGACAGCCGGCGTCATCGGCGCATCAACCTGGGTGGGCTCAGACGAACTCATTTGGGATGCCTCTGCCTGCTCAGCCCCTGTACACATCAATCCTGAAATAGCAAGGACCAATCCGGCTGTGATTAAAAACGACTTCGCCTTTAAGAATCTCATAATTGCTCTCCTTTTTAATGGATTAGATTTGAATCATCCTATGAGAAATTTCCCATAGAAACGATTTAGAAAAACTATTAAGACCTCTACTCTTATTAGATTACCAAATCTATATCAAATGTTCAATCGATTTCAGATTCTTTTGATAGATCCTACCATTTATGGTGAATTAGTGAGCAACTAAGGATTTGGAATAGTTCGGCGCCCGACTCAGCGCGGTTTCTCCGATTCGTGCAGGTACGGGAAGTGCTCCCAGCACCACCGCCAATCCTCGTTTATACCTTGGGCTGGCAGGAGCGTGGATATGGGTAAATCTTCGTTAAAGATCTTCCACGTTTCGGTATGGACCCACTTATGTTTCTCCGCGTGGCCGTCGGCGAAGCCAAAAGTTGCCGACTTGCTGTGGAAAGTGGCCAACTCATCTATCCATCGATCGTCTACCCAGGGAGCGAAACTCCAGCCGCCGTGATCGTAGTTGAAATTTGGATTCTGGAATTCGCTTTCGACAAAGACATACTTAAGACTGGTGTGCGTGATCTCTTCCAGCTTCTTGGGGAAGTGCTTGTGACGGGCCTCAGTCCAGGAATGAAATCCTTTCCTGGCGGCTGACAGGACATCCGGGATGACATAACTGCGATACATCCTCTGGTGCTCCTTAGCGCCCGTCTGATACCGGTTGTCGCCCGGGCAATGGTACATCTCGTGGTCGCTTATGTAGGAATACAGAGCTCCTCGTCTGATGCCACGAATGCGATCCTCGAGCAGTGGGACGCTGCTAATATATGCGCCGCTTTGATCTATAGGCGGCAAGACCCACATAGGACTATTCAGATTAACCATATCTACATGGCCCCGGACGATTCGGCTATCGTTATCACCGGCGTACATCGTATAGGCCAGCACCAGGGACCGCTGGTTGGCCATGCAATTCGAACCACGCGCCAATTCCCTGGCGGCCCGAAGGGCGGGCATCAGAATGCCCATTAGTACGGCTATCACTGCGATGACGACCAGGAGTTCTATAAGCGTAAAGGCTCGTTTCTTGAACATTTTATCTCCTTTTTGTGTCAGGGGTGTAGAGTATTTGAACACTAAGTTACACATAATCATACCACTTTCTGCAGAGGACTGCAAGCATTCCTTCGGACCTTTGCAGCGTTTGATATCCGAGTTGCCGGATAATCCATTGCTCGTTGTTGTTCTTCTTGAATTCGAGCAGGATCAATCCTTCGCCGACGATCAATACTATAATGGCGAAGTTTAACTGCGCCGGATGGGAGACTGATCGAAAAAATATATAGAGTGTAGAAGCAATTTTGCTTCCTCAGTCCCTCAGATTCTTATGAAGGGTCCTTCGGAGACAAAATTGCTAAAAAACTATTGCACTACGTAATCATGGGAGACATGATGTCACCTGGAAATCAGGGTGTTTTCCAGCTCCTGAAAGAGGTGACTTTTCGAAGAATTATTGCATCTTTACAACTCACAAAAATGGGGTCATTTTGGGGCATTTGTGCGCCACTCGGTGCGCTTCTATTTAGCTGTAAGCTGGTCCAAGAAATTTAGTAAGTCTTCATAAAATGAACGGAGACATCATGTGTTTTCTGAGCAAGGTGAGTAGTATAAGTTTTGTGGGTTCGGACGTTAACCACAGAATTTTTTATGCTGTCACCATGTTTTTGTTATTGCAGAGTATGCTCTGAGTTATCAAAATACTGCTCGGAACAGTCGTTTGACATTTACCCAGCCCCTCAAAGAGGACAGAGGGGCGGGGTGAAACCTTAATTTGACAAGGAGGTACTAAAATGGCAGACAAGGAAGTTCTGGTTGTTGCAAGCAAGGTTAAGGCTTACATTAAGAGCAAACAGATGATGACCCCGATTTTATCGGGGCAATTACTGCTCTTAGTGACAAGGTTTGTGCAATATTGGATGATGCTGCTGCAAGAGCAAAGGCTAATCGCCGCAGTACAGTCAAGCCGCAAGACCTATAGGCATTAATTGTCCATATTGAAAAAAGAAGTCGAGTCCGTCCACCGGTCCTCAGCTGTGTAGGAGGAGTCGGTTATTATCAAGAACGGCTGGCCTACAAGCAGTCAAGCAGACGTTATGTAGCTTTCTGAATCCTTCGATAGAAAAGAGGATTTTGATCGGCTTGACCCAAAGGCCTAAGGAGAATAGCACGTGAACACAGGCACAGTAAAATGGTTCAGTGAGAGGAAGGGATACGGCTTTATCGTTCCCGACGATGGTGGCAATGATTTATTTGTCCATCACTCAGAAATCCAGTCAGAGGGCACAGCAGCCCTTCGTGAAGGCCAGAAGGTTGAGTATGAGATTGGAGAAGGCGAAAAGGGTCGTCCTTGTGCGACTAACGTGCGCCCCTGCTGAAGCTGAATTCGGCATTACCCAAATACAGAAGGAACGACCGTCGCCAAGTCCAGGGCTGGGGACTGTGGATTTTCCATGCAAGCTGAGGACCGTCCATCAAGGATCGGTTTGGGCTGTTTAGTCTGGTTACTCTTTTGCAGAGTTACGGAGGTAATGGGATTGCAGCAACAGTTCCTTGCTGTTACGATGGCTCTTGGATTGCCCGCGGAGAACGTCACAGGCGGCTGGCTTTTGCAAGTGCTGTTAAAAAGAGGAGCGACACATGACACAAAATTCTAAATTGAGAGGCTTGATCACTACACTACTAATCTGGATTTCACCAGTTTTGACGTGCCTGCTCCGGGCCGATGAACCTTTCGACTATTTTCACAACTCGTGGACGGTCATAGGGCTAAAAGATTATGCGCACGGGACGCGAATTACTCCAGACAACCAACTTATTATCCATGATAGCAACGGAAAACCTTCAAGAGTCTTGATACGGTTTGGGCAACAGCTGACTCCTCTAACCCGCCGGCAGGTGAAGATACTAATGGATGGGTGGCTGCCGGTTGTTTCAATCACAGCCGAAGACGGCCAAGTAATGTATGATTTTACCCTGTGGGCGACACCACTACCATCCGTGAGAGATTGGCAAGAGGCATTCGATTGGCCTATCGAGGGCGAGAACTTCCTGAACTGGATATTAGTTAAGGTCACCAACACAGGTCAGACAGCGGCGGATGCAAAGCTGAAAGTCGAAAGAAGTAAACCTTCCAGTGCAACATACAAGGCTTTCGCTCGGTCTCTGGCTCCCGGTGAAAACGCCGAGACCGTGATATCAATACCTTTCTCCCCTCTCAAAAAAGATTCAGATTCTGCGATGGAAGATGCGAAGCTCTGGCTGGACCGGACAGTCCAATACTGGCGAGGCTTTATGGAAAGAGCCACACAAATTAAGGTTCCGTGTGACAAAGCGACACAGGCCCTTATGGCTTCACACGTGTACCAGTTGATCGCCAACGACCGCGACGAAGTACATCCGGGGGAAGGGTTCTACGATGAATTCTACATCCGTGATGGGGCATACCAGGTAATGCAGCTTGAAGAAGCCGGTCTCACAGATGCTGCGCAAAGAGCCATGGAAAGCTTCTTGAGCCATCAAAGGCCCGACGGACGCTTCGAGTCACAGAAGAACCAGCTCGATGCCAATGGACAAGCTTGCTGGGCCCTCTGGCAGTTCTACAAAATCACCGGTGATCAGCAGTGGCTCACGAAAGTATACCCTCAGATGCAACGAGCAGTGGACTGGACGCTGAGGGCTCGCCGCCAAGCACCTGCGGATTCACCTTTTTCTGGCGTGCTGCCAAATGCCCCTGCGGATGGTGAGTATCTGTGGGATGGAAAGCATCATATTGTTGGTTACGACTTTTGGAACTTGCGAGCTCTATTATGTACTGCAGATGCAGCACGCACTTTAGGCAAACCTGACGAGGCCAAGGAGTTACTCCAGGAAGCTAAGCTTTATCGCAAAGCCATAGATGCGGTCTGGAAAAAAACCGGGCTCGATCATTTCCCGCCGAGTTGGGAAAAAGCAGGCACCCACTGGGGCAATACTGAGACTCTATGGCCCACCGAGCTTTTTGACCCACAGAACCCACGAGTTATAGCATTAATCAGTGAAGTACGAGAAAACTACGGTGGAGGTTTCATCGAGGGTACTATTCAGTGGCGTGGCCATGCAAAGGCCATCCACCCCTATATGTCTTCTTACACTACTATGGCTTCCCTCGTAAGAGGAGAGCACGAGCAGGTAGTCCGAGACTTCTATTGGTACCTTCTGCACTCTACTGCGACGCACGCATTTCCTGAAGGCGTTTATCATAAGCGTCGCATTGCATGGAACGACACTATTCCTCATGCTTTGGGAGCTTCCAATTATGCCATCATGATTCGGCACATGCTCATCCATGAACGCAACGATGAATTACATTTATTAATGGCTGTACCTGACTGGTGGTTATCCCAAGGCAATGAAATTCGTGTCGAGCGTGCACCTACGCACTTTGGAACTATAAATCTAAAAGTGACCGGCACCAAAAAAGGCATACAGGTAGAACTAAATCCACCCCGCCGACAGCCCCCTAAGCGAATATTTCTTTATCTGCCTAAGTCGCGACTACCGATTAAATTGCCAAAAGGTGTTGAAGTAGTCTTTAGACCAGATCAGAAGAAACGCTGGGACTTCTCAGCTATTTTAAAGCTGTACCATCAACATGCTGTGCC
>JBGVTO010000013.1:0-4164 GCA_041862635.1 Phycisphaerae bacterium | reverse complement strand
GATACCTCGTTACCATGCTCTTGTAGCAGAATGGGGCCCGGTTCGGGTCCTTCAGGTCGTCCCGCGCCGGTTTTATTCTGCAGCTCGACGTCATTATGAATCAAAACTCCGTTATGCCATACGGTGATACGGGCGTTTTGGGTTTTCCTGTTGCCGTCGAACCTCGCGGCATGGAAAATAATATCGTAGCTCTGCCATCTGCCCGGCATCCTGCAAACGTTCTTATCAGGTGCTTTGAATCTATATACCGACCCGCATTCATTGTTCTTTGGCTCCAGACCGTAAGAATCGAGGATTTGTACCTCATACCGGCGCTGTATATATATGCCGCTGTTACCTCGGCCTTGGCCTTTCACGTTTGGCGGCATTTGCGGGGTCTTGAACTCAACGTGCAGCTTGAAATCCCGGAAGTCACGCTTCGTCATTATGCTGCCGCTCTTAGGCACACTCTCCGTCGTTCCATCGATAAGCCTCCATCCAATTTCCTTGTCGGTCCCGGTAGTCCAGTGCGCAAAGTCCGTGCCGCCGAACAGCATAATCGCATCGCTCGACTCAACCGTTTCAATCTCGACATTCGGCGGGTGGGCATAGTCATTCCAGAGCCTTTCGGTGTTCTCAACATCGACTTTGCCTTCGTGCACGTACAAACGATAGCGATAGATATGGTCCTTGCCGGGCTTCAGCTCAAAGTCATCCAGCTGTACCGGCGCCCAGTTAAAGAACACCTCCTGCTCGAACTCAGGCCAGATTCGCATCGGCTCCGGATGCCTGAAGTTATCCGGATGGCTAAAATGTGTTATACCCTTCCACTGCCCATCGGAAACGCCGGCGGTATCACACCAACGCGCCCGCGTCGCATGTCCATCCTTACGGGTCCTGCCCTGACTGGTCAAATACGCCGCCTTCTCACCCTTCCATTCCGCCGCACCTCGAAAGCCAAACCCGCCATAGCGATACTTCTCTAAAAGAAGCGAACTATCCGCTACGCACCGCTGCGCCGATACGAGATCCCAAAGCCAGTACCCCTTACCCTGGCCACCGACATTATAAACGCGAACATCCCAGACTTCATTGAGCACAACCTTTTCTCCCTCATCGGTCTGTAGGGCAACGTGGTCATGCTCAGCCTGAAAGCCACCATAGACAGGCCCGCTTGTCGTCGAAAGAAATCTCTTGAATCGAACCGTTCCCTGGCCTGCCCCGAGATTCCAGAAATCGACATCCTTGCCTTCGAATTTTGTCTTGGTCCAAGGCATCCAGATTCCAATATGATGATAATGGTCTTTCGGATGAATGTTTGTCAGCACCGACCCCGTCGGCGACCATAACGGATGAATAAAACCGCTGCGGTAGTACAGATCGCGGGTTTGTTTATACTTTTCTCCCATATCCTCTATCGGTGGTGGCGGGACAAGGGCGTGATTATAGCTCAGAACTTTCTTACCATCTTTTTCTATCCACAAAACCTTATTGTTTTTATTTGCACTGATACCGGCCACCGCCGTTTTGCTGCCTTTGACCAGCTCATACGTCCGTTTGCTTCCTGCTTCTGTTTTACCGGAAAGCACCCACCACAGTCGCGGAGGACTGCCCGCTTCGAGCTGCATAGGAACTTCAACTCGTCTCGAACCTTTCACCTCCACCAGGCGAATTTCATCTGACGGAAGGCCCAACGGCACACCATCCAGCTGCGCCGTCACCGGAGTATCGATTCGTGTGTAATTTCCTGCCTCGACGGTGATTTTCGCCAGAGGCCCGGCCTGGCTGACCGATTGAGCCACTAAGACACAGGAGGATAAAACGAAAAGAATAATCGAGCCTTTTAGTATTGATATGAGCTTTTGCATTGTCGTACTCCTTTCGATTCAGGTTGTTTATACAGTTTTAAGAGTCTCTAAAAGAAAAACCGGAATTTTAATACTAATATGCGGTTTAATCAAGGATTATCTGGGAATTCTTGATATTATCTCTTCTTGTTACAGCTTTAATAAGCCGTCCGGAAATTGTGTTTAGTCCGATTGCCACCTCGTACCGGAAATTCCCACCAAAACAGAAATGTGTTATTTTTTGGGGCTGGTTGATTTGATGTAAAGCCAGGGTGAATTTGACAGTTTATAATCGATTATTTCATTTGGCGTGAAAAACAGCTTAATTTCCTGCTGAGCGGATTCCGGGCTGTCCGAGCCGTGAACCAGATTATATCTCTCAGAACAGCTAAAGTCCCCCCTGATGGAACCTGGTTCAGCGTATAAGCCGAAAGTAGCCCCCATCATCTTGCGTGTCATATCTATAACGCCCTCAGCCTCCCAGACCATTAAGAGCACAGGTGCCGAAGACAGAAACTTTACCATAGGCTTATAAAATGGTTTTTCGCGATGAACTGCATAGACTTGACCGACCTGTTTTTCAGATAGCTGCACAAATTTTGCAGCAACGAGCTTAAGGCCTTTTTTTTCGAATCGTCCGATTATCTCACCCACCAGATGTCGCTGCACAGCATCCGGCTTGATGATAATTAATGTGCGTTCTGCCATTTAAAAATATTTTTCGATTTCCAATTTCCAATCCTCAACCGGCAATCGGATTTTGGAAATTATACTCCTTGAGCGACAATATAAATTTCTACTCGTCTGTTTTGCGGATTGCCTCCTTTTTTGGGCTTATTTGCTGCGACCGGCCGATATTCACCAAAACCCCGGACGCTCACTCGCTCAGGACTAATATTATTATTCGTCATCACGTTCAGCACGGATATCGCCCGGTGCGCGGACAGGTGCCAGTTCGTCGGATGCTTTGCACGCGTCTCCGGTCTTTGAATCGGAATATCGTCGGTGTGACCGGCGATTATAACGTCGAATTGCTTGGCCGTTTCTGTATTCAAAATGCCACAAAGTGATTTAACAGCTTCCACTGCCGAAGACGCCACCGTGTCACTGCCCTTTTCGAAAAGTAAATCGCTCCTGAACTTTACTATCCCCCGGCTCGCATCGTACGTCACCATATCGGACCCTTTGGCAAAGTCCTCCAGCATTGTGCTAAGCTCCACCGGCAGTGCCGCTCCGCCTAAAAGCAGTTTTTCCTGCATCGAAGCAATCAGCTCTTGCTTTTTAGCTAAGTCTTCCTCAAGGGCGGCGATCTCTTGTTTCAGCGACTCTATGTCAATATCACCCTTTTCCTGAGCCGAGGCAAGTTGTCGTCTCAGCTTCTCAAGTTGCAGCACGCTGACTTGCAGCTCGCTCTCAAGCTTTGCTATTTGTTCTCGCTGTGTGTCGTTCTGGATTCGAAGGTCCTGTAGCTCTGAGCCGCAGCCGGTCACCACTAAAACACAAGCACACAAGAGAAAAATCAATGAAAGTTTGACAGTTCGCATCGTTCAATCCTTTCCAAGAAAATTAAGATACTTCCTTTCGACCATCCTTAACATACACAAACTCTTTATTTATAGGTTGTTACAGCCTAACAGGTTTTGTCTCCACCACCCGTGTCCGTTAATAAAACCGATTTGTCTTTATACGTCAAGAATAAACTTCACAAAATATCAACTACATCCCTAATTTATTGGAGGGTTCTTCTTCTTATAAATCGTAAATCGTCAATCGAAAACTTGAGAAAAGTGTAAGTCCTGAGCGAAAAAACTTGCCCTGCCTGTCCCGTACCAAATAGGCTCCTGCCGTCATTTGGTGCGGGAAGCGCAGTCGAAGGAGCCTGCCCTGCTTGTCCGTCGTCTTGTCCGTCGTAGCTTCAGCGAAGACGGAAGCTGGTTTCTACCCTCCGGCAAAGTAGAACAGCGAAGACGGAAGCGCAGACGAAGAGTCGAAGTCCCCCCGTGCTGAAAGCCCGCCTCCGGAGAGGTACGTTCAATTAAAAAGAGCTTATACCGAATGATTCGGTATAAGCCCCGAATTGACTAAATCTATTACTTTACGACACACTCTTAATTGACACTTAAATCCCGGCTTACGGTGTCGGCCCCGGCGGAGGATACAAACGAATATCGTCAAAGTACATTGTACCTGAACCACCAGCTACCGGATTCTTCTTGTTACCAAGACCAAGGGCAATCGTATTGACATTGGCAAGGTTCACGCCCTGGTCTGCAAATCCGCCTGGGGCGGACAGGTCGATAGTCCATTCGGTCCAGGTAGTGACCTGCGCTGCATCTGG
>JBGVTO010000012.1:0-6371 GCA_041862635.1 Phycisphaerae bacterium | reverse complement strand
GCCAACCGGCACATATATATAGCCATTTACCCCATAACTGCCATAAAAGCCTATTGTACGCTGTCCTCCGGAGTCCCAGGGAGGAACCTTTCCCCAGGCTATAAATTTGCTACCCCACCAATCGATGTTAGTTATCATGTCCGGGTTGGCGATTTTTGAGGCCACTGGGCAGCAGCGTATGTCTTCGGTGGTGATATAGTATTCCCGCATTGAATCCATCCAGCGCCCATAAGCGTTACTGCCGCCCCTGCGCTCGGGGAAATAGCCCTCGTTGTCGTTCGTGTACATCGCAAAGATGGTGCCCCATTGTCTGAGGTTAGACTGACAAGCAACCCCCCTTGCCTGTTTCCTTACCCGCTGCAACGCCGGCATCAATATCGCCATCAACAATGCAATGATTGCAATCACCACTAAAAGTTCTATTAAGGTAAAGCCCTTTTTTATACGCATTTTCTTCTTGTCCTCCAAAGAAACGTTTTTTTTCAAAGAATCAACTATCATAAGAAACACTCCTGCGGCCGTTGCTGTTGTATTTTAATCCTGATGTTGCGCGGCTTTACCCCACATAGCCACAGCGGCCCAGTGAATGTCCTCATTACCGGCTTGTGTCCCGGAGAAGGCCGTCGGCGGCACCCGCTTGCCAAACTCGATTGTACGCGGGTCTTTCCATTTGTGATATTCACTGTGCCCGTCTGCAAAAGAAAAGGTCGTTCCGTCACCGTGTCGTATTGGCGGCGGATCCCACCACTGCTCCTGCTTAACATAACAGGTCCAACCACCCAGAGCAGAAGTTATCGTACCGCCATCATCAAGAAAGACTATCCTGTAGGCCGGGTTGGGAATGTCCGTTCTTTTCTTAATCATCTCCGCACCCATACTGGGCCAGTCCTTACAATTCATAGAATCAGACACAGAGTACGTTCGCAACATTTCTTCCTGAGCGCCTGAACGAACGATCTTGTTAACGGTCGGGCATTTGTAAATTTTCAAGGTCTTGACGTACGGCCACAAGGCTCCATTCAGGATAGCATCTCTTTTCTGTTCTACAGTCATACCAGACGACCAATCTCTGAGCACCCAGGGAGTTTCATCCGGATGTATGCCGTACTCCCCGGTATCGCCATTAACGAGATTGTCATCGTTGTCATCGGCATACATAATCCACGCAAGGGTCAACTGCTTAAGATTGCTCAGACAGCTCGAACGCTTGCCCTGTTCCCTGACCCGATTTAGAGCCGGCATCAAGATGGCCATCAATACAGCGATAATGGCGATTACCACCAATAGCTCTATCAATGTGAATCCTTTTCCGCGCATAGTTGTAC
This sequence comes from Phycisphaerae bacterium, assembly GCA_041862635.1. Classification (GTDB taxonomy): domain Bacteria; phylum Planctomycetota; class Phycisphaerae; order Sedimentisphaerales; family Anaerobacaceae; genus NIOZ-UU13. Next base: position 5,046 of record JBGVTO010000012.1, on the reverse strand, counting down.
CTTTCTTTTATGCACAAAAATGTTTTTTTCCAAAAAACACTAATCAGCAAGAAAGGCCGGTCAAAAGGATCGTCCTTTTCTGCATTATAGACATCATCAATAATCCCTGAAAGGTTGTATCCACTCCGGCCAGTCGCTGGGCTGGACGCCACCGGCCTGTGTCCAGGGACCACTCGTATCAAATGTCTTATGCCACTTAAGCGTCCACAACTCTTTCAGGCCGACCTTTCTTACCGACCAGTCCATAAAGGCAGCATTCAAAAATCCCTGGTGGCGGTTTATGCAAGTACGGGCCATGAGGTTGCCGGACCAGGCCGCAAACTCGTTATCGGCAGGTGCATGAGTTGGTAATGGCCAAAGGTCAAAACGCAGGGCCTCAATCCACCATGGTACCTGGGCTGCATTGCGTCCACCGGCAGTCTTCCACCCGTCCTGGGTGGAAACACCACTCTCATATACAGTGGCGGTTCGCGGTATAAGACAATAGCCATTAATGCCGTAGCTGCCCGCTATGCCATCCTCACTAAGATTGCTGCCGGTAAATATACCCCAGGCGTTAAAGATATTGAATGTGGGCGCCTGAACGCCATATTCGTCAATGATCGGCTTTGAGGCTGAAGGACAGAACCAAAGCTTATTTTTCTTCCAATTCTTTGTACGCTCATCCATGTAACGTGGAAACCAGTAGGCAGGGGTTCCCGGATCAGAATCCCAGAATTTGCCGTCATTTTCCTCGGTATATACTGCCGCAATTATGTTCCACTGTTTGAGAGTTCCCATGCAGTTTATCATTTTGCCTTGTTCCCTCACCCTTCGCAGTGCCGGCATTAATATCGCCAACAACAATGCGATAATGGCGATTACCACTAAAAGCTCTATTAGTGTGAACCCTATTTTTCTGCGCATAATGTTCCTTTCTTGTACTATACCCCAAAAACAGGTTTTTTTTAACATCAGACAGCAAGAAAACCCGAACCGCAAAGGACCGGCCTTTTCTGCACGATAAATACTTTTCAGTAGTCTCTGTAAGGCCTTATCCATTCCGGCCAGTCGGCGGGCTGTACGCCGCCGGCCTGAGTCCAAGGGCCGCTCGTATTGAACTTGCGATGCCACTTGAGCGTGTATAACTCTTTCAAGCCTACCTTTCTGGCAGAAAAATCACAGAAAGAACTGCTGATAAACCCTTCGTGGCGATTGAGGCAGCAGCGGGCCATATGGTTACCACTAGACCAGGGCATATCCTCGAACTCCCCGGGAGGATCTGTCTCGAGCGGCCACAAATCGAACCGCAGGGCGCCTATTAACAGTGGTATATAATTTCCGCCCGGCACATTTGGAGTCTTCCAGTTGTTTTTGGTTGAGCGGCCTCCTTCGAATACCTGGTCGCTTGGTGGTGTGCTCAGCACATAACCATTTAGGCCATAGCTGCCGGATACGCCGTTTGGCCCGAGTTGGCCATCGTAATGGATACCCCAAGCAGAGAACACATTAAACTTGGGTGCACGCTCACCATTCTCATTAAAAAGAGGTTTGCTGGCCGTCGGACAAAACCATATCTTGTTTTTGGTCCAGTCTTGAATTTTAAGATCCACTTGCCTTAGCCACCAGAACCCCTGCCAGGTCGTTCCGCTATAGAATTTGCCGTCGTTCTCCTCCACATACATCGCGACAATAAGATTCCATTGATTCAGATTTGCCAGGCAGGCTACTGTTCTGGCCTGTTCCTTTACCCGTGCCAGTGCGGGCATCAAGATTGCCATCAATAATGCTATGATAGCAATTACCACCAAAAGTTCTATTAGTGTAAACCCTTCTCTTCTGAGCACGATAATACCTTTCTTGTACTGTACCCAAAAAAAGGTTTTTTAAAAAAACATCAGTCAGCAAGAAAAGCTGAACTGCAAAGGACCGGCTTCTTCTGCGCGATAGACATTTCTCAGTAGTCTCTATAAGGCCTTATCCACGCTGGCCAGTCGCTGGACTGGACACCACCAGCTAAGGTATAAGGACCCGATGTGTTGAACCTCTTATGCCATTTCAACACCCACAGCTCTTTTAGCCCCACCTTTCTCGCCGAGAAATCAGCGAAAGAGCAGCCTAAATACCCATCGTGCCTGTTGACGCAGCAGCGCCCCATGTGATTGGCGGTCCAAGCCGAGTCCTCATACGCTGCAGGTAGTTCCGTTTCCTGCGGCCATACGTCGAAACGCAGGGCATCTACCATAAGCGGGACATTGTCTGCACCCTTGACACGCGGAGTTTTGAAGAAATTGTCGGCCTGGATACCATTCTCAAATGTAAAGCCCGGTGCTGCTGGTGTGTCAAGCAGATAGCTGTTTAAGCCATAGCTGCCTGCGATACCGTCCGGATTGAGCCCAGGCCCGCCGCTAAAAAAGATGCCCCAGGCAGAGAAGTTATTGAGCCGCCCGCGATTACCATTCTCATCAATCAAAGGTTTTGTGGCCGTTGGGCAGAACCATACCTTGTTTCTGATACGACTTTGATAGCGATCTGACAATTGTGCTATCCACCAATAAGTTGTATCTCCAAAACCGGTAAAGAATTTGCCGTCATGCTCATCCATATAGAACTCAAAGATAAGGTTCCACTGTTTGAGGTTTGCCAGGCAGCCAACTGTTCTGGCCTGTTCCTTTACCCGTGCAAGTGCCGGCATTAATATTGACATCAATAATGCTATGATTGCAATCACCACCAAAAGCTCGATTAGGGTAAAACCTTTCCGTCTGCTCATAATAAATCTCCTCATCTCTAAAGACACTCTCTCTATCTGTTCTTCAAGATGCGCAAGAACAGCTTTTGTTCCATTAATTCAGCATTTTTGCGCTAATTTAGCGCGATATTACCAGACTGTGTATTATACATCAAATCTGAATTTCCTGCAAGATTAAAATTTGATTGAAATATATAAAAAAAGTCGGTCAGTTTATAAGAGAGTAACCTGTCTGTTTCGATACTTTCATAACCGGGGCAGGATAAAATATCAACTCAATGGAATTTACCAATAACCTTATTTTTTCACAAATATTGAGGATTTGACACCTGGAAATATGAAGTAACCCATTTTCGAGTCAGGTATTCGTAAGAATGCTGGAGGACAAGTTTGCGATAGCGATGTAGTCATCGGCGCCGAGTTTTTCGGGACGTTGTGCCGGATTGATGGAACATCGCTCAAAGATTTCGTGCCAATTGTCAATTTTTGCGAGTTTGCCGCGAGCCAATTTGCTGCAGGCCATAAGGGTCTTACGGCGATGACCCATAAAAAGATGTACGGCCTGACTGAAAAACTCCATATTCTCAATACGCTTTAACTTTTCCTGGTCGCGGACAAAGCTGACCATTGCCGAATCAACCTGTGGCTGAGGCCAAAAGACGGTCGGCTTCAAAATCCGTATAGTTTTTACATCACCGGCAGCACTTAGGAAGATACTCAGGCTTCCATAATCACTGGAAGCAGGGACGGCTGTCATTCGGTCGGCAACTTCCTTCTGGACGGTAACATACATAGCGTCTGCTGTTCTCGGGCCTGTAACCAGATTCAGCATTGTAGGCGAGGCGGCATTGTAAGGCAGATTTGCCACTAACAGGATTCGGCCATGATATTTTTTATGAGCCGACTCCAGTGCGTTAGTAACCGTATGACTGAGGGTATTTTTATTTTCAAGGATATCGGTGTTGATAAGCTCGATGTTTTCTGCGTTTGCGAGCTGGCTTTGTGCAATTTCAGCCAGTGTCCGGTCAAGCTCAACAGCAATGACCATACCGGCTTTTTCGATTAGGGCCTCGGTTAAAGAACCTGTGCCGCAGCCGACCTCGAGCACAATATCGTTATTTGTGATATTTGCAGAATCAACCAGCAACCGCATCAGATTCAGGTCGATGAGAAAATGCTGGCCAAGCCGTTTCTTTGGAGAAGCATCTGCTGATGCAAGTAACTGCTGGATTTGCCGCTTAGTCTGCATAAAAATTTAGAATTGAGAATACAGAACTCAGAATTTATTGAGTTAGGCTTATTCATTAAAATTATTGTTTCTCAATTCTCAACTTTACATTCTAAATTTTTCTTTGTTTTTGCCATTTGTATTGCAGTAGTAATTGCTGACTTCATGCCGGTTGGCTCGGCAATGTTTTGACCTGCGATGTCGAAAGCTGTTCCGTGAGCAGGTGATGTTCTTATAATCGGTATTCCGATGGTTACATTGACCGCCTGTTCGAAATTGAGCAGCTTTACAGGAATCATACCCTGGTCGTGATACATTGCGACGACGCCGTCGAATTCGCCGTGGACGGCCCGCAAAAAGAGGGTGTCGGCCGGGAATGGGCCTTGACAATTTATTCCCTGGTGTTGAGCCAATGAAATAGCAGGCGATATTATGCGCTGCTCTTCATCGCCGAATTGACCGCCCTCGCCGGCGTGTGGATTTAACGCGGCAACGCCGATCTTGGGGTTGTCAATGTGAAAATACTCTTTCAATGCCGTATCTAATAAATCTATCGGCTCGAAGACACAGCCAATGGTAAACTTATGGCGGACCTCGAAGAGCGGCTCGTGAATGGTGGCCAGCGCCAGTTTCAGCGGGCCGCTAACGAACATCATGACCTTGCGCGCCGACTTGCAGCGCCGGGCCACCATTTCGGTGTGCCCCGGCCAGTCGGCGCCGGCCAACTTCCAACTGGTCTTGCTGATGGGGCCCGTTACGACCGCGTCGATGATGCCATCTCGTGCGGCATCGATGGCATCGAGGCAGAACTTTATGGACGCCTCACCAGCCAACCGGCTGGGCCCTCGGATCCAGGGTGGCACGGAATACTCATCGTAGTCTGCTGCCACCACCTTGTACGGGTAATCCCTGCTGATCTTTTCGTGCTGATGCCTGCCCCAGAACGGCTCGATCTCCGCCCTGTCGGCAGCGTAGCAGAGCTGCTCGTTCATGCCAAAGATGATGAACTTCGCGCTCCGGCGGATAGCTGGGTCAGCCAGCGCCTTGACAATAATCTCCGGGCCGATGCCCGCGGCATCACCCATCG
>JBGVTO010000011.1:0-3431 GCA_041862635.1 Phycisphaerae bacterium | reverse complement strand
TTCCATGGTCAGCTCGCCACAGCCAGAAATGGTCACCAACGACGTCATTGCTGTTGATTGTCACAAAACAACTTGCCAACCCATTGAAAGAACCTCCTGCTCTGCAAAAGATATCCCATAAACAGATTGGATCAGCCGAATGATCTTTATTGCTGTCTGGCTCACCGATCACCACAAGGTTAGGTGAATTAGTGGTTGTTGCTTCAACTAAAATACCGCCGATCTTGACACCATCGACATCTGAGACCTCCAGAGCAGGGGTTCCCTTATCTGGAATCAGAGATGGTAAGCCGATACCAAAGACAACTGTGCCGGGTCGCGTCACCTTGATGCTTGATTCAAGATGATAGAGACCCGGTGTGATCAGAAGATTTTTACTCTGCTCGAGGGCTGCATTCATACTAGCGGCGTTGTCTGTTCCGGCGCGTGCTAAGAAGAACTGGTCTATCGGGATATCAGATCCGGGTGTTGGACCATTTTCCCAGGTGATACTGGTACTGTTTTTCCTCATTTCTGGAATCCTAACGGCATAATTACCGTTTCCATCAACAAACAAAAACGGCTTTTCACGAACTATCGGTGTCTCGGAAACGACCGTATAAGGATGATTAGGCCAGGCTCCGTCAGGAGGATTTACATCGCCTACAAAGACCATGTTCCAGTTGCCGCCATTCCAGTTTCCCATATAAGTATTCCGTAGAAAATACTGCTGCTGTGAGCCTGGTGTTATAGTGCCGTCAACCTTGGAGTCTGATATAAAGCCTCCACTCGACCAGCCGCCGTCAAAAAGCACTAAATTGCCTTTTATATGCATGCGGCGAAAAGGTGTGGCCTGGGACGTTGCCCATCTATTGGTACCTCCATCTGTTGTAACAGCAATACCAGCAACAGACCTCCAGAACGTACATGTGGCGTTTCCACCCATCCAGTCAGCCTCAGAGTGCACCTGGCCGGTTATAGAAACCGCGTCCGGAGTCAGGCCAAGGCCAAGAACCTCGGTGTAAAAACCTACATTAACATCAAGGTTATACTCGCCGGGATGGAACAGAAAGGCATAACGACCCGGACCGAATTGACTGCGTTCCTGCTGGCTGAAAATCTCGCTTACCTTGCTTTGAATTGTTTCCATGGGCATATCCGGCTTGAATATAAAAACATTGGAACCAAAATCAGGGGCGGCGGACGCTGTCTCGATTAATAAATCACTCGAACTGAAAATAACAATAATGACACAAAGTAAAGTAAATAAAGTTGGTCTCATCTTATTTCCTCATATAGTCAAGTTAATGGTTTTAGTCCATGATCCTGTTGGATCACCTTTACTTTTACTTTGCTCTGAAAGAGCTAAATCGTTGGATATTGATCCACTTTTAATTCCGGCTGATAAGCCGGTCTGGATATGCTTTTTTGGAAGATTCTCAGGAATGAAAAAAGCCGCCCTTGAAATTTTGTCCCAAATTTGTGATCTTTTCTTTTTTTCTTTAAAGTCCATCAAGTGGGCGGGACGATGGGGGCGGCTATATCAAAATATCACGGGGAAATACACTATGCGAAAATATCATATGCCGCAACCCGAAAAAATAAGAAAAATCGAAAGTTCTTTCGCCTGGATTGACCATCGCCTTGTCCGAAACGGCTACCTTCAGGTAATGACTCATGATGATATGGTGCTATACCTGTTTTTGATACTGGCTGCTGACCGTAACGGTGTCAGTTTCTATCGTAAGGAAAAAATCTGTGATGCTGTTTCTCTTGATTTTAGCCAATTTGAAATTGCGAAAGATCGCCTTATCAATATGAAGCTGATTGCATTTGAGAGTTATTCGGTCCTTTCGCCTAATGGATACTACCAAGTGCTGCCTGTCGATAATAAGGCACCGGATTACTCAAAGCAGCTTACGCAGAATATTACCAAACAATTGACAAATAAACTGTTCAGGGAGTAAGCGGCGTTAATTTCCTTGAGGTTTTAGCCTCGTACGAAAGACTGCCGTACCCTGGCCTTAGCTGAATGGCCGCGTATGAGTTGGTTGGAGACCCCCATGCTTTCTTGCGAAAGCAAGAATGGGGGGACGCTCCGTATCACGAATGAGGTTGCGGGGCAGAAAGGTACAGGGATAGCTGAACGAAACGAAAGGAGCAGTAACCATGAAAACATCGAAGCAATATCTGCGATTTTGTGGCATCGATATGGCAAAGCAAAAGCACGTAGCCTGCATCATTGACCAGAATGGTCGGTATTTATTACGGCCAAAGTCATTTCGCAACGATGATGCCGGCTATCAGCAAATCCTCAATTGCCTAAAACAAACAGGCAGGGCAAAGTCCATATTGATAGGAATGGAGGCCACAGGGCACTATTGGTATAGTCTGCACGATTTCCTAACACGGCAGGGTTATACCGTAGCAGTGCTAAATCCTATCCAAACTGCTCAGCAGGCCAAACAGGCTATACGTAAATGCAAGACCGACAAATACGATGCTTTCCATATAGCAAACCTGCTTCGCTCCGGTCAGTATAAGGCTGCTGTTGTACCCGGTGAATTGGCAATGACCTGCAGACTGCTTACCCGACTAAGATACAGAATAGTCAAACAATCTGCTATGATCAAACAGCTTGTAAACTCACGTTTGCATCCAGTCTGGCCGGAATATGAAGGGCTTTTTAGTAACAAGTTCGGCACAACATCGATGAAGCTCTTGCAGATAGCATCTACTCCAAAAGAACTTGTTGAGCTTGACTTTGATGATTTGAGTGAGCTGATCCGTAAGGCTTCAAGAGGCCGATTTGGCCCGGCACAGACCCAAAGAATACTGCACACAGCCAAAAACTCTGTCGGTATGCAGCGAGGCCATTACGGAATCAGCACCGGCATAAAGTTCCTGCTGGAGCAGATTGAAGCACTCGATCCTGTCCGCAAAAAGTTGGATGCTGAAATCGAGAAGCTGTCAGCAAAATTACCGGAGTATCTGTTTACTTTACCTGGTTCTACTGAACTGACCATCGTAAGCCTTTATGGCGAAGTTGACCCCATTGAAGCATTCAAAAAACCATCACAATTGGTAGCTTTTGCCGGACTTGACCCGAAAGTATTCCAGACAGGACAATACGATGCCCCACGTAGACAGGTCAGTAAAAGAGGCTCGCCGTATCTTAGGCGAACACTCTGGCAGATGGCGTATCGGGCAATATGTAACGAGGGTGATCTGCGTGACTTTTGGCGAAGAAAACATCGACAAAATAAACATCACCTGGTTGCTGTTACTGCCGCCGCTAATAAGCTGTGCCATATCGTTTGGCGAATCATGACTGACCGCAGAGACTATATCCCAAAAGGCTATAACCCTAAATCCTGAGGAATCTTCAATTGTCAAAGAGCTATACAAAAATTCTGTTATTTTATTCTTGACTCTCTATAGCTGGTCTTTCA
>JBGVTO010000010.1:0-2243 GCA_041862635.1 Phycisphaerae bacterium | reverse complement strand
GAATTGGGGGATTTGGTAATTATGGGCCGATAGTTAGAAGCTGTCGGAGTATTTGTTTAGGCGGGATTTTTTCAATTATTTTATCTATCGAATCGACTTGACCGATAATGATATTAGCAATATAATATAATTATGGATGAAATAAAATTTGGCTGGGATGCTCGAAAGGCCAAGCAGAATTTAGCAAAACATAAGGTTTCTTTTGAGGAAGCAACGACAGTATTTTTAGATGAAAATGCGAGGTTATTGATTCCCGTTTATATAAAGAGACATATATCAAATCCTCAAAGGGATTTTGGTGTGCTGTATAAAGGAACCCAACATATCAGGTCGTTTCCGCAAGTGGCGGAGTTCTCGCCTAAGACGCTGACGCAGTTCTCGAGTATCCCGTGGGGCATAATTCGACAAGCGGGCATATTTGATGTTCGACCAGACTTGTTCATCGGGGTTGAGTTCCGGCGCGTAAGCAGGAAGCTTTTCCGTAACAATCTCCGGATGTTTGGCCAGATATGCCTGAACCACCTTGGAGCGATCATGCACCTTACTGCGATCCCAGATAATGGTGATGGGGCCACGAAGATGACGCTTAAGCTGACGCAAAAAGCCCACCACATCCTCAGCATGAACATTTTCATTGTCCGCCAGCAGGCTAAAGTACAATCCCCGATGTCTGCGAATGGCACTAACGGTGATAGCACTGATGGCCGAGATGCGATCTCGTCGATCCCAGCAATAGTGAATGGGTGTCTGGCCACGAGGGGCCAGGGTTCGGCGAACGGTCGGAGTGAGCATGAAACCCGATTCATCTGGGAAAACCAGGTGTGCTCCCCTACGAGCGGCTTTTTTTTATATGCGGAAATTCTTCGCGTTGCCACCTGGCAATCTCTTTCTCGTTGCGTTCCCGGGCACGTCGTTCTGGTCTCTGACTGGTCCAACCCAACCGTCTCTTTAGGACGTTGCGTACGTGTTCCGGATGAAGTTTTATCCCGAAATGCCGGCGGATCACCTGCGTTACTCGCCTGGCTGTCCATAAGTTGTTGGGCCAGCCATGCGCTTGAGCACCTTGTAACAGAAGTGTTTCCAACTGCTGAAGTTGCGTATCGTTCAGTCGCCTCTTTCGACCGGGAGGTGGCTTGGCAGACAAGCCTTGTGGTCCTGCCCGTGCCATATCCCGCCAGCGATAAAGGGACTGACGCGATACTCCGAGTATTCGGGCAATTAGTGTCGGCGACTCGCCCTTTTGCATTAGTTGCACCGCTCGTCGACGGCGGCGTTCCAGTTCTTCTGCGCTTCCTTTTGGTCTCATATATAGAATATCGGAACATTTGCTTGCGTCACCTTAGAAAAACTGGAGTCAATAATACACGATCCGAGTCATTCAGCACAAGAAGATAGATTTGTGCTACTGGGTCTTAGCCGTAAACTTAGACTTTTAGTTGTTTGCCATTGTTATCGAGGAAAAGAAAGAATTATTCGTATTATATCAGCACGCAGAGCGGATAAACAAGAACAAAAACAATATGAGAGATTCCTATGAGAAAACAATATGACTTTTCCAAATCAGTAAAGAATCCTTATGCCAAGAAACTTAGAAAGCAGGTTCCATTGCGCTTAGGAGTTGATGTTATTGAGTACTTCAAGGGATTGGCTGCCGAGACAGGGATACCCTATCAGAATCTAATTAACCTGTACCTTCGAGACTGCGCCCATACACGTAAGAAGCTGACTTTAAAGTGGGCATCATAGCTAAGTGATTTTACAGGACTCTGAAGCTAATCTCATCAGGCCAATGGTGGTAAGGTCTGCACCATTTAATTGATTATTGGGGGAATTAGTTACAGATTTATCTGCGTTTCTATGCCGTAGTGGACATAATCATAAAAACTTATTCAAATCTTGACTCTTGACTGTCCCGCCCACGGCGGACAAGCGTCAGACAATTTTAATTAGTTAAGGTGTTGACAAAGGCTAAGATAACGGGCAAATTTATATGCGGTTCCAGGAAAACTTAGCCACAAAAAAGCTCAAAAGGAAAAAAGATATATTTTCTACGTTTTTTGTGCCTTTTTGTGGCCAAAGAAAACCAGGTTTCCCTGGAAGTTTGTGACAATTGTTTTTGAGAGGACAAATCATGAAATTGGATATTTCTCGTGTTGATGTATGGGCTGCCAGTATCAAAGACCGCCCTGGCGGATTAGCTAAGAAACTCGACGCCCTGACCCAAGCAGGAGCCAACCTTGAAT
>JBGVTO010000009.1:0-6278 GCA_041862635.1 Phycisphaerae bacterium | reverse complement strand
TGATAGCAATGGCGGCAAGCTGTGAGCCGGCGCTGCTTATAGCCGATGAGCCGACAACCGCTCTGGACGTAACGATTCAGGCACAGATACTGGATTTACTGGAAGATTTGCAAAAACAAAACGGTATGAGTATTTTGCTGATAACGCACGATTTGGGGATTGTGGCCGAGCGTGCTCAGGATATTGCGGTAATGTACGCATCGCGAATAGTGGAAGTGGCCGAGACGCCCAGACTCTTCGCAGAGCCTTTACATCCCTATACCCAGGGGCTGTTAAAGTCTCTGCCGCGATTGGGTTATTCAGGTAAAAGGCTGCGGACAATTCCGGGCAGCGTTCCTGAGCCATTGCATTTTCCAAGAGGGTGCAAATTTCATCCCCGCTGCCCGACAGGTAAAACAGACAAGCGGTGCCAGAGTATTGAGCCTGAGTTGAGGGAAGTCCAGCCGGGACGGTGCGTTGCCTGCTGGCATATTGATGATTGACTATTGATTATTGACTATTGACTATTGTAAAAAATAATGCAAGATAAAGAATATACATATCTTTTGAAAGTCGACAAATTAAAGACGTACTTTCCGATAAGGAAAGGGCTGTTGCGGCGGACTGTTGGTTATGTCAAAGCGGTTGACGGGGTAAGTTTTGGTATCGAAAAGGGGCAGACGTTAGGTCTTGTCGGGGAAAGCGGCTGTGGCAAGACAACCGTTGCCAGAAGTATAGTTCGATTAGTGCCGGCAATGTCGGGAAAGGTCGTTTTCGAGCAAAGGGATATTCTTTCTGCTGAAGTGGTCGAATTGCAACGTCTTCGCAGCCAGATTAGCCTTATTTTTCAGGACCCTTACGGCTCATTGAATCCGAGGATGACTATCGGTAATATTGTTGGTGAGCCGTTGAAGGTTCATAAAGGAGTAACCGGCAGTGAACTGACCAAAAGGGTCGCGGTATTGCTTTTGAGGGTTGGTTTGTCCCCTGACTATATGAACCGTTATCCACACGAGTTTTCAGGCGGACAGCGGCAGCGAATCGGCGTCGCCAGGGCCTTGGCGCTGGAACCAAAACTGGTTATCTGCGATGAGCCGGTTAGTGCTCTTGATGTTTCGATTCAATCGCAGATTTTGAATCTTCTCAAAGATTTGCAGGAAGAATTTGGCTTGACGTTCTTATTTATCGCACATGATTTGGCTGTGGTGGAGTTTTTCTGTGATAGTGTGGCGGTGATGTATATGGGCAGGATAGTGGAGCAGGCTGCGGCACAAGAGCTTTATCGAAACCCCTTGCATCCTTATACGCGTGCCCTTATCTCGGCTGTGCCGGCATTTGAGCGGTCTGGGCGCAGCCGGAGAACAATATTGGGCGGCGAAGTACCGAGCGCCTTGAATCGGTTCCCACAAGGCGGGGTCCCAGCATCCGGCTGCCCTTTCCACCCGAAGTGTCCTCAGCGCCAGAATGATTGTTTAGAGCAAATGCCGGCATTGAAAAGGGTAAAAAACACTTATGACGGGCATTTTGTTGCCTGCTGGAAATGCTAAAAAAAGTTGATAATTGATAAATGATTATTGATAAATGTGTGAAAATAAGCAAAAATGAGTAAGAACTCGGACAGAGCTGTTAAATTTGGGATAACTGTTTAAAATTTTGATTTTGAAGGAGCGTCGATAAACATGGATGAAGAAGGCGGCATAGAAATAACAAGCCAAGACAATGTTGCCGTAGTGGTTTTCAAGTCTGCTTCAGTAAGTGATGTGGATAGAATAACTGCCGCTTCCAAGCAGATAAAGAAATTTATTGACAAAAACCAACCCAACAAGCTGATATTTGACTTTGGGAGTGTAAAGTTTTTCTCTTCCCAGGTGCTGGGACTGCTTCTTGACATCCGGACCAAGGTGGCAACGTACAGCGGCGAGGTCGTGATTAGTGCGATAAATCCACAATTGCACAGGGTTTTCAAGATAACCAACCTTGATAAGGTTTTTAGATTTTTCCCGGATAAAGAAAGTGGCATACAGGCAGTGAGTACGGATTGACTCCCAGTTTTGCGGGGGTGAGATGCCGTTGCCCGTATCAAGTACGGGCCAGGCCCTGTGAAAGCAGGCATGCATTTAATCAGAGAGGCCGGTGTTATGTATATTGCAACACAATTTTCGATTTTCATGGTCAACAAACCGGGAGTGTTAGCTCGGGTGCTCGGCGAATTTGCACGAGCTAAGATTAACATCATAGCGATGACAATGATGGATTCCGTGGAGCACGGAGTTATGCGAGTAGTTTTTGCTGCGCCGAGGAAGGCAAAAGAAGTGTTAGCAAAAATAAATATGCCCCATAACGAAACAGAGGTTTTGTGTGTAACACTGACAAATAAGTCCGGTGCGTTGGCGGCGGTTGCGGAAAAACTGGCCAAGAGCCATATAAATATTTCGTACGCGTATTGCACTGCAGGCGCAAAAGGGGGCCGAACTACCGGTGTTTTAAAAGTCGCCGACGTGAAAAAAGCAATGAGAGTCCTGCAGCAAAACCATAAGAAGGATAGCAAATCACACCCGGTTGTCAGACGCTCACGGTCTTCAAGAAGATGAGAACATAAGTGTATAATTTATAAGTGTCTTTGTCAAACTTTAGCTGGCGATGAGGTGTTTTGTATAAAAAACAGTTGACATAAAAGCCGGGATGCTGTTATATTTAACGTTTTAGGTGAGATTACGGGGCCGTAGCTCAACTGGTTAGAGCATCGGACTGTCGATCCGAAGGTTGCGCGTTCGAGTCGCGTCGGCCTCGTTCAGTAACCCGATTGCTGGCAAGCACTTGTGCTTGTTGGCCTTTTTTATTTTCGGCGTTCTGATGGAGTGCACAACAAATGAGAAACAAAATCATCCTGGATCGACTTCGCAGAAGCCTCTCGTGCGCGGTCTATTATATAGTGGCAAACCGCTCCTTCGGCAAAATCACGTATTAAGCAAAAAGAAACCACCTGTTTGTTTGTCATTTTCCTTGGACAGATCAAAACTTGTTTGTATTTTATAAGGGTACAACAGCGGCTGGGATCACTTTGAATACGGACACTTAGAAAGGTCCGGCGTCTTATACGGAAACCATATATACATAGTTAAGGCGAGATGAAAGGAGATGTTATGAGCGAGACAGAAACAAAAGAATGGCGGGGCTCGGTCTGCAAGGGAGGCATAACGTCTCGCTGGCCATTCGGAAAACTCATCGCAAGCTCAGATCGTATTGAAATCAGGAGTCTTCTCGGCCAGTCCAATCTCCCAAAAGAAAGTATTAGCTCTATCGAATGCTCAAGATTCTTTCCTTGGCTATGGATGGGCATTCGCATCCGAAATACTGTTGATCGAGATTTGAGATTTTGCCCCTTCCCGTTCTGGAAGAGACAACAAGTACTTGACCACCTGAAGTCACTTGGCTATCAGGTGCCTTAACAAACGGTTGCAGAGTATTTGCACGTACCGCGCAAAACTCTGAACCTAGCCGTTGGGAGTCTACAATATGAACGAACTCGACCTTGATATACGGCCGATAGCGATGGACGAATGGTTGCCTGACCGGTGTCTTGGTGGCGGAAAGCCCATCGACCCAGCAACGCTGAGGCCCGAGGCAGGCTGTAGCAGTCTCTGCTGGTTCTACACGGCCACTGCACTGGGCATATCGCGTGAAGAATCGCTTGCTCGTCCCCTTGACGAAATTCATGAAGCCGCTTATCAGAACCCAGCGTGTCGCCGCATGTTGGTTGAGTTATATCGCAAGACGATAGAGAAGCACGGCGGTTGCGGCTTTGTGGCCTGGCTTGCTGGCAAGATCGTCGGATACCATACATTCTTCCCGCGTGAGATCGCTCGCAGGATCAAGTTCTTCGGTTGGGGAGACGATACCAGCGACCATCCACGGACACTCGTGCACAACTGTATTACGCACGTTCGGGGTGACTACAGTCGCAAGAAAATCGGTACACGGCTCGCACGAGCATCACTGTCATGGGCAAAAGATAACGGATGGAAACGGTTTGAGGTGCACCTCGTACTTCCCGATGTTGAGGACGGTTTCCGAAGCGAGCAGAAGTCATGTCGCACTTTCTGGGAGAAATTGGGTTTGACCGTGTATCGCACACAGGAAGACGAAGGAACTCGGGAGCACTATGGTGTGCCGGTACGCCACTCGATGGCGGCTGATTTGACAACATGGAAACCATAGAACTCCCAACAAGCCGTTGCTCGCGACGGCTTACAGCCGCGCGAGAACGGTGAAGTTAGGGAACGAATAACCGAACGCCATTCCTGACTGTCCCCGTGTATCCTACTATGCGTTTCCAGACAGATTTGCCATCGAACAGAATCAATCTGGCACAACAACATCGTATCTGGGTTCATACCCCCGATGCCAATACTGCCCCCACAAATCCTCCAACTCTACGACGGCTATGTGAGTATCGACGTAACTCAGATTGATGGCACGACGGTGTCTGGCGATACAATACCTGTGCATACTGGCTACCGAGCCGTTATCGCCATCAAATGAGTTCGAAGGAGGCGGATCGGTGCTCCGAGGCCAGGCGTCGACCCACATCCCATCGCCAAACAAAGGAACATCAGGTCGCGCATCAGAGAAGCTCTGGTAGTAACGGCCGTGTTCTGGATTGCTCGTCTCAACTTGATAATATCCGGCTGGCTGAAGCCATGAATTGATCGTGTAGCTGCCCTCAGCATAGCTTTCGCCAACGCCACCCCACCAGAAGGCCCAGGACCGAATAGCGGTGCCCCGCTGCAAAGACTCGCCATCAGCCCGCTCTGTCACGGACGGGCAAATGATCACTTGCATGATACCTTCGAAGGCGGCCTGGGGATCTTTCTCGTATCGCTCGTCCCCGAGAAAGGGAGCAATCAAGTGGAACCAATAGGGATTGCCGGGCCCACCTACCCCCATAACCTTGCCGTCATAGTTTTCTGTGTAACATACCATTGCCAGCGTCTGCTGTCTGAGTTGAGAGGAGCAAACAACTCTCTTTGTTTGCTCCCGTACTCTGCCTAAGGCGGGTAACAGAATGGCCAGAAGCAAAGCAATTATTGCAATGACAACCAATATCTCAATCAGGGTAAAACCATATCGCCTATTCATAGCTCGCCAACTCCTTTCATCCAGCCTGCCAGCTTTGGCTAAACTCCAACTAATCTATATATTTTCACATGGCTGTCCAAAAATGTCAAGTACTTTTTGTGTAGAGGAACCAAAGAATTATCATATGAATATTGACTTGAAGGGCCAACCCAGCCATTATACTGCGCAACAAAGCGCGCAACAACCACGTTCGTTTAGGCTGCTTTCACGCTTTTGTTGTGCTTCGGTCAGCATCATAAGTTCTTTTTTAACAACCATTAATCATTTATTAACAAATACTTACACATCGACGTTTCAGACTGTCGATCCGAAGGTTGCGCGTTCGAGTCGCGTCGGCCTCGTTTGTTAACGTTAGGGCTGTCAAATACTTACGTTCGGCAGCCTTGTCCGCTTAAACCTTCTAATATCACCGCTGCAACACTTCTGAACTGACAGTATGAATATTTGGCCTGCTTGCACCATCCAAAAAACTATCCTTTATCTGAAGGTAGAACCTGTATATACCGTCTGGATCGTCCCAAGAAATTTCGGCAATGGAGTGAGAAGGTATCAGAACGTTTCACAAGCCCAGCAAAGAAGATTACAGAGGTTGCTTAGAAGGTTTCTTATAGCATCCATCCCATAAAGATAATACAATTAGTCGTACGCAGCAAATTCACATAAGTCCTTTAATAATTAAGAGGACGAAGTTTTTCAGTTGAACCTGCAGACGAACGAAAGGACGTGCTGCCAACCTTGTTGTACATTTTTTCATTATAGGAGTGACCATTGTGATATATCGCATGTTTATCGCCGTTGGTATAGTAAGTATGGGCTTGCTGCCTGGTTCGGTTTCTGCAAACGAGGCGGCGCTGAAAGACCAAGCCGTAAAAACGCTGCGCCGGGCCACCGACTTCTTCCGCACTCAGGTCTCTACCGAGGGCGGCTACCTGTGGCGCTATAGTGAGGACCTGGCCCGCCGCGAGGGGGAAGGCAAGGCGACCGATACTATGGTCTGGGTTCAACCTCCAGGCACACCTTCGGTCGGCATGGCCTATCTCACCGCCTACGAGGCCACCGGTGATTCATACTATCTCAACGCCGCCCGGGATGCCGCCTACGCCCTGGTCAAAGGTCAACTTCGCTCTGGGGGCTGGGACTACCGCATTGAGTTTGAACCC
>JBGVTO010000008.1:0-25333 GCA_041862635.1 Phycisphaerae bacterium | reverse complement strand
GCAGGTACGATAGATTTCCTCTCGCTGATAGATGCCCAGCGCATGCTGCTTAAATACGAGTTAGACTACGAAAGGGCCGTTACCAATAATCAGCAGAAACTGGCTGAGCTGGAAATGCTTGTTGGTGCGGAACTGCCCTCTGTGGCTGAGCCATCAAGAAACAAGGAAATTGCGGAAAAGTGATTCAATCTTTCATTGGATTTGCTTAAAAGACAGTATTTAATTGAACATATATCCTACGGGAATTGTATGATTAGCAGATTATAGGTGGCTGATATGAAAATGGCACAAACCAAATCATTATGGGGGAATCGATGGTTCAAAACCATCGTTTTGGTGGTCGTAACTTTTCTTGCGGGTTATTTTTTTAACTCACTTTTGCAGGGCCCCCCCGCCAGCCCGGAACACGAACATCCCAGCGAACAGGCTGCTGCGCAGGCACCGACGGTGTGGACATGCTCGATGCATCCGCAGATTCGTCAGCCCAAACCCGGTAAATGCCCGATTTGTTTTATGGATTTGATACCGGTGGCTACTGAGGACGGCGTGGTTGGTGAAAGGCAAATCTCATTCTCACAAGAGGCCTTAAAGCTGATGGAGGTTCAAACCACCCCTGTGGAGCGTAAATTTGTAGAGGCCGAAATCCGCATGGTCGGCAAGATTGATTATGATGAGACCCGCGTAAAAAATATCACCGCCTGGGTGCCCGGCAGAATCGACCGGCTTTACGTGGATTTTACCGGCATCACGGTCAGTAAGGGCGACCATATGGTATATCTCTACAGTCCGGAGCTGATAAGCGCCCAGGCCGAGCTTCTTCAGGCCCTAAAGGCATCAAAGAATTTGATCCCACAAACTTCCGAACTTATGAAGAGGTCAACGTTTGCGACCTTGGAAGCTGCCCGAGAAAAACTAAGATTGCTCGGATTGACAAAAGAACAGATTGAGCAGATTGAAAAAACCGAACGGCCGACCGACCACGTTACCATTTATGCACCTATTGGAGGTGTGGTAACGGAAAAACATGCGACAGAGGGAATGTATATAACAACAGGGATGAAAATATATACAATCGCGGACCTTTCGCGTTTATGGGTTAAGCTGGATGCTTACGAATCCGATTTGCCCTGGATTCGATACGGCCAGGAGGTTGAATTCTCAACCGAGGCATATCCGGGGCAGGTTTTCAAAGGCAAAATAAGCTTCCGCGATCCCGTACTCAATGCGAAGACCAGGACGGTTAAGGTGCGGGTCAACGTCGATAACCCTGATGGCAGACTCAAGCCCGAGATGTTTGTCAGGGGCGTGCTGCGGGTCCGCCTGGGCGGACTCGAGGGCGGAGCCGTAATGGATCCGGAGCTGGCGGGCAAATGGATTTGTCCGATGCATCCATCTGTTGTCAAAGACCGGCAGGGCACATGCGATATCTGTGAAATGGATTTGGTGACCACCAAGTCACTATACACAACAGCCGATGAGCCCAATGAGCCGCCATTGGTAATTCCTGCAACCGCACCTTTGATAACAGGCAAACGAGCGGTTGTGTATGTCCGGATACCGGATGCGAATAAGCCAACATTCGAGGGTAGAGAGGTAGTTCTTGGACCAAGAGCAAAAGATTACTATTTGGTTATAGAGGGGCTAGCCGAAGGAGAGGTTGTCGTCACTAATGGTAACTTTAAGATTGATTCGGCCCTTCAGATACAGGCCAAGCCAAGTATGATGAATCCTCAAGGCGATGGTGCGTCGTCCGGCCACCATCACGGACAAAATCAAGAACGAAACATGCCGCAACATCAAGACAGCAAAGTCGAAGAACAAATTGTTTGTCCTGTCATGGGTGGGGCAATCAATAAAGATTACTACACCGTTTACAAGGGCAAAAAAGTGTATTTCTGCTGCCCCGGCTGTGAAGCAGAGTTTCTAAAAAGTCCTGAAAAATATCTGGGCAAATTGCCTCAGTTTAAGAATCAATAATCTATGCAAATTTTGAAAGGTAAAGAAAATGAACATCAAAATGAAACAACTTAAAGCAATGTTCATAATGACAAGTTTGTTATGTGTCGGGCTGATTGCGCTGAATGGCTGCAAGAAGTCTGAGCCGGCCCCCTCCGAGACATCTGCTGAAACGATGCAAGGGCAGGAGCATGCGGCTATGGTGGACGAGGCGGCAGAGGCGGTTGCTGCTGCAATAGAGCAGACTGACTGTCCGGTTATGGGCGGTGCCATCAATAAGGGCCTTTTCACCGAGTATAAAGGCAAGAAGGTGTATTTCTGCTGTCCCGGCTGCAAGGAGAAATTTGAAGAAGAGCCGGAAAAGTACATTGCCAAGCTGCCCCAGTTCAGCCAGTAAGCTGGGCGGCATAAAAAATATAATGGCGCAGGGCCTGCATGTTACCTCTGACGGTCTAAGGTTGAATTCTCCCGGTAGGCAAATGGGGGCATTGCGCGAACCGTATGAAGATAGTTTGGTTCAGGTTTTGTGGATGAAGTTATGGACGGGCTACCCGGTCAGAAACAATCACTAATAGACAAGGTAATACGGTTTTGCCTTGAGAACAAGCTGGTTGTCGGACTTTTAGTGATAATGTTCGTCGGATGGGGGCTTATGGTAGCTCCATTTGACTGGGACCTTTGGGGCCTGCCGAGGGACCCTGTTCCGGTGGACGCCATTCCGGATATTGGGGAAAACCAGCAGATAGTTTTTACTGAATGGATGGGACGTTCGCCCCAGGATGTAGAGGACCAGATTACTTATCCGTTGACCGTTTCACTGTTGGGCGTGCGGGGGGTAAAAACCATCCGTAGCTTTTCGATGTTCGGCTTTTCCTCCATCTACGTAATCTTTAAGGAGGATATTGATTTCGAAAAGTCACGCTGGAGCCTTCTGGAAAAGCTCAACAGTCTGCCAGCTGGGACATTGCCCGATGGTGTTCAGCCGGCATTGGGCCCTGACGCTACCGCTTTGGGGCAGATTTTCTGGTACACACTTGAAGGCCGGGACGAAAACGGAAACCCGGCAGGTGGCTGGGACCTAGATGAGCTGCGGACTATCCAGGACTGGCAGGTCCGCTATGCCCTGCTTTCGGCTGAGGGTGTAAGCGAAGCGGCCTCCGTGGGTGGATTTGTTAAAGAATATCAAATAGACGTGGACCCTGATGCGATGCGGGCTTACAACGTTGGACTGGACGAGATATTTATGGCGGTAAGGATGTCCAACATTGACGTCGGGGCCAGGACGATTGAAATTAACAGGGCCGAGTATGTAATTCGCAGCCTGGGCTTTATCAAGGACCTCTCAGACATTGAAAGGTCGGTAATAAAGGTTAACGATAATGTCCCGATTTACATTAAAGATGTAGCGAAGGTGTCATACGGGCCTGCACTGCGGCGGGGAGCACTGGATAAGGGCGGAGCCGAGGCGGTTGGGGGAGTGGTTGTTGTCCGCTACGGGTATAATCCGCTTGAAGCCATTAAAAATGTAAAAGCCAAGATCGAAGAGATATCACCCGGGCTGCCCAAAAAGACTTTGCCCGACGGCATGGTTTCAAAGGTAACAATTGTGCCGTTTTATGACCGTACGGGCCTTATTTATGAAACTTTAGGCACATTAGACACCGCCCTGACCGAGGAAATTTTAGTTACAATCATCGTGGTTATCGTTTTAGTGGTGCATCTTAGAAGCTCAGTGCTTATCAGCGGCCTGCTTCCTTTGGCTGTGCTGATGTGCTTTATCGCGATGAAGGTGGGCGGGATAGATGCTAATGTTGTGGCGCTGTCGGGTATTGCGATTGCCATCGGCACAATGGTGGATATGGGGATTATAATCTGTGAGAACATTCTAAAACATCTTAATGAAGCAGGTCCCGATGATAATAAGCTGGAGGTTGTTTTCAAAGCAGCCAGCGAGGTTGGCGGTGCAGTTTTAACTGCGGTTTCGACCACGGTGGTCAGCTTTTTGCCGGTTTTTACGATGACGGGACCTGAAGGAAAACTCTTTAAGCCCCTGGCGTTTACCAAGACCTTCGCGCTGATAGCTTCGGTGGTAGTGGCTTTGACCATAATTCCGCCGGCCGCCCATATCCTCTTTACAAGAAAAGCTGCTCTCAAAAGGGCCAAACGATACGTATTGGGGGCAATATTAATTGTTGCTGCTGTTATAGGAGCTTTCTGGCTTACCTGGTGGATAGGTGCTCTTATCGGCGCAATTGCACTTTACCATCTCTCAAGAGACTACATACCAAAAAAAATAAACGGTTGGCTGCCTCTGATTGCCAATGCCGTGGCGGTTGTTCTGGTTGGAATTATACTTGCCAATCACTGGCTGCCGTTGGGCTCGGACAGAGGTATGGTGCGAAATCTGGTGTTTGTGGCGTTTTTGATCGGCGGGCTGCTTTTGTTTTTCCGGCTTTTCCAGAAGGTCTATCCCGCAATTTTAGGCTGGTGCCTTAGACATAAGATAGCGTTTTTGTCAATTCCGGGTGCAGTCGTGGTCATAGGTTTGATGGTGTGGCTTGGATTTGGGAGGGTCTTTTTCTTTGTGCCGGAGGGATTGAGAGCGAACAGATTGTGGTATGCCGGCGTGCACAGCTTTCCCGGCCTCGGTAAGGAATTTATGCCTCCTTTGGATGAGGGCTCGTTTTTGTATATGCCTACCACTATGCCCCATGCTTCTATTGGGGAATGTCTCGACGTCTTACAAAAGCAGGATATAGCATTTAACTCAATTCCTGAAATCGAGTCGGTAGTGGGAAAAATTGGCCGGGTGGAGTCCCCCCTTGACCCTGCACCAATTTCTATGGTCGAGACAGTCATCAATTATAAACCTGAATATATTACCGACAAAGACGGACATCGTATTCGCTTCCAGTATGACAAAAAGACAGGGACATTTGTTCGTGATGAGAACGGCCGGCTCATACCTGACCGTCATGGTCGACCCTTTAGGCAATGGCGGGACCATATTAAGAACCCGGATGACATTTGGGATGAGATTGTAAAAGCCGGCCAGATACCGGGCACGACCTCCGCGCCGAAACTCCAGCCGATTGCTACGCGAATAGTTATGCTCCAGAGCGGTATGCGTGCGCCGATGGGTGTAAAAGTCAAAGGACCGGACTTGGATACAATCGAGCAGGTTGGCTTAGAGATAGAGCGCTTTCTCAAGGAAGTTCCGAGTGTGGAACCTTCCGCTGTAATAGCCGACCGTATCGTCGGCAAGCCGTACATTGAGATTGATATAGACCGTGACGCCATTGCCAGGTACGGAGTAAAGATTCGGCAGATACAGGACGTTATTGAAGTTGCAATAGGCGGCCGGCGCATTACGACAACGGTTGAGGGGCGCGAGCGATTTGGCGTAAGAGTCAGGTATGTGCGCGAATTGCGGGACCAGATTGAATCGTTAGGTAAGATTTTAGTTCCATCAGCCGATGGGGCACAGATACCACTAATCCAATTGTCGGAAATTCGCTATGTGCGAGGTCCACAGGCCATAAAGAGCGAAGACACATTTCTTATTGGCTATGTTCTGTTTGATATGAAGGCCGGCCACGCCGAGGTCGATGTCGTCGAAGAATGTCAGCGGTATCTAAAAGCCAAGATTGAAAGCGGCGAATTTGTTATACCCAAAGGCGTAAGTTATACGTTTGCCGGCAGCTATGAAAATCAGATTCGTGCAGCCAAAACACTTTCGGTGATTATACCATTGGCCCTTTTTATCATTTTTTTAATTCTGTATTTCCAGTTCAAATCCACAGTAACCAGCCTGCTGGTATTTTCAGGAATAATTGTTGCCTGGTCGGGCGGATTTTTAATGATATGGCTTTACGGTCAGGAATGGTTCCTGGATTTTGGTGTATTCGGCGTGAATATGCGGGAGCTTTTCGGCGTGCATCCTATCAATCTTAGCGTGGCAATATGGGTAGGGTTTTTGGCACTGTTCGGAATTGCATCGGACGATGGTGTCGTGATGTGTACATATCTGAAGCAATCGTTCCAGAACAAAACGCCTGCGAGTGTTGACGAGACTCGTCAGATGGTGATACAGGCAGGCAAACGCAGGATTCGGCCTTGCCTTATGACGACTGCGACGACGATATTGGCACTGATTCCGGTACTTACTTCCACAGGGCGGGGCTCGGATATTATGGTGCCGATGGCGATACCTTCCTTTGGCGGAATGACAATTGAGATACTTACTATGCTTGTAGTGCCTGTTTTATACAGCGCTGTTAAAGAGTATAAGCATTGACCTTTTAGTATCGCTACAAATATCAAAAGATATACTTGGCAAAATAAGCTATATCTTTTTGCGTCATAAATATTTTGGAAATGGTCCGAAGCGGATTCAAATTACCCACCCTCCGTTCCTGCAAAGGCATTTGTCATTATAGAAGTTACAATGGTAGAATCTAATGTCTTCAGAAAAAATTTTGCACTCATTATTTCCTTTAGTTATTCTTCTCAAGCATACATTTAGTCGGGAACATAGAACTCATGATATAGGACTATTTTGGGGGCTGCAACATGTTAGAAAACCGCATGGATTCACTTGATGTTCCGCTAACTTATGAGTTCCAGTCTTAGTTTTCTGTTGCCAAGAAGACTTAACAATATCCATCAGTTCACTTATGAAAGAGCGCTTGGAGTATGTCAGTATATTCCTTGGCAAAAAACGTGATTCTACGCTAATATAGGACTTTGTATTTTTTTAGGTTTACGATACTCAGTCTTTTGTTTAAAGCCCCCTATAGGTTTCAGCACCTATTAGTCGGACAAACCCCCAGCAATGAAGGATTAAATATAGGCAATATAAGGAATTTAGCAAACTTTATCCTTGACCTCTAACGTAAAGACTTGATATAATAGTAGAATGTTTTCTGATGCACTTCCTTATTGGGTGTGATGTGGTGATATGATATTGGAAGTTAGTTATTTTTTAAAACTTATAGATTTTTTTCTGGCCTTCGATGGAGGAGTATGATAGATTTCTTGCCGTGTTCCGACCAAGAATCGGTTCCTCATGTAGATCTAACAGGCACATTTAAGGAGAAGAATAATGAATAACGCGACAAGAACGAAGTGTTTTGCTCTCGTTTTTGCTTTACTTTTAGCGTGCGTGGGTTGCGTTGCGGAGACTGCTCAACAACCTACCCGACCCACATCCGCTAAGACCGAAGCACAGTTAAGACGGGAGGAAAGAGCCAGGGCTGCCGCTAAAGCTAAAGCCAGACGGCAGGAGCAAGCCAGGGCAGCCGAAGAATTGAAGGCCAGGCGAGAAGCTGCCGCTAAAACCAAACGAGAAGCTGCTGCTAAAGCCAAGCGAGAAGCTGCCGCTAAAGCTAAAGCCGAACGCGAGGAGAAAGCCAAACTCGCAAGGTTGGATGCCAAGGTTGAGAAAGAGGCCCAGGCTGAAATCTCTCAAGCAGAACATGAAAAGAATGCCAGGCTCGCCGAGTTAGATGCCAAGATCAAAAAACAAAACGAAGAGCTTGAGGCCGAGCGGGCAAACATTAAACGCAAGTTCGAGCAGGACAAGGCTAAGTTAACGGCCGAGTACGAGCAGGCTAAAGCCTTAGCCAAAAAAGACAAGGCAAAGCTGGATGCTGAGTACAAGCAGTATCAACAAGCGGTTACTCGGCTCGAAGCAGAGCACAAAACAGCAGTGGCAAAACTCGACGAAAAGGCCGAACTCGCGAAGTCAGATAAAGAACAACTCAAAGAGATTAAGACTGAAAAGGCGAACCTCGAGCGTAAGCTCAGGCAGGACAAGAAGGAGTTAGAGAAAAGTTTTGGTTTAGCAAAGCTGTCTGCTGATTATATGGAGAAGGTTGCCCTGCTCGAAGCAGATTACATGGACGCACTTTCAGAGCTCGAAGAGAAAGAAACCGCCGAGTACGCCGCGCAGAAAAAACAAATCGAGGATGATTATCAGGAGAAAGTGGCAAAAGTAAATATTGGACTAAGACTGCGAAGAGAGGCACCACTGGTTGCGACACTGAAACTGCCCGAAGATACTACCTCAACTTTAACCGTAAGAGCACTGCGCATCAGCGGCAACAGCCTGATATCAACTGCAGAATTGTTGAAGGATATGCCTTCGATTTATAATGCTTCGGACAAACCCCTGCATGAGGCTGAGAGCACTGACCTTTTCGACCTTAGAATCCTGCACGATATAATTATAAGGCCCGGCCAGCCCCGCCAGGTTTCCACAAGGACTATTCAGGGTTTTACCCAGTATCTTCTCTCGGTTTACCAGGACAAGAATTATGCGGGTATATATGTGTATGTTCCCTCGGAAGCACTCAAAGAAGGCAGGCAACTGGAGGATGAAATTCTACCTGTAAGAGTTTTGGAGGCGTTGGTCAGTGAAGTTACAACAACTTATTACAATCCTGCAAACGAGAAAGTTGAAAAGGGCTTTCTCAGCAGCTCTGCAGTTATTGACTGGTCGCCCGCAAAAGTCGAAGAGCCTGCAAGTCAGAAAGAGCTGGATGATTTTGTCAACCTGCTCAACCTAAACCCTGACAGGTATGTTTCTGCGATCGTATCGCAAGGAGCTGAACCAAACTCCATTGCTGTGGGATACAATATCTATGAAGCAAATCCCTGGCATTGGTTCATCCAGGCAGATAACTCCGGCACCGAAGAAAGGCAATGGAATCCAAGAGTCGGGGTCATCAACACCAATCTTTTCGGCATAGACGACACATTTACTGCAATTTATCAGGCCCCGTGGGATTCGACCCTGGAGGAGAATTACGGAATGTTCGGCAGCTACGATTTTCCGTTGTTAGGACCCCGGCTGCGCCTTAACCTTTATGGCGGCCACAGCGAATTTGATATAAGCCCGGAGTCGGGTCCGTTCGACTTTCTTGGTCGAGGCTCGTTCTATGGCGGAATACTGCGTTATAACCTCTTCCAGGGCGATGGTTGGTTCTTTGACGTTAAAGATTCTCTTGAACATACAAACAGCAGGGTTACCCCATCATTGTTCCCGAGCTTTTTGGGGACCAACGTTAGGTTCTGGCTGTGGGGAAGCGGGGTTGACCTGCATCGCTCAGACGATATATCGCAAACATCCTTTAGATTTGACCGTTATGTGAGCTTAGGCGGCCAATCCGGAGCGTACGAGTTTAATCTGGCACGAACAAATGCTGAAACCGATTTTACTATTTACACTGCTTCTGCCGCTCACAGCCAGTATCTGGATTCGAATAAGGTCGAGCGGCTTAGCGGCTCCTTCCGATGGATAACATCGGACGAAAGATTGGTCCCGGCGAAAATGACCTCCTTTGGCGGAATGTACTCCGTCAGAGGCTACGATGAATACGAAGTTGTTGCCGATGGCGGCATACTTGCTTCCGTCCAATATGAGTTCGACCTTGTGAAATACGAGGAGTCCAAAGATGCCGGCGGCAACAGGGCAGAACAAGAAGGACAGAAAAACCCCTTAGTTAGAAAGCTTGCTCCCCTGGTCTTTTTTGACTATGGATGGGCCAAGGTAATAGACCCTGTTGGAACAGACAGGAACCATGAAGAGCTCTTATCCATAGGCGGTGGTGCGATTGTTGAGCTTGGGGATAATTTTAGTGGAGTTGTGTATTACGGCTGTCCGCTCAATGCAACTGATAATACGCGAAAGGGTAAAGGCCAGGTGCACGTTGGCGTGATGATGAGATGGTAAAAAATAGCAATTATGTCCGACGGCGTAGTCGGCAAGGAAATATAAATCGGTTATGGATATAAACTATAAAAGGGGATTTAAAATGAGGAAAAGAATGATGGAAAAGCTACGAAAAATTTCAACAATGTATTATTTGAAGCAAATCCTGGCCTGCTTATTGGTGTGCTATATGCTTTTCGGCATACAAGTGCAGGTTGCCAAGGCCTTTGACCCGCCAGCTTCGGAGGGTGCGCTTCCATCTGGCGGTACGGTTCCAGGTGGTTACGGTTCCGCCAGTTTTAACTATGACTATCCTAATAATAATCTGGCCATTGAAAACCTTGCGGCACAGACTGTCATCAATTGGGATAATTTTGACATCGGTAAACTGTCAACGGTTAACTTCAATGACGAAGCAAGTTTTGCTGTACTCAACAGAGTTATAGGCAATACCGGGCCAACTGGTATTTACGGTAACCTGTTTGCCAACGGGACCATTTTTGTCATAAACACACGCGGTATCGTCTTCGGACCTGATTCTTTCATTCAGGCCCGTAACTTTGTTGCGTCCGGCATCGACATCCGGAACGACGACTTCATGGGTGGGATTTATAAATTTGAGAAATTTGAACCAACCGAAGGACACCCTTACAGCAACCTGATTGGTAATGTGACAAATGAGGGAATAGATCCAGTTAAAGGAATCACTGCCGAGCAGGTAGCACTTATCGGCCGAAATGTTACTAACAAAGGTACCATAAGAACGACAGCGCCGGGAGGGGCTGTAATAATGGCCGCCGGCGACAGTGTGTTACTTAGCGAGATTGGGAGCAATGTCGTTGTTCAGGTTGAGATGAATTTCTCTCCCTTTCATGTAGTTGATAATGGCGGAGATGTAGGCGGGGGTCCGGGCACAGGACCGGGTACAATCGAAGCGACAGACGGCAAGGTAATTCTTGCTGCAGGCGATATCTTTTCGACGGCTATCTCGGGCATCGAGTCTTTGGCGGCTAAAGCAAAAAGAAATATCACGTTAGAGGGTGCCGTATCCGCAACCGGCGATATAGCGCTTATTGCTGATGAAGATTTACAGTACGGTGGCGATGTGACCACCAAAGGTGCCATCACTGCCGGCGGTAAGGTAGATATTGCAGGTAATATCATCGATCTCAATGAGAATGTAAGTGCCAATGGCGGCGATCTGACGATAACCGGACGTACAAGTGAAGGTATGGTCCTTGAATTTACGGAGAGCGTGAATGGCTCTGAACCTCAAGTTGAGAGATATTGGGGATATATCGATGTAGAAGCGGACAAAAAGCTTTACGCCAGCGATGATGTTATTTTAATAGATGCTTTCGGTTCGGGCGGAGATGAGCCTCCTGCCGGGAAAATGGACCTCTTTGGCCATGGTTCACTGGAAATCGAAGCCGCGGGTGGAGAAATAATAACACAAAATCTGGCGGGGGATACACGAGACCGTGTTAAAATAACCGTGGAAGATTTATCGCCGGCTTCGCTGACAATGAAGCAGGCAGACCCGTTAAATCTCGTTGATTATACGTTCGGCAATCAGGAAAACACAGACCTTACATTGGTGAGCTACAATGGCTCAGTAGCAGCGGTCGATAGTGACCAGTTGGGTACTTTGGGCGTTATGGGCAAAGATGATAATGCTGCTGACCAGTGGCTTTCAATAGGAGCTACAGCTGGAGCTACAGACGGTTATGGAAACATCACGCTTCAGGGTCATGACTTGGAGCGCGATATAACAGCCAAGGCGTTGACCTCGAACGCGACCGACCCGTATACCGGTAACATCAGTGTAACTTCGGATAACCGCAAAGTGCTGGCAACAGGGGAAATAAATGCAAATAATGGCAGTGTAACTCTCACTGCTATCAATCCCACAAACGGCGGCATCGAACTTCATGCAAATGTAACCAGCGGTGACTCTCAGGATTATATTGGCGATGTCGAGCTCAAGAACGATGTTACCGCCGAGTCAACGGGCGGCTCTGACATTTCCTTTACCGGCACGGTTGACGGCACCCATGCTCTTACCGTCAACACCGCTGGCGTAACGAAGTTCCAGGGCGAAGTTGGCGGCACAGACCCTCTCGTCTCTCTGACCACTGATGCACCCGGCCATACGGAGATTCAGTCTGGTACTATTAATCTTAATGGTGATTCGGCGAAGTTCGGTGACCCTGTGCTGTTGACGGATAACCTGGTCATCAATGAGTTAGGCGACGGCGACACAGAGTTTGCCGACACGGTTGACAGCAAGGTCGGCTACAACTACAACCTGTATGTGAACAGCGGCGCTGGTGCGACGATCTTTAATGGCGCTGTTGGTTCCGGCTCTTTGGCCGGCTCGGAACCCACTGGTTTGGGTTCTGTGACCACGGATGCTGACGGCACTACTCAGATTAATGGTGGCTCAGTTACGACCAAATTGCATCAGAATTATTACGACCCGGTGACCCTTGGTGCAGATACGACCCTGAACGGCGTGAACGTGAAATTCGACCAGACTTTGAACAGTGATTCAGATAATAAGCGGTCGCTTCTGGTTAACGCCAGTGGCGTAACCACGTTTAACGGTATCGTTGGCGGCGACGACAGATTGTCACGTCTTGAGACTGACGCTGACGCCGGCGATGCAGACAGGACGGAGATTGGTGCTGGTACTATTAATCTTGAGGGTGCTTCAGCGAAATTTGGTGAACCTGTGCTGTTGACGAATAACCTGACCATCAATGAGTATGGTGCAGGCGACATAGAGTTTGCCGACACGGTTGACAGCGAAGAGGGCCACAACTACGGGCTGTGGGTGTACAACAATGGCGCGACGATATTTAATGGCGCTGTTGGCAGCGATGCTCTGGATTCGCTGTCCCAAGACACTGGTTTGAATTTTGTGTGGACGGATGCTGACGGCACTACTCAGATTAATGGTGGCTCAGTTACGACCTATTATAGCCAGACTTATCACGACCCGGTGACCCTTGGTGCAGATACGACCCTGAACGGCACGAATGTGAATTTTGTAAATACGTTGGACAGTGATTCAGGTAATAAGCGGTCTCTTCTGGTTAACGCCAGCGAATGGACCACGTTTAAAGATGTGGTTGGCGGCGACGACAGATTGTCACGTCTTGAAACTGACGCAGGCGGCCATACGGAGATTGGTGCTGGTAGTATTAATCTTGAGGGTGATTCGGCGAAGTTTGGAGACCCCGTGCTGTTGACGAAGAGCCTGACCATCTATGAGTATGGCGGAGGCGACATAGAGTTTGCTGACACGGTTGACAGCGCCGACGGCTACAACTACGACCTGGGGGTGAGGAGCTACGCTGGTGCGACGATATTTAATGGCGCTGTTGGCAGCGATGCTCTGGGTGGGCTGTCCCAAGACGATGGTTTAGGTGGTCTGTGGACGGATGCTGGCGGCACTACTCAGATTAATGGTGGCTCAGTTACGACCTATTATAACCAGACTTATTGGGACCCGGTGACCCTTGGTGATAATACGACCCTGAATGCCGGCATGGGCGTGAAATTCGACCAGACTTTGAACAGTGATTCAGGTAATAAGTGGTCGCTTCTGGTTAACGCCAGTGGCGTAACCACGTTTAACGGTGTGGTTGGCGGCGACGACAGGTTGTCACGTCTTGAGACTGATGCTGCCGGCCATACGGAGATTGGCGCTGTTACTATTAATCTTGATGGTGCTTCGGCAAAGTTTGGTGACCCGGTACTGTTGACGAGTAACCTGCACATCTATGAGTATGGTGCAGGCAACATAGAGTTTGCCAGCACGGTTGACAGCGAAGAGGGCGACAACTACCAGCTTGTGGTAAGCAACAGCGGCGCGACGATCTTTAATGGCGCTGTTGGTAACGATGCTCTGGGTGTATTGTCGGACAATGAAGGTTTAAGTTCTTTGATCACGAATTCTCCTGGTACTACTCAGATCAATGGTGGCATAGTTACGACCACAGGTTATCAGAATTATTGGGACCAGGTGACCCTTGGTGATAATACGACACTGAATGGCACGAATGTAACGTTCGGCCAGACTTTGGACAGTGATTCAGCTAATAGGACCCTTCTGGTTAACGCCAGCGGGATAACGAAGTTCCAGGGCGAAGTCGGGGGCATAAACGCCCTTGCAAGCCTTGAAACTGACGCTGATGCCGGAGGTACAGACAGTACGCAGCTTTTTGCCGATGTGACGACCACCGGTACTCAGACTTATAACGATGATGTTGACCTTATGGGTGACGTTACTGCCGAGTCGACCGGCGACGCGGAGATTAAGTTTGCAAAGACAGTAGATGGTGGACATAACCTTATAGTTAACACCGGCGGTGATACGAAGTTCGGTGGTAATGTTGGTTCCGACACTCCTCTGACGACTCTGACGACTGATGCCGGCGGGACAACCTATGTTAGTGGCGATGTGACGACGACCTCAGGTATACACTTCGGTGATAATGTTATCGCCGATGGAAACCAAAGATTAGATGCGGGAGCTGGAACTCTGGATGCAGATATGAGTATCGTGAAGACCACGGCCGGCGACCTGAACCTTGCCGGTGATGCTGGAATAGTTTTGGGCGGCGATGTGCTCGGAACAGGACTCTTTGGCGCCGGCGATACGATAACCTTTGAAAATGATGTTACTGCCGACGGCGGCAGTCAGAGCTTTAATGCCGGACCTGGAACTCTGGATGCCGACGGTCATATCACCAAGACCACTTCAGGAAGCCTGAACCTGGGCGGTGATGCCGGAATATTCCTGGCTGGTGATGTGATAACCAATCTTACCGGCAGTGACCTGACGTTCGAGGATTCGGTCACTGCTGATGGCGACACCGACCAGAGATTTCAGGCGGGTTCCAGTCTGATTGCTTACAGTACGATAACCAAGGAAGATGGCGGCGACCCCGGCATTGACCTCGATGGCGGCAACCTTACGCTTAAAGGCGGACAAGTAAACATCTCTGGGGATGTGGTTGTTGAAGATGGTACTTTGACCGTTGAAGCAGATAGTGACATCGAGCTTAGAGCAAACGTTTCATCGGTCGGTGAGATGACGATGGATGCAGGTAGCGACATTGAGCTCAATAGAAGTTCTGGAAACACCTCGTCCGACAGCACAATTACATTAAATGCTGGTGATAATGTTACTATCGGTAGACCATTTAGTGGTGAGGGCAATGTAACCGCTAATGGCCATATGAATATAATTGCTGGAACTGACTCTGTTGGTAGCGTTAAAGTCTTAGGTAAGCTTACAACGACAAACGGCGGCAATATAGATGTTCAGGCTGGTGATGATATTAAACTGTATGGCACCTTCAACGATTCCGATTTTAAAAGTGCACAAGCAGACGGAGATCTGACATTGAACGCTGAAGATGATGTTGATGTTCTTGGTAACCTCATCTCGAATAGTGGCAATATCGAGATTTATTCGTCAGACTTACCCGATCCCGGTGGGACCCTCACGACATATCTCGGCGGTGACAAGGTTCAGGCGTTCGGTAATATCCTGCTGAATAACAACACAGTGTTTGATGGCGATAATGACCAGAAGGTGGACGCTCAAACCGGCACGATTACTGCGAATGGCTGGCTCTGGAAGAACTCAGAGTGGGGCAGCCTCTATCTGGAAGCTGCCGGTAACATAAGCCTTGATAACTATGTAAAAGCTGATGCCGGTGGAGTATCAATTATCTCAGAGAATGGCAAGATATTTACACCGGATGAAAATGGCGAGGAAACCGATACGCTTAATGTTGCCATAAGCGGGTATTCCGACCAGGGAACAGGTGCTGGTGTTAAGCTGCCTCTCGACCCGGACAGAAAAGCGGCCATCGTGATTATAAGCAAGGAAGACTTGAAGTTAGGGACGGGTTCGACACTGGTAGCTAACGGAATTTACGCTCCACTTCACGCGATCGACTTAGAAGGTATTGTGAGCCTTGAGGAACTTGAAAGCTACTGGTCTGGGCTCGCGGATGAATTCGGTGAGGTGATGTGGTACCTGGGAGAAGGGTTCTACTCTTATATGATGGACCTTGGATACGGCGAATATGACTTTGAGGACACGGCCAACTTCCCGCTCTTGATGGAAATGCTTGGAGACTACCTTGAAGGCTTAGATGACCGTCCGGCTATTGGTTTGCTGGATGAACCGGCGATTATCGGTGGAGTGCTCAGGGACGAAGGCGAACCTATTGATATCGCAATCTATCTGGCGAGCACAGAAGGAGACGTCGACTTCAGCGGGTCGGTCAGCATTATGTCTGATGGCTACTACCCCATGAGGAATTACGCTATCGGTAACAACTACAATAATGAGGGGCCCTATATACCCGAATTTGAATCACAGGGAACAATGGTTATCGATGCGTATGACACCGTTACCTTGGGAGAATTTGGCGAGACACCAGAGGCGGGAATCTGGAATCTATATGGATTTGTATCTCTTGAAGAGCTCCTGGAATACTTTGGATATGACAAGCTTGAAGACCTTTTTGATTACTATGGTATTTACAAACTGGAAGACTTCCTCATGGAAATGTTTGGGGAACCTGAAGGACCACCTGTAGAACCGGAAGGCAGGTTCTTCGATGTTAGCAGGCTGGAGGTTGTTTCTCGCATAACCGAATGGTTATTCGAGGCTTCAATCTATGGCACATTGCCATATCCCTATAATCCTGGGGTTGTGGAGGCCTTTATCGGAGGTGACTACATTCTCCGTGGTGCCGGCCTTGACAATCCCGATATTGCTGCTACTACGGATGGCAGAGGCAGGGCCTGGGTCCTTGAAGACCCGACTCCTCCAGCTCCTCTTTATCAGGAAGCAGGTGAAACAGTTGAAAGGCTGACATTAGGATTGGAAGGCTGTCCTGTTCTGGTTGCTGCAGCGTCCGCGGAGCTTGGAATTCCGTCAGACACTATCCAGGTGTCCCTGGCCAATTCTTTCGCCCTTAACACAAATATCCAGCCTTGCGATAGCTGCGCAAGGCTCCTTAACGCTGCGGAAATATTGAGCGATGAAGACGGGTCCGGGATGGCTGCGTTGAATCAGGTATTTAACGAGCTGGCACCGGCTAATGTGGCGTTCACGCCGGAAGTGGCTGCCTCGATTGTTACAGCATTCGCAGGACGCGTCAACGATGGCACGCAGTATGCTACAGCCATAGATTACATCGATGCTTTCGTTCGATATATCGCTGTTCTGGATGCTGAAATGGGTTCGCCGGTAGGTGACGGTGATTCTGTCGCCTTTGTCATGGAAAAATACGGCACAGGCATAACGGATAGCGATAACAGCAACATCGCCGCATTTATTGCAACACGTCTGGAAAGTGGCGAAACTTTCGGCGAATGATAATGTGAATTAGAAGCAACAGATTATTGATTGTTTAACCAAATAAGCCTGTCCCCAAAAGGGGCGGGCTTATTTTTTACGGTCTATCTTGAGGGTGGTAATTTAACTACCTACGGCCTTTGCGACCGGGCCGGATGTGGTCCGGCTGCCTGCACGGATTTCTTCTGCACGTTGTTCGAGCTTTGTGTATATGGCCGTGTTGCCGGTTTTTCTAACTGCGGACAGCGCCTTTTCAATCAATTTCTCCGAACGGACGTAGTTGCCCTTTGCCTGACACACTCTTGCTTTGGTCAACCAGCTCGGGGCTATAAGGTGGTTGTCAGGACCGTAAATTTTTTCTTGTGTTGCCACTGTACGGTCAATCAGCTCTTCTGCTTCATCGTACCTTCCCTGTAGCGTATAAAGTCTTGCTACACTACCAAGGACATTTGCCGTGTAAAGGTGTTCCGGCCCGTAGCTGATGTTGATTAAGGCCATTGCCCTGTGATAGTACCTTTCGGCTTCTTCGAAATCACGCTTTGCAACGAGAAGGCCGGCAATATCCACCCAGAATGGGACTAATGCCCTGTCATTTTCAGTATGACTGTCGAGCATAATAGCCATTGCTTCTTCCAAAGCGGAACCGGCTTTGTCATACTTGCCCTGCTCCTGGTAGATTGCCCCTAAAGTTCTGAATGTGTAAGCCACGTAAGGATGCTTTTCATAAAGAGCTTTTTTCTGTAGTTTCAGACCCAGCTTGCACATCTTTTCAGCATCGAGCAGATTGTTTTGATTCTTATAAAGTGTCGCCAAATCAATCAGGCACATGGCAAGCTCGGAATCGTCCACGCAATTTCTTTTTGCCAGAGTTAATGCCCGCTCCGCCAGCGGTTGTGCCTTTGTGTATTCTCCATAGGCCATATATACTCTTGCCATTGTTCTCAGTGTCTTGCACGAAAGACTTTTTTTTGCCTGCTGTGGTTCTCCCCCGGCCGCGCTCCCTATAAGCAGTGCTAAACAGCTAAATGTGAGTACAAGGAAACGAGCTTTTCCTTCAAGAGCTTTAAAATCTGTTTGGTTCTTGTAAGTCATTTGCTATGTCTCTATTTCCGTCCCATAATTGAATAGCCGTCAGGAAAAAAACGGTTTTTGACTACATAAAACATAATAACCAATCCCGGTAACGACAAATTACACAGATGTCTTTTTTGCAATAAAATACTCGAAGGTCTGAAGTAGCTATTTTGTATTCCTTGTTTAACATTCTCGGACCTTTCCTTTATCGCTCACGTAAAATAGAGCATCCGCCCTTCTCTAATTTCCATAATTTCAGGTGCCAGTGTCCTTTCCGGGATTGCAGTATAAAAAGTACTATTTTCAGGCCTGGCATATACCGATAGTCATCTTAGGAGCTTAATCTTTCATCCAGGTAGGAGGTCTTTATGTCGGGTCCTGACCACGATAAACATTATAGGTCGTCTTCCTTCCAGCCGTGTCAAGGTCACTCAGCAGGTTGGCCAATGCTGACAAGCACGCTTCTTACAGGCGTGTTGATTGTGCTCTTCGCGGCCTTGTGCGCACACACCAACATAGCTGCCGGGAGCGCGCCACCTAAGCCCCGATTTATCGGGGCTGCTCATGTTATGGGCGAGTCGCCCGCAGCAGCATTAGCGATTGACTCGGTCTGCAAGGAGATTCGCAGAGGCGATTTCGAAAGTGCCCGACAGATTGTTCGCAAATCGGCTGCTGTTAAGAGCAAAGGTCTCAGGCAGCTTGAGACAATTATTGATGAGTATATGGCCATAAAGGCCCGGCGAAAGGCGTCCCAAAATGTTGCCTATCGAGAGCGGAAAGATGAGCTTGAAAAACTTCGACAGAAGGGTTTTCCAAAAGACATTAATGACGTCAGTAAAGTTTTAGAAGTGACATCGAAGGCATTAGAGTATTCCAGCAAAAAGCAGGAACAGGCTTTGCTCAATGATATTCTTGTCAGGCAAACCGTTCGGCAAGCCAAACACATCGCTGCCGAATTCGAGTCAAAAGGTAAATGGCTCGATGCGTACAAAATATGCTATAGCAAGCTGAAGCAGATGTATAAAGACGACAAGAAGTGCTCGGATTATGCTAAACAGCTTCTGGCCAAGGCCGATATTTTGGCATCCCTTCAAGACAGCCCATGCCAAAGCTGCCAAGAGCGTTATGCAGGCATAGAAAAACAAATGTTAATTAACGCCGTGGACTATCTGGATTCCAGTTACGTTAACATTGTTGATTATCGCAGGATGACAATCAAAGCTGTCAATCGCTGCAAATTGTTAGCGGAAGTGATGAGCAATTCACATCTTAAAATGAGGTATAAGATACGAGATACTCAATATAAAGTTGTACAGAGAAGCCTAACAGCGATATTGGATGAAGTGAGCCAATCACCGGCAGCTATGAAGAAGGATGAGATCATAGATGTTTTTGACCGAGTTTTAGCACTGAGCGAATTGCCCTTTGGAGGGGAAAGTCTGCCGCCGGAGCTGCTGATTACACAGTTTGCGAAGGGAGCGTTGTCTGCACTTGATCCTTACACTGTTATTTGCTGGCCCAGCCAGGCACAGAATTTTAAAAAATCAATAACCAATCAGTTTACAGGGATTGGCATAAGGTTCTCGAAAAAGCAGGAGTCTGCGAAGGTGCTAAGCGTATTACCTGATACGCCGGCATACCATTCCGGCCTTGAGGCTGGGGATGTAATAAAGGCGGTAGATGGCGTCCAGACAAGCGAGATGCCTCCTGACTGTGTTGCTCAGAGAATTGCCGGTCCGGAAGGCACAAAAGTGACTCTGACGATTCAACGCCAGGGCGAACATAAAGACAGGGATATTACCTTACGCAGAAGCAACATAGTTGTTCCTTCAGTCCGCGGCTGGCAAAGGAGCGAAACGGGTGGATGGCGGTATATGATTGATGCTCGGAACAAAATTGGTTACATTCGCATCAGCGGCTTTAATTCCGGAACAGTCGGCGATTTCGATAAAATACTTGCTCAGCTCGAAGCGCAGGGCTTAAAGGGATTGATTCTTGACCTGCGCTCCAATCCGGGCGGGCTTTTGAACAGTGCAATCGAAATAGCAGACAGGTTCATAGAAGAAGGATTGATAGCGAGAATACAACCACGATGTGGGATGCCGACTTATATTTCGGCGCACAAGGAAAAAACTCATCCTGACTACCCGATGGTCGTACTCATAGACCGTTCTTCAGCGAGCTCTTCAGAAATTTTGGCGGGGGTACTGCAGGAACCAAAGCATAACAGGGCGACTATTGTCGGTGAAAGAAGCTATGGCAAGGGCAGCGTGCAATCAATAGTGAGCCATCTCGGCGGGGGTGCAACACTAAAATACACAACAGCGCATTATTATTTACCGTCAGGCCAAAGGATAAAAAGCCGGGACGAGGATGGAGAGCCGGGCAGCGAAAATTGGGGTCTTTTGCCGGATGTTAATGTGAAACTACGAAGTGACGAACTGCGGAAGATGACCTACATGCAAAGGGCGAATGAATCAGTTATAAAAGACCACCGAAACAACACTCGTAAGGTCCATCCCGAACCAATTGAGCTTCCTGCTTCGGCGAAGCACTTCACAGAGACGAGTAAGCTCACGCCCAATTGGTGCGGGAGGAGCCGGGAAACAATAGATGCCGACCCACAATTAGGCATAGGACTATTGGTCTTACAGAGTAAAATGATAGAATCCGGCCATAGGTTGACCTTGAATTGACGTGGCTTCTGCGCGTCACCTACCTGTCAAACACGCACGCAAAATTGACCGCCGAAGACTTAGAGCTTATCCCAATAACCCGCTCTATTGCGGCCGGCTGCAAAGCCCGATGCCTGCGTTGTCGGCCAAAAATGTTCTCAACGTGGAGAAAACCACGCCTCCGAGCATTTTTGGCTTGCCGCCTTGGCCTCGGACTTTTCGCTCGGCCTCATAACGACCCGGTTATTCGGATAAGCTCTTATTTTTTTGACTTGAAAATAAAAATTGTTTGATTGTTACCGCGTCACTCATTATAATGCTCCGAAGCGGGTTACAAGCCATAAGTCCGGTTAATGTAAAAGGAGTCACATAATGGCCAAGAAAAAGAAGATAAAAAAGAAGCTCAAAAAGGGTTTATGGTCGAGGAGTGAGCTGACTCTGCTCAAGAAACTTTTCCCGAACAATCCCACTGCCGAAATAGCTGCAAAGCTTGGAAGGCCGAACGATGCGGTAAAAAAGAAGGCCTCCAGAATGGGACTTCGCAAGTCAAAGAGATACCTAAAGACTCTTGGCAGAGCGTAAACTATAAAAGTCTTCTGTTTTAGAAACAAACGGGGATATAATCATCTATCTTTGTGCGGGGATTCTACAAGCACCGAAAATCTTACAAAATGGAAGATTGCCAGCGGGGATTGCAGCTGCTGTTTCACTTGGTTTT
Source organism: Phycisphaerae bacterium (assembly GCA_041862635.1). Lineage (GTDB taxonomy): Bacteria > Planctomycetota > Phycisphaerae > Sedimentisphaerales > Anaerobacaceae > NIOZ-UU13. The sequence goes on along the minus strand of JBGVTO010000008.1, from coordinate 3,806 downwards.
TGGCTGAGTTTGTGCCTTTGCGCTGGTAGTGTATAAGTTACAATGACAGGAGCTTAACGATGAATTCGAGCAAAGAAAGGTTCTTCGGTAAGTTCTCAAAGCGCGCGAACAAACTTTTGACAAGGGACTACCGCAAACCATTCGTTGTACCGGAGCAGGTCTGATTATTCCTCTGGTCATCCCCAAGCTCGCCCCGATTTTTCGGGGCTCGCTTGAGGCTGCCACCCGTCGAAATGTAGTATAGACTTTTGTACAAAAAGCCCTCTACTGTGCCCATAGGTGAAAAATCACCTCATAACTGGCGAACTTGGGTTAAGAAAGAATTCGTATAAAAATCTCTGAGAATCTATTGGCCGGGGGTTGGAAGATAGGCTGCGGTCCAATTGTTGGGGTCATTGCCGTAATACTGTGGCCAGAGTCGGCTCAATGATGCTCCCCATCCATCCGGCTGACTCAGCCAGGTGTCCTGGCCAACGGGATGCGAGCCATCGCTGTAATTAATGCGATCCACACGAATATAATAACGCGTGCCTTCGACCTCGTCGCCCGGTTTAGAGAGCTCGACTTTCTCACCGCCGTTGTCCAACCTGCCGGGGCCCCATTCAAATATCTGGACTCCAGTTGGAACAGCCGGGTAGCGCGAATTAAATGCATCCTTGTTCTTGACTAACAGCAAATACTCACCGGCGGTCATCGTGGTTCCGAGCGGGAAATCGAAACTGATGCCATCGCTGCCAGTGAACCGCCAGGGGATATAGATGGATTGCTCGTTGTCATACTCGGCCAATGTAACCGGCGAACCGCTCATATTGTATAGTTCGATATATTCGGCGTCCGCTTCGGTATCGGGATAGTACATAATCTCGCTGATTACTATCGGGCCAAACTTTGGATAGGCATTAGCCCAACCGGGAGTGTTCCGGCTCATTGCCACAAAGTTATATGTACCGGTACTTTTGCGATAACGGCCGAAGGCTGTGCCGGTTTCCGAAGTGCCAAATTTCTCCTGCTCGCTGTATCCTGTCAATACGCCACGCCTATAAGAAGCGTGCGTATCCGCATCCTGACCCGAGTGCAGATACAAGGTTTCGCCGTTCTTACTCAGAGCAAAGGGTACGATACAGCCCTCATCGCTCGGATTGCCGAAATTCAGGTCTTCATAAAAAACAATGTAGCCGTAGGATTCAATCGTTGTTCCTGCAGCAATCTCATATTTCATAAAGTTATTCTTACTATCGCTGAGGAACCAGCCGCCGATGTCGATTGGTGTATCGGTGGTGTTGTGCAGCTCTATCCAGTCCCCGGTGCCGGCGAGCGAATTAGCTAACAATTCGTTAATTACCACATCGCCGAGTCTGGGGACATCACCGGTATCATCCCAGCCGGGCGAGCCACCGACACCGGCGCTTGGACACCAGCCGCTCTTGCTACCCCAGTCGTCCGGGTCGGTGCTGGTCGGGTCTTTTGCAGACAGGGAGAAACCAAGGCCATTGGTAATGTCATACCAGGCGTTCTTGTACTCAAAATCGTGAATAGTTCCACCGGCTGCATCTATCAGCTCAATCCTTTCACCACGATTGTCGAGACTGCCGGAGTACTGGCCGGCTATATTGAAGTCGATGCCGTACCGAGCTGTAAATGCACTTATGTCTTTGACAACAAGGATGTATTCGCCCGCTGCAAGCTCCAGACTCGGGAAGGTAAAATCGATACCGTTCGTAAAGCTTACCAGGTCCAAATTTAATGTTTCCGTTCCGATATTCTTCAGTTCAATGAATTCGGAGTTTGGCTCATCCGGGTGACCAGTCTCCTGGGGATGATACATAATCTCTGTAATACGCAGGTTATCTGCAACGGGACCTACGGCAAAGGTAGCCTCGTTAAGGGCACTCCAGGTACTGCCGTGCAATAGACGTGACTTGACGTGGGTGCTTTTGTCTAAAGTGAACAGTCCGGTATATTGAAGTGCGTCAGGCGAGATCCCGAGGTCGTTGACAGTGACGCTTTCTGCGACAGTCAGTTCCGCCGAGATTAAAAAGTCACTACTGCTGGGCCTTTGATTTAGACCATGAACGGCCAGTATATTCTCACCCCGACGCAGGACGTTCAGATGTGATGAGAGATTGAAATCCTCGAACACTACGGCCGAAGAATCGGAGTTCTGGGCAGAGGCATTGGAATTCCACGCCGGCGTTCCGGTGAAATTGCGTCTTGCTACCTCGGTGCCGTTGAGGTAGGCGATAAATCCGTCGTCGTACCGCATTTTGAGCGTCATAAAGTCGAAACCAGCGAGGTCATTGGTGTTAACGGTAAAGGGGATGCGGATGTAACAGGTGGTATTGCCGTTGTACATCTGGTCTTTGACATCAAGGCTGATATAGTTTTGGTAACCGGAGCCTGCCTCGTAACCGACCCCGCCGGGACTACCTCTACAGGGCCTCCAGGCCGAGTCGTTGAAGGCCCCACCCCCCTTCCAACTGTTGTTGATGTTGCCGGTTGGGACGAGCACGCGTTTGGCAGCGTTCTCAGCCACGAGGGTGGTACTAATGCTGCCGTCCGATGTCCCCGGCGTGCGCGGGTCGGAGCCGTCAAGTGTGTACCATATCATGCCCGCGGCGGCGGTCATCGAGAACAAATTGTCCTTCGAGATATGTCCTCCGTGCTGATATGAGCCGTTAATACGAAAGACCGGCGCTTCCACATCGGGATAGAGGCCGGCATTACGAAACTGCTTCAGGACAATATCAGACCGCTGAGGAAGATAGTATTTCAGAATCCAGTCCCGCCCGGCTCGCCCATCGTTGTAGTTCGAATCGCGGTCGTACCATTCCTCCAACGTTAATGGTGGATGGCGATGTTGGTCACCCCAGCGCGCGGACTCGGCAACGATGGCCCTTTCCACACCGGCCGCCAGGTTCGCATAACGGGCGACAAGGGATTCCGGTGTCAGGATTCCTCCATTGAAAAAGAATTTATGCACGCGGTCGGCAAAAAGCAGTCGGTATTCGGCATTCTGCTTAAGGGATTGATGCGGCAGCCCCGCCTGGGAAAAATTATTGTTCAGGGCGTTCTTGTTAAGAGGCGAGCGGTCCAGGTTGTTCCCAATGGTATTTTCGTAGTCCCAGCAGTAGAACTTGAAGCCTGTACTGTTCTCCGACCACTCACGACCGGCCCACCAGTTTTTCCAGGGCCAGTCCCAGTTGCCTCCCCAGAGGTTGACTATAAGGTAGTCAATATAGTTTGTAACATCAAGCAGATTTGGGTATGCGGGATTCGGCGTACCATCGGGATTGTTGCCCTGAAGCTCCTGGTACGCTTCGTCGGAATTCGCGGCCTGTCGGCACTTCGCAATCATCTGGTTCCAGGCCGTCATGTCCCCATTGTTAGCCGAGTTGTCATGAATAGCGTCCCAATCGTCCTTGCCGCCGCCATAATAGCCGGCGGAAAAGGCATTGTCCGGCCGCTCAACGGGATTGTACAGCCCCCAGTAAATCCCGTTTATATAGAGATGAACAAAGGTCCCGTGCGCAGCGGCGTTTCCTGTAGCTCGCTGCAAGCTCCGGCCGAACTCATCACGTGTGTACTGCTCAGTGTAACCGGCGGCATTCCATGAATAACCGTCGTTGGCACCTGCGCGGAGAACAATCGTCTCAAAGCTATCGGCAGCGTCCTTGCCAAACAGTGGAAATTGCAGCTTGGTCGGCCCGTAAATCCCCTTAAACAAAAGACGTAATGAGTGCTTTTTTGTTGCATTGTGCTGCCGAAAATAACCGCCATGAATGCGAATCCCACAGTTGACCTGGAAA
>JBGVTO010000007.1:0-7424 GCA_041862635.1 Phycisphaerae bacterium | reverse complement strand
GTGTGATGCTTATTTGGATGTCGTCAACAGGGATGGGGGCGTGCAGGGCATTATTGAGCTGTCCCGAATGATTAAACAGGCCGACCCACTCGAACGTGCCATCCCGTGAGGTCCGGTGGATTACTTCCACAAGCGGCGACGTCTTGACCTCCAACCGGCGCTCGAGGCCGAGTACATTGTCGATAGCGCCCATAACCAGGTTGGCGTGACCTTGATGGCACTGTGTTTGGTAATGTGTGCCAATATCAAATGTGAAACATGCAACCGCACCTCTGCCATACTTATTATAAATCAAAGCAGGATAATCGGATACTTTCCGATAGTAGCACTTCTCCGGTGGACCAAACATATCCTGCGGGATCAATCTTAACAGCCCTTCAACGTCACCTTCCGTTTTATACACATTGAAAGACCCACTGAGAAAGACAAGATCAAGTTTGTCCAAAAGAGGACGGTCGAAGCGCTCGCGGTCTTTCGGACGAATCCGGATGTAGGAGCCCTTTTCTTTGGGGCGCGTTGATTCAAGCGTCACTGGGCCAATGCACCGAAGCGCCTCAGGGACCTTCTTAGTGGTTAGGAGCTTACCACCGTTTTTCACATACATGTCCAGTACTTTGCACTGGTCCGAATCAAGCTGACCTGCATCCGGCACAATTACCAAGGAATAATCGGCCAACTGCTCGGAATTGATTTGCGTAAACGCAAATGGCACCTGATTCTCATAGAGAATCTGCATCAGACCTTCGCATTCATCATCACCACGTCGAATCAATGCAATCTCAGCAGCGGATTTCGTGGGGACTAACCACTGTTCGTTGTCCTTATGGAAATTGTAGATACCGGCAGCTAAGTCCAATCCTGTGCGGTCCTCTTGCCTTTGCAAGGGGCCAATACAGTAGAAATCCAGCCAGGCACCATTGACCATCTGCTGCCACAGCCGTCGGGTCGTTAAGTAGGGAGAGACCGCAGTGTGGCGATAAGGAATACGTATGAAATGGACGGCGGCACATGCAAGCTGCCGTTCACCACAGGTTAGCAGCGTCCACTTTGCCAACTCGGTATCATGATAAGGCCCCTGGCCTAAAGGCTGATTTGACTCCTTCCGAATGACATCCACGCCAGCCGATGTATAGGTGCAAATCGCCAGGTCCGGTCGTTTAGCCTTGAGAAACTCGTTGACACGTCTAAATTGCCTGTCAGTCATCATTCGAGTAAACTCACCATACTTTTTGTACGCAGGGCTGTTCCTGTTCGCCGTCCGCGGCAGCTCCATATTAGCGAATTCCCTGAACAGCCGTTTGCAGTTATCGCATTGACACAAGCCATGATAGTTCCCGCTGTAGTCGCCGGTTGTGTAGCCAATCATATTGAAGAACACACCATCCAACGGATACCGGTCGAGGGCTTCGCCCAGAATTTTGAACATATACTCCTGCTGATAACCGCCGCTGACACATGTATGGATCTGACCGTTGTAGTTGACGTTCTTACCCCTTTCACTGATGTAGAGCCAATCGGGGTGTTTGGCTGCGAACGTTTCGTTGATTTTACTGAAATCGAAACGGCCGATGACACGAATGCCTTCCTTGTGAAAGCGATTCAGCACAGTACCAAGAAAATCTCCCTCCATGAAGGTGTTACGCCAGTGATTCTCCAGGTCCGTAGGATAGTTGGCGACAATGCCCCCAACGTTGAATAAGACCACATTGGCCCCAAAGTCTTTGACCTCCTGCACGTACTTTTCAATATTCATAGTGGCGTCGATTTCACGCAAGTTCGTCTGGAGCATACGCTGTGGCTGAAGCCACCACTTGTTTATACCCGTTTGACCGGCCCAAGCTGAAGTCCAAAACGAACACACGACCATTGGCAGAATAAACGCCCGAATCCATCTTATCATATCGGTCTCCTTTAGTTTGTAATAATGAGTTTTGCAGAAGCCTTAAAGTTCTTCTTTTAGCCAGATACACTTTCCAAATTAAATTCCAGATTTAAGGGTCCGAAACAGGACCACCGTAGAGCACATTTAAATGATCGATGAGTGGCGTGTCTCCAAGTGTGAGCCTGATAGTATTTGTTCCCTTCCGGAGCACGACTGCCTTTCTGTCCCAGGCCCACGTGGATTTTCCACCCGTGGTCCATAAGACGATATCCCCTACGGTTTTTCCATTGACTGTCATCCTGGCCGGATACCGGCCTTGCTCCAAGGCATAGCGTATCTCCAGGATATAAGTCCCTGCTTGATGCGCATCGAATGTCCATTCCACCCAGCTATCATCCGCTGTACTATTGAAATCGAGATAGCCAGTTCCCGTGTATCCGCTGATACCGGCCGCCTTTCGAGAGCCGTTAGAGATGGCAGTCTCAGCCTCTAATATAGTGCCGCCTGATGTGGGAGACATTGACGATAAACTTACACTACCACCAGCAGTTTTGATATCGTTCAATACTTCTTTCATTAAGTCCCGCCAATCGCAATAGCCTACACGGTTCGTCCACAAAGGGTTTTTATATTGACACAGTGCAGTGGAAGCATAAAGGCGCCAGTACTGTGCCGCCTTGGTCAGCTCCCGGATAGCGGTATTGCGATTCCTTTGTTTTTCGGTTTTGTGGAAGAGTGCGAGCTCCGTGGCGCCGCGTATCTTGTGCGCGTAGTATTTACCCATATAAGCCATCGCCCTGATGTCTCCCAGTGTCAATCGCAGCTCTTTGTCGCCCCCATGGGCCAGCCCGTCCAGAATCCGCAGAGCCTTATCTGCGTGACCGTGAATTTGATTGGATACATCGACTGGCGTGGTACCTGAGACCTCTTGGCCCGTGATAAAGCCGTCAACGTAATCAGGGATGGAAACATAGTCTGTCCCTCCGTGAGGCGGCAGAGAGATAAAGCGGTTGATATCATGAAAGCCGGTTGGCGTTTTGGCCGGGCCCGGTCGGCTCCTGCAGGCCTCGATGTACCACTGAAAATCCAGTGACCCCCAGTGAAAGCCGGTGGTCTTGGGATATACCATGGACGCTTGCTGCCAGGCGGTGAATAAATCATGACCGGAAATATTGGGATACCGCTGCCGGATTATCTTGATAAAACGCTCATTACTCAGATTCGGGTCATAACCGAGACGGCCCCATATCATCCAATGGTACCAGTGCTTCACGATTTCGATTTGCCGCGGTGTCTCAGGCTCGGTGCTCAAAAACTCACGTCCCCAGACGTACTGGTCTGAGCCCAGATAGAAACCTCTGGACACGTCATAGGGAATGTTTTGTATAAACTCGCGGACGAAATCGGGGGCACCCCAGCGGAAGTGGTACACGTCATCGTTTCGCAGTGTCCAGATTGTTTTGAGGTCGCCTTCCTCCTGGATATCTTTGACAAAACCGGGGTGATAAGGCTGCGTGGTCGAACTGTACACATGCGCTTTGGCATATTTGAAGCTGAAGATAAACTCAATGTCCTTGTGCTCGATTAAAGGCGCGAACCGTCTGGCTATATCCTTAGCGCCGGTCTGGTGCTGACGGTGGATGAAAGTTATTTTGCGCCCCGGCTGGTCCTTTACCACATCGAGCACACCCTGGGCATAGGTCTTGAACGCCCAGTCCTCTTTTTGCTGGAAAGTTGCTTTAGGCATGTTTTCGCCTGTGGTCAGGCCGATGCCCGCTAAGAGCGGATAGGTAAGGAACATCTGCTTCACGCTTTTGCGGAAATAGTCAATGGTGGTTTCGTTGTTGATATTGTCGGTAATGCCATATTTTCCGTCGATGCTATAGTCAAAGATGTTCCAGGTAACAAAATAGAAATCGATATTGCGGTCCCTGCCGTAACGCATTACCTTGCGCCAGAAATCAATCTTCTCCTCGATGGTTATCTTCTTCAATGTCTCAAGGTTATTCATAATCTCAGGACTTTGAAAACCTGTCCCGTTGCCCGGATAGTATTCCTTCCATTGAACTGTTGAACGTTTCACATCATCCAGTGCCACATCAGGATATTCCGGAACTTTAACCAGGGAAGGGAAGGGATGGAGGTTCCACAAAGAAATAAAGTTGTATCGGTAACGTGCCAGATTATCGATATACTCTCTCCAAAAATCAAAGCTCCACATCTCGATAATGTTTTTCTGCGCAGCATCACAGACATCAGTGTAGCTGGGCGTGCGCACATCCAAGGGAATGTTGAATTTCGTGCCGCGCATGGCCATGTAAGGATTGTGGTCGATGTCTTTAATGCCGTCAAGGCCATCCAATCGAATGACTTCAGCCAGCTCCAGCCCCCCATACATCACACCGGCCGCGTCGGCGCCGACAGCCCAGTAAGTGGTTCGCCCGGCTTTGGAGCTGGTGCGGATACTATAGCCCTCGCTTCTTAATGTCCCCGGAGGGCTTGCTCCTTCCGACAGCATCCGGCGCGTGACATCCGTATCTGAGCGTAAAGAAAGAACGATGCGCACACCTTCAGTAACCCGGCCGAGTTGTGCCAGACGAGACTGCCTTACACTATGTCCTTTCGCCTTTAACGCCGTTTGAATGTCTTTAGAGGCAAACACGGCCTGAGAGCTCTTGTCATCGAACAAAAGGGTAATCGATGCAGCATGCAGCTCAGAAGCCGCAAAAGAGAAAAGGAACAGGACCGCGAAGATTCTCCTTCCAATTCCGCCAGAGACATTCAGGCATTCCATATTCATGAATTCTCCTTTCAGCATACAATGACACCCGTAGTGATTATAAGCAATTCCACAACGATTGTGTAGGGTAAATCTATTGTAGAAGCTATGTATATGATTTACAATGTGCGCAAGTTTTTTGTGCTCAACAGTAATCAGTTAGTTATCAGAAGCATTATCTTATCAAAGAAAGAGAGGTGTCAGCATGAAACAAAGGAGAACACTTTTTGTATTTATTATCCTGCCGGTGATAGTAAATGCTCTGATAGTGATTCAGCCTACACAAAGTAAGGAGACACTTGATGTCGAAGCAATGATAAAGCAGATGCTTGACGGACGTCAACGTCAGATTCAGATTCCCCCTCCGACTCAGAAGTATGGTTCCTTCTCTATGGTAAAGGCCTATCACATTCAGGACTTAATGGCACGGGAAGTCACCAGGATATTGGGACCTGTCTGCGGTTATAAGGTCGCTTATGCGAGCAAGGCCGCACAAAAGCAGTTCGGCATGGATGAGCCGGCGAGGGGGCCCTTTTTCATGACGCAGCGATTGCCCAGCGGCTCTACGCTGTCGGTTGAGACATTCAATGAAATCATGCTTGAGACGGAAGTCGCCTTTACTCTCGGTAAACGTATTTATAAGCCTATCAAAGACGTTGCCGCTCTGAAGTCCCATGTCAAGTGGGTGCATCCTGCATTCGATGCTGGCAATTTTCCGTATACCTCGGACCAGGCAAAGCCCACTCCTCAGGATATGATTGCCATCGGTACGGGTGCACATGTATTTGTTTTAGGTCCGGCGATTGAGCCAGGCAAAGTTGATATCGATTCCATCAATTTATCTTTAGTCAGAAATGGTGAAAAAATCAGGGAAAGCCCGGCACGAGACGTCATGGGCAGCCCATGGAATTCCCTGCTATGGTGTGCCAATAATCTTACCAGGTCCGGACACATTCTGGAGCCCGGTATGGTGGTGCTATGCGGTACCGCAGCCCCAGCCTATAAAGTTAAAGGCAACGAGATAAAGGGTGTTTTTGAAGGGGACTGTGGGGCGCTGGGAAAGGTAACCTTGACTATCAAGTAAATGGGAAATTCAACTTAATTTAAGGAATAGTCTATGTCTGCTTCAGTATTAATGATTGTTGCAATCGTTTCCCTGTCGATTGGTTATTTGCTATATGGCCGATTCGTAACGCGGAAATATGGCCTGGACCCTAACCGCAAGACTCCAGCCCATACAAAGCGTGATGATGTGGACTATGTTCCAACCAAGGCGCCTGTTCTTATGGGGCACCATTTTGCCTCCATTGCAGGGGCTGCACCTATTATTGGGCCGATTATCGCGGCTGTGTTTGGATGGATTCCTGTGCTTTTATGGATTCTGATTGGCAGTATATTTTTAGGCGGAGCTCATGACTTTTCCGCCCTGGTGGCATCTGTCCGGCACGGCGGAAAAACTATTGGAGGAGTGATTGAAGAGCATGTAGGCAAGGCCGGCAAACGCCTGTTTCTGGCCTTCGCATGGTTCCTGGTGGTCCTGTTGATAGCGGTATTCGCACACGCAGTAGCCGATGTCTTTGTGAAAGAACCGGCCACGGCCACGGCGTCCTTTTTGTTTATTATCGTTGCGATTCTCTTTGGACTGAGTATATACCGATACAAGACACCACTATGGTTATCATCCATTATCGGCGTGGGCCTGCTGGCAGGCTGTATTGCAGTTGGACTGTGCTTCCCGATCCTGCTGTCCTACAACACGTGGAAGGTGGCTCTTTTTGTCTATGTATTCTTTGCGGCAGTTGCTCCCGTCTGGTTCCTTTTACAGCCAAGGGACTACCTGTGCTCGTTTTTATTGTATGCGATTATGATAGCGGGCGTTGTGGGAATTTTCGCTGCCAATCCCAAAATAATGTCACCAGCTTTCACCACCTTTAATGTCGAGGGCATGGGCTTTCTGTTCCCAATTCTTTTTGTGACGGTTGCCTGCGGGGCCATTTCAGGATTTCATTCCCTTGTCTCAGCGGGCACTACTGCAAAGCAGCTTAATAAAGAAACCGATGCCAAACCGATTGCGTATGGAAGCATGCTCATCGAGGGTTTACTGGGAGTGATAGCACTTATCACGGCCACGACAATTCTTCAAAGCGATTATACAAACCTCATAGGTGAGGGAGGGCCCATTGCCGTCTTTTCTTCGGGCATTGGTAGTTTTGTTTCTCATTTGGGTATCCCTGAAAAAGCAGGGGTCACCTTCGCTGCACTTGCCATTTCAGCATTTGCTCTGACAACGCTGGATACGGCCACGCGTCTTGGGCGGTTCATGTTCCAAGAATTTTTTGAAGGCACAGGCACCCAGACGGTATTGAGCAAAAACCGTTACGTGGGCACTGTAGTCACGATTGCCGTGGCCATGCTCTTTACTTTCACTGGTACGCGGGCCGCCCTGTGGCCTCTCTTTGGCTCGGCCAACCAGCTGCTTGCATCGTTGACACTGCTGGCTGTTACCCTTTGGCTGGCGAAGCTTGGAACAGGCAACAAGTTTATAAAGTATCCTATGTATTTTATGTTCTGTGTCACTTTAACCGCTTTGGTCTTCCTGGCTTATAGGAACTTAGCTGCCAAAAACATCCCATTGATTGTTACGTCGCTCCTGCTTCTTGGTGTAGCTATTACACTGGTGACCAAGGCAATGAGCAGTCTGAAAAAGATAACACACGAACCCAAAATTGAAACCACCGAATAAGAGGAGAAATGCCAAGTGAA
>JBGVTO010000006.1:0-35071 GCA_041862635.1 Phycisphaerae bacterium | reverse complement strand
CAGCCGGATACCGCCAGGCAAACGCCTCCGGCTCCTTAACCAATAACAAATATCCGCCGGCAGGTATCGTAACAGGCATATCTTCCGGGAATGTAAAGTCAATACCATCGGTGAATTTCCACGGCTGAGCTTTCTCATAATCATATAAGGTCACCGGCTCGGCGCTGATGTTGTACAGTTCGATGTATTCATACTGGTCATTAGTATATGAACCGCCGTCAGGCCAATCCGGGTTGTACATAATCTCAGTGATGACTATCGGGCCGACCTTCGGATAAGTATTAGCAGAACCCGGAGTATTCTCGGACATCGGAACAAAGTTAAAATTGCCTGTACTGGGCTTGTAATAACGTCCAAATGATACACCTGTTTCCGAAGCGCCGAAATCCTCGACCTCGCGGTAGCCGGTTAAAAGACTACCTTTCACTGAGGACAGATACAATTCTTCGCCATTCTCGCTCAATGCAAATGGCTGATAACAACCCGGGTCACTCGGATTATTGAAATGCAGGTCTTCATAAAAAACAATATATCCATACGGAGCAATCCTTGTACCAGCGGCAATCTGGTATTCGGTCGGATTAGAACCACTGTCACTGAGGAACCAGCCGCCAACGTCTATTGCAGTGTCAGTAGTATTATGCAGCTCAATCCAGTCCGAAGCTCCGGCGTGTGAATGAGCCAACACCTCGTTAATAACCACTGCACCGGGGTTGGGGACAAGGCCGCTGTCATCCGTACCCGGCGAACCGCCGAGATGTGCACTTGCACGCCAGGAGTCTTTCTCGTTCCAACTGTATAAGTCAGTTTTAGTCGGGTCGATTACAGTTAGAGAGTAACCTTCACCATCTGTAATAGAGCGCCAGCCGTCTTTGTAGTCAAAGTCCAGAATCATTCGGCCGATAGCATCTTGTAGCCTGATTCGCTCTCCTGCATTGTTTAATCTGCCGGAGTATTCGCCGGCTATTTTCATAGCTGTTCCATACCGGGCTTCGAAGGCATTGCGGTCCTGGACAACTACAACAAATTCTCCAGGTGACACTTCCACGTTCGGGAAGTTAAAATCGATTCCGTCGGTGAACTTAACGAGATTCAGGTTAATTTTTTCGGTTCCGATGTTTTTCAGTTCAACGTACTCGGTGTTCGGGTCGTTCGGATGATACATAATCTCGGTGATACGCATGTCATTTGCTACCGGGCCCACGGCGAAGATCGCTTCATTGAGGGCGCTCCATGTGCTGCCGCTTAAAACACGCGTCTTGACATGCGTGCTCAGGGCCAACGTGATAGGACCGGAGTATACCTTTGCACGGGAATGGTTGACGGCTCCGCCAGGCAGGCGGGGGTCAGTACCATCGAGCGTATACCATATCGTGCCTGTTGCACTCATTGTTAACCGAGCGTTGGGAGTAATCTGGCCACCATGCTTATACGAGCCATTGATACGAAATTGGGGTGCATCTATGTCTGGGTACAGGCCACGAGAACGGAGCTGATTAATTGTGATGTCGGTTCTGCGAGGAAAGTAATTGTTGATTAACCGGTTTTTCTCGGGAATCCAGAAATCATTTCTCGTGTATAAGTAGTAAGGTCCTGAGCTGTATGAATGTACGTCTCTTCGATAATCACCCCACCGGGCGGACTCGGCGATAATGGCCAGGTTCAGCTCATCAGTGCGTTTGAGCCAGCGTTGAATATTTCTCTGGGATGTCAGGACACCGTTATTGAAAAGGTGTTTGTGAACGCGGTCCCCAAAGCGAATACGGAACTCCTCGATATCATCAAGATAGCTCAGCAGGCTCGTAGGATCCAAATCACGCAGCTCGGTTATTTGCTCGCTAATACCTTCGAGCACATGTTCTGCGTCCCAGCTGTAGAAGCGCCAGGGTCTTTGCTGAGCACCGCCGCCCGCCGCCCGCCAGTTAGTGTCATACTTTAGATCATTATTACCGGCCAATCTGTTAATGAGCACCCAGTCGATGAAATTATCAACGTCAAGAACTTCGCAAATCCGCTCCCAGTTGCGACCTGCAGCAACGCTTTTGAGCTGGGCCCACTCGCTTACGGTGCCGTCTGATACCCTGCCCCCTCTTTGTGGGTCGCCGTTTATAGCGTCTATGCTCTCTTCATCACCGCCGTTATAGGCGGCGTAGTGTGAGGCGATGGGCCGTTCATGCAGGTTGTACAGGCCCCAATATATGCCGTTCAAATACAGGTGCACGAAAAAGCCCTGGCCGGCATCCCGGTGGCCCATTTCAGTAAGACAGTCGCGCATCCACTGGTCACGTATATACTGAGTGCGTGCTCGCTGATCAGAAGCCCAGTGTGTCCAGGTATTGTTGAAACCGCCGCGAAGCTGAATCGTATCGAAAGAATCCACAGGCCAATCGTCAAACAGCTCAAAGTTCAGTTTACCTGGTCCGTACTCGTCCCTGAATCGAAGACTAAACGAGTGTTTGGGGCATTTATTTGGCCTTCGACTTTCACCACCCTGAATCCGCAGGCCGCAGTTGGCCTGGAATTCTTTTTGACCATCTTCAGTAAAGAGCTCGGCTGAAACCGGCCGTTCCCATCCGCGACCCCCGGTAATCGAATGACCGGTGTAGATATAAATACCGCCATACTGGGGATCATCATTATGGCTAAAAAGGTTGTTTTTATCCGTCACGAGCGAAACAGTGGGTATTGACAGCAGCGCATCGTCCATCAAATCCCTATAGTCAGGATCATTGTACACATCCGGGTCCATTCCATAATCTGCCGGCAACTCCCCCCACCACTTATCCGGGTAGCCGGCTAATGTTGCCTGACGATGGCTCAGCCTAATTACGTCATCGAGGAAAATATACGTGTGAGTATCTGTATTTGTAGGCAACCAGCCGGGTTTGATTGCCTTTGCTCTCAAACATGTGGTCTTGTTAATAAGGACAGGTTCTGTATACACCATGCCACCTAATGCTCGGCCAGATAATTTATACGGCTCAGAGCCATCGACGGTATAATATATTACGGCATCTTTGGTTTCAGTGGCGATTGTAACAGAGAAAGGTGTATCGTAGAAACCACGGTTGTGGCTGAATTTCGCCTCGGCGACCTGGCCTAAATACGCGCCATCATTTTGCCTTCCCGGGCTGGGGGAACTAAAAAAACGGAGCTCGTCATTTGCATCGGGATAGCGACCGAATGAGATATCGGCAGTCTGAGCGGGAAAAATAATACTGTCAATCAGAATCTCCCCATCGGAGTCGAACAGTCCAATCTCTTCACCATCTGCACTGAGTTTGAAATTCGCATGAAGGCCGGCCTCAGCCGTATCGTTGTCGGCCCATATCAACAGATAGCTCCCTGCGGGGATGATAGTCTCGGCCGGATTGCCAACGTGAATTTGCCACTTGGTCGGAACTAATAGATTGTCTGTTAAGTACATACCACCTGCATCGATAGCATCGGTGCCGTAGTTATAGAGCTCAATCCAGTCATCATATTGGCCCTGCGGATCTGTGTTACAACTGCTATTGGATGCCAGGAGCTCGTTGATTACCAAAGGTACCCCGTTCAATTCACCCGCCGGGCAGAGCGCCGGCATAATACCCGCCAGCAATAAGTATAAGACCAATTTAGACGATAGACTTTTCATAAAACTAAGTATTTTATGTCTCCTTCTTAATCTGTTTATAGCTATTCGGTACTTTTCAACTATGGGGGCCCTGAGAGGACAAAAGTAAGTAAATCTTTCTTGTTATTATAGGATAAATTACATAGAAAATCAAGTCGGAAATGACCGCCGCTCAGAGCCAGAGCCGATTCATACTGTTCTGGCAAAGTGTGCTTTTTCTCACCCCTAATCAGCAGGGAACTTCGTGCATTCTATTGAATTTCGTTGAACCGAGCGTAACGCTCCGCATAACCGGCGTGACTGTAGCGCAGCGGAAGACACGTCCGAGTTCATGCGATGGTTATACGGAGTTTTAGCCCCGATTATTTGTTCGTACGCGTTCACCGATTAGACGACCGATTCTCATTGCTTCTTCCCATACTTCTTTCTGATCCTCGACCCGTGAGTATGTGTAATCGGATGACCTGGCATCCGGTCCGTAACGTTTTCTTAGTCCACTCATCTCACATTCATCTCCTACGCCACAGGTCAAGCAGGGAATGTTGCCCTTAACCATCACTTGCCCAATAAGCTCCATACGCTCCATTTCCTTCAACTGTATGGCCAATGATTGATTCACATTATCCGCCGAATCGGGACTCAGGTAGGTTAGAACCGTTGCACACAGCTTGCCCCTGAGCAGGTTGGTCACATGTCTCAGCGACCAGAATCTCTCGAGAAGCGCTTTTGTGAAGCCGTCTATCTGTTTATACGGAGTATATGCACCAATAATCAATGCCTTGGCCTTCTTGATTGTTTTTGCAAGTTCCGGAAAATCATCCTTAACTTTGCAGATGTTGTCCGGAACACACTGTTTACAGGCAAGGCAAGGTCTGATGTTAATTCGGCTCAGTTTCACAAATTCGCATTTTAGTTCGGTTGCATCCAACACGGCTTGAATAAGTCGGTCCGTGTTACTGTTCTCTATAGGACTCCCGGAAATTCCCAATACTTCAATACTCATTGTTATGTTCCAAAGTTATTACTACATTTCCCTTTTTGTGTCCTTTTTCGACATACCTGTGAGCCTCGGCAGTCTGTTCCAACGGATAGTGCCTGTCGATGACCGACTTTATTTTTCTCTCCTCAATAAGCTCTGTAAGGGATTCCAGGTATTCAGTCAGTTCTTTTGTGGGGGATCTGGAGGAAAGGAAGCACCCGCTTTCCTTAAGCGAGCCTTTACAGCGTGAGGACCTGATCTTGCGCACCGCATCAAATATCACATCATACTTCTCACCGTTCAGGGTAAAATCCTCTTTAGTGTAATCAATTACCTTATCGGCTCCCAGAGATTTCACCAATTCTAAATTCGTGCTACTGCAGACCCCGGTAACTTCCGCCCCGTAATACCGGGCCAGTTGAACAGCATACGTACCTACCGATCCGGAAGCGCCGTAGACAAGGACTTTTTGCCCCGGCCGGATATTCCCTTTCTTCAGGATCTGCAACGCGGTCATTCCCCCGATGGGAACGGCCGCGGCTTCCTCAAAGGTCATGGCAGCCGGCTTTTTTGCCACTACCCCCATCTTCCACTCCTCCGGCACGCACACATACTCGGCATTACCGCCACCACTCAAACCGGTGGTAGTACCATAAACCTCATCGCCTTCCTTGAACAGTTTCACCTCCTTGCCCGTAGCCTCAACAACACCGGCAAACTCATGACCGGTTATCTTTTTACTTTTAAAACCGAACAATAGTCCCACCGGAAGCAGGATCAGACGGGGGATCTTGCGAATGATCGCGTCCCCAATCGTTACCGTTGACGCGTGTACTTTTACCAATACTTCATTGTCCCTGGGAACAGGCTTTTCCACCTCTTTAAGTTCAAGTACGTCCGGCGGGCCTGATTTTGTGTATACAATTGCTTTTATAAGTATTCCTCCAAATTTACTTTGATCCGGTCATTTTACGTGTAGTTCACCACAATCTAACCAATAAGTTTGCAAAACCTAACGCTGGCGATAAGCCGCAAAAGGGCTTAGGCGTACAGACTATTAAATTTAATAAAAAAGTGATTAGCAAGATGAACGTAACTAATTGAAAACATTGCGCTTTTGTCTGCTTAATTGCCTTGTTAGGCCTGATACTTTTGACTAATATATGATCTCATTAAGTAACAATGTTTACGCGCTTGAGTATCCAATTTGTCATAAAATCTAAAAATCCAGAGACAAACCTTTTATCTAAATTACCATATTCTGCAGGACTACCAGTTTTCGCACGCTGGTATAAATGATTTGCTTTTGGGAATATTTTTGATGTATAATTTTGATTACCTCCTCTTTTTAATGCATCTTCCATTATATCTTTGTTTAGCTCAGCAGGGACTTGTAAATCTAATTCACCAAATAGCATTAATACAGGACATCTTACTCTTTCTAATATCGGTATTGCATCATAGTTTAGAAAATATTTGAACCAGGGACTATTAAATTGTGTCAATTGACAAGCAACTTGATTTTTAATAGTATTATCTAAATCTCCCTTGCCCGCATTCTCATCATTTCTTTTTATATTCATTGATTTTTTTGTTATATCAATGAGAATTGATTCTATTTCTGTCTCCTTAGCCCCTTCAAGTATTAGAGAAAACAGCTTTTTTTGAGATTTTAGTATATCATTTATTTTATCTTCCGATTCCCCATCAGCCTTCATAATTAATTCATTCTGTGCAAGAAATGACTTCTCCCCTGAATGACCACCGCCTGAAATTAAGATTATAAATGCCACATCGTCTGAATTAGATGCACATAAGGGCGCAATAAATCCCCCTTCACTATGTCCGCACAAACCTATTTGACTTGAGTTTATTTCGCTACGATTCTTTAAGTAATTAATAGCAGCCATCACATCATTTGCAAAGTCAGGAAACGTAGAAAGCCACACATTGCCTGTTGAGCCACCCACTCCCCTTGAGTCATAACGCAAAGTAGCAATTCCATGTTGAGTAAAATGATTTGCTATTATCTTAAAGGGTTTAAATCCTAAATACTCTTCATCTCGATTTAGAGGACCACTTCCAGTTTTCATTACAATAGCGGGATGCCTGCCTTTCTTGTCAGGAAGAGTTAAGGTGCCAGCAAGCTTGATGTCACCATTGGTAAAGACCACTTCTTCTGTATACATAACTTTACTTCCTTTTGATTTAAAGGCCTAACTATGTATATATGGTTTCCGTATAACATCCCGAACTTCTCGTCATTCAGAGAAATCCCCGCCGCTGTTGTACTCACACAAAATACAATCAAATTATTGCTCTTTCAAGTGAAAAATTGCGAATAAATAGGTGGTTTCTTTCTTACTTAGGAAACGCTTTACTCAACCGTTTTAATCCTTGGCTCATAACTTAATTTTGGGCAATTCGACAAACTAATTGCATCTAAGTTGCATTCTATTGCCGGTAAACCGCAGAAGCCAATCTCTAATCTCTAATCTCTAATCCACTCAAGAATCCAACTTTAGGCACTTTAGTTCACTTTAGCTCACTCCTCACTAACGAGCATCCGTCTTCTCACTTGATAAATCCGTGCTAATCCGCGTCTAACAAGAACCGTTCTTAGCCAGCTTCTGAAAAAGGCCGTTTCGATGGCCTTGTGGACGAAAGCAAGTCTTTGTGGCGAAAGCTCGCTTTCAGAACAGAGCTTGCCGAGAACACCAAGCTGGCTAAAACATAATCCGTGTAATCAGTGTAATCCGTGGTTTAAAATAGGTAAAAATTCCCCCAGTTTTCAATCAAAAACGCTGATACCTAAGAACAAAAATCAAAATTTTCAAAAAATTTTTAACTTACTTTCCCAAATCGAGTTACGAGAATCACTAATCGATATTTGAGGACTTTTTTCGCATCAAAAGTGCAGGTAGCTCTAATTATAGAGGGAGTGTTTTTTTACTCCCTGAGTTTACCCCCAGTGTGTGCTTACTTGCTTTTCTGCCGGGGGCTACTTTTTCGCCTCCGGCAAAAAGAAGTCAAACTCTAAACTTGTCCTCGAATGTCGTAGTCGGGGATCTCGTAGCGCAGCGCAGATCCCGCACCAATTGAGCTTAGCTCACGACTAATTGGTGCGGGGCAAATTATCCTAATTAACCATATTGCCCAGATTAACTAATGAGCCACTCACAAGAATCGATTATCCAGCATCGAGAATCCAGTTATTTACGTGCCTATAAGGCACCTCTACATCTGTCGAGAACTCTCTACAAATCAGATCATTTTATGCAAAACAAACCCAATTTCCAGGATGCCCGAATGAACGTAAGTAACTATTATATAAAGGTATATAATAATGAAACCGCCTCAGGCTCCGGAAAAAACAAACCCAATCAAACCCAATTCAAACCCAATTTAAGCCAATTAAAGCCAATTTCAACGCCTATCAAACCCAAACAAACCCAATTAAAGCCAATTTCAAACCCAATCAAACTTTGTCCTGAGCGCAGTGAGTTTACCCTGAGTGTAATCGAAGGGAATGGGCCAATTTCCGAAAGGCCAAGGCCTGTACCGTCTTTTTCCCTCTTCTTGGCGTTGCGGGCTCTGAAAAACTCCTCAAATACGTTTCCAAGCTCATTCGCAGGTATACCTATTCCCGTGTCGGCAATCTCTATCTGGACAGAATCATCATGGCTTTTAGCTTCATGGTGCACAGATTTGTTTTCAGGAGTATATTTGACTGAGTTAAAGAGTAAATTTGTAATCAGTTCATTAATAGAGAATTCAAGGCCCAGGCCTGTGACGTTGGGTTCCGCGTTGTTATACCTGCGAACTGACCATCTCATCTGAGGCGGACTGTGTTGTAGTGATAGAGATGTGACCAGATAAGGCAAAGACGAAACTATTCCGGCCCCTCAATGGTTTTAGTTATATTTACCCGCTGACCAACTTTCTTGAAGTGGGACATCGCATCTTCACGGTTAGGGAAGTCTTTTTGCGTGAAAAAGAGGACGGTCTGCCCTAAACGAATCTGGTCCCCGTCCATCAATGTTGTCTCATCGTCGATTTTTCTGTTGTTGATAAATACACCGTTTTTGCTCTTCATGTCGAGAGCATAATATTTCCCAGTGTTTTTATCGAAATGGATCTGCACGTGTTTTCGGGAGACTCCATCATCAAGGATCTGAATTAAAAGTGCCTCATCTCTACCGATGACAGTTGTTCGTCGACCAAGGGGGTAATAGTCGCCTTTGTTTTTTCCAGACATTACAATAATAGAAGCCATTACAACTCCTTGTAACAAATACTTAACCAGATAAAAGTCACCAAACATTGGTCGCTCGATATACCGCCGTTGGAAATTACATTAGCAGATTTTCGAGCGTTGCCGAGCAGATATCGCCTTCGATCGCTGTTTTTGGTATGCTATTAGCCATTCGCAATAAAATCAAGCTTTTTTTGAGCTGGGTTTTAAGATTTTGTCATTTTGCTCTTTTGATTTCGCATTCCTGAACGGCCAATTGCTGACGTGAAAAAAAGCTTGCAAAATGCAGGGCCATGAAGATAATGGGTCAAAGGTAATTAGTAACTTCCTGAAAAAATGTAGCATTTGAATTAAACACCATTTATTAGGAGAAGACCCATTATGAGTGAAATTACGAGAAAGAACACATCGCGTCGAGAGTTTTTGAAAACCACCGGTCGAATCGCCGCGACCTCGGCACTGGCGGCGGGGATTGCTCCGAACGTTTACGCTGCCGGTAATAACACCATCAAGGTTGCGTTGATCGGCTGCGGTGGCCGGGGCACGGGAGCAGCATCTAACGCTCTGTCTGTCAAAAACGGCCCCATCAAGCTGGTTGCCATGGCCGACGTCTTCGAGAACCGTGTTGCCCGCAGTTACAAGAGCTTGAATAAACAGCATGCTGACCAGGTGGATGTGCCCAGGGATCGTCGGTTCGTCGGCTTCGATGGTTACAAAAAAGCAATGGACTGTCTTGACAAAGGCGATGTGGCGATATTCGCGACACCCCCGGCATTTCGCTGGGTGCACTTTAAGTATGCCATCCAGAAGGGCCTCAACGTCTTCATGGAAAAGCCGGTCACGGTGGACGGCCCGACAACTCGCAGGATGCTGAAACTTGCTGAACAGTCCGTGAGGAAGAACCTCAAGGTGGGTGTGGGCCTTATGATCCGCCATTGCAGGGGCCGGCAGGAGTTGAAACGCCGCATTAACGACGGCGAGATAGGCAATATCATCGCGATGCGGGCTTACCGGATGGCCGGACGCGCATCAACCGCCGGACCTAAGCCCGGCAGAATTAGCGAGGTGCTGTACCAGATTCAGCGGTTCCACGCATTCCTGTGGGCCAGCGGCGGTATGTACAGCGATTACTATATTCACCAGATAGACGAGTGTTCATGGATGAGAGGTGCCTGGCCGATCGAAGCTCATGCTACGGGTGGCCGACACTACCGTGGAGACTCACTGGATCAGAATTTCGACAACTACTCGATCGAATACACTTATCCGGACGGCACCAAGCTCTTTTACTATGGTCGGGCCATGGACGGTTGTAAAGGTGGATTCTCCAGCTATGCCCTCGGTACGAAAGGTACAGCCGTCATCTCGACGAACAGCCATTACCCGGGCAAGGTCAGGACCTACAAAGGCCATAACATGACTATAGAGAACCTGATATGGCGATTCCCGCAGCCTGAGCCAAATCCGTACCAGCTTGAGTGGGACGACCTTATAGACGCTATTCGTAACGACATACCGTACAATGAGGTTGAGCGGGGCGCCATCTCAAGTATGATAAGTTCTATGGGCCGAATGGCTGCCCACACGGGCCAAATCATTACTTACGACCAGATACTAAACTGCGAGCATGAGTTCGCTCCTGATGTGGACAAGTTGACAAATGACGGCCCAGCACCCCTGCTGCTTGGTCCCGATGGCAAATATCCCGTCCCGCAGCCGGGTATCCTCAAGGACAGGGAATACTAAGATTTAGTTTAGACAGAATTACAATGCATGATTTTCCGCTGGTCCCGGTTTCACCGGGACCAGCGGTTGGTTATTCGATGGCTCAGGACCTTGGCTTGTTTGTTGACATGTCGACTGCTGGGCGTCGTTGGTCAGGTGTAATCTACGCGATCTCAAGAAGAATGATACGAATTATTAGTGACTCAGTCTGACAAGGACAGAAAGGAAAAGGAGGTAGTATGGCACGAGCAAATCAATCGGACAAAGGCGCCGGTACAACACGGCGTGACTTTTTGAAAGCTTCGACCGTGGCAGTGTCGGGCGCACTGGGCATCAGTCATAGCGTATTTGCCGCCGGCAGTGACACCATTCGCGTAGGCATGGTAGGTTGCGGAGGACGTTGCACGGGTGCTGCCGCTCAGGCGCTAACAGCGGACTCCGGCGCCCGGCTGGTTGCGATGTGTGACATCTTTATGGACCGTGTCAAAGAGAAGCGCAGAATTTTAAAAGAGCAAAAAGGGAATCAGGTCACCGTGGACGACGCTCATTGTTTTGCTGGCTTCGACGGCTACAAGCACGTGATTGAGTCGTCGGATGTGGTTCTGATTGCCAACGCGGCCAAGTTCCACCCGCTCCATTCTATGACCGCGATTCAGGCCGGAAAGCACGTTTTTGTAGAGAAACCGCACGGCATCGACCCGGCCGGGGTCAAGCTTATGCAACAGGCGGCCGACCTGGCAAAGCAGAAGGATTTATGTATTGTTTCCGGCCTGCACAGCAGATATCACACCGGCTACGCCGAAACCGTCCAGCGAATCCACGACGGCGTCATCGGTGACATAGTCTCCATTGAAGAGAACTTTCTCCGCGCCCCATATGTGATAATAGACCGCAAGCCAGGACTAACGGAGCTCCAATGGCAATGTAGCACTCAATACCATTTCCGCTGGCTCTCCGGAGACGACGTCCCCCAATCACTGGTGCACAACCTGGACCGCGCCAGTTGGGCGATGCACAATCAGGTCCCCGTGAAGTGCCACGGCTTGGGCGGGCGCTCTTCGATGATAGAGCCTATCTATGGTGATGTATTCGACCACCATTCGGTGGTTTACGAATGCGACAATGGTGTGCGCATTTATGCCTTCTGCCGCACTACGAAAGGGTGCTACAACGAAGATTCCAGCATTGTGTTTGGCAGTAAAGGCAAGGCGGACATTAAGCAGTGCCGAATCTGGGGCGAAACAAACTGGCGCTGGAAAGGCAGATGCGACCCTTATCAGAGAGAGCATGATGTACTCTTTGCTGCAATTCGCTCCGGCAATCCTGTCAACAACGGCAACTACATGGCCCGAAGCACAATGGTCGGCGTGATGGGACAAATCTCGTGTTACACCGGTAAAGAGGTTACCTGGGAGCAGATAAACCAGTCCGATTTCTATTACCCGCCCAGGCCGGAGGATTGTCGCGACGATATGGAGCCGCCTGTTAAGGCCGGTGCCCATGGCAGCTATCCTGTACCCAAACCGGGTTTTACAAGCATGATTTGAGCGAAAGTCTGAAAAAAGTTATAATAGCAAAGAATGGGGTTGTCAAAAGCAGAGAATCCCACGAATGTAATTTCCCTAATGATACTTTGCCCTTTTTGTATATGTTTTGAGGAGATAGAAGATGAGTATGAGTCGTACATTGATTCACGTTGTTGCCCTAACGAGCCTGCTCGCCGTCATAATGATGACGGACACTGCAGCCTCCCAGAATGAACCCCCGAAGAGATATACCGAGACAATAACTACGGAAACCGGCGAAAAGATCTCTTTCGAGATGATACTCATCCCCGCTGGCACTTTTCAAATGGGCAGCCCCGCGGGTGAAGCTGGTCGCAAAGATGATGAAGGGCCACAACATGAAGTCCAACTTGATAAATTCTACCTCTGTAAAATCGAGACTACTATTGCGCTTTTTATGGCCTATTATCAGGAAACGGTCAGCGCCAAGAAAGACTTCGTTACCGTGCAGGAGTCAAAAAAGAACACAGAGCAGGCAGACAGCAATGTCGACATTATCACCGGCCCCACACCTGTCTACGGAGACATGACGATGGGTTATAGTGAAAAGCACCCGGCCATGGGGATGACCTGGCATAATGCCATGACCTTTTGCAAATGGCTTTCAAAGAAAACCGGCAAAAAATATCGTCTGCCGACAGAGGCCGAATGGGAATACGCCTGCCGTGCAGGAAATACAAACGTCTTTAGCATTGGGAACGACCCAGGCGGGCTCAAGGATTTTGCCTGGTATGAAGCAAATGCCGATAGTGAGACCAATCCCGTAGGCAAGAAAAAGCCTAATGCCTGGGGTCTCTATGATATGTCAGGCAATGTTCGCGAGTGGGTTTACGATTTCTACAGTCCCACGGCTTACAAGGAAGCTGCCAAGAAAAGCCCGGCAGCTAACCCGAAGGGACCAAACACTGGCAAGGTACATGTAGCTCGCGGCGGCGATTATAGCAGCTCTGTGGAGGCACTGAGCTGTGCGGCCAGGGCCTTTGAGGAAGAGTGGTGGCGTTCGGGAGACCCCCAGATACCCAAGAGCATTTGGTGGCTGCCTGAAATGGATTTTATAGGTTTCCGGGTGGCCCGTTCTGTAGAGACAGGCACTAAAAAGTCACACAGATAAGTGCTGCTTCAGCGAGAAAAGTCCATCTTAGCACGCCTGTAAGGAGCGTGCGTAACCGCATCAGATGAGGCAAAATCGCCGCTGGAATAGTCGCCTACGCTCCGAGGCTTCAGCGACGGAGCGAGGATGCTGGTTTTGAAAGACTCATTTTCAAAGAGCTGTTTCGCAAGCATGGCATATCCTTCACTCATCGGGTGACTGGCATCAACATACAACTCGCTGGGTAAAGTCGCAGGCATATAGTAGGCAATATTATTTTGTTGCAGCCAGTCTTCAATCTTACTTTTCATCTTTCGATAAATCTCGATGCTCTCGCCCTTGAGCATGTGCTCGTTAAATGGGCCGACGAGGACGAATACGCTGTTGCCTCTTTCCTTTAGCAGCTTAACCGACCGCTGGAAAAAGTTCCACTGCAGTGAGGTTTCAAGCTCAACCCATTGAAAATCTGCTTTGGATGTCCCCTTCTCTGTCCAGGAAATATGTTCGTTCCGACTATTGTTGGCAAAGGCAGGAAGCTCGAAGGTGACGGCATTAGCCGGATTCTCATATGGGTGCTCCATTGTCCATCTGGGCAGGTCCATGCTCTCGAAATAGGTAATCTTCAAATGGGATGTCCAGCTTAAAAAAGGCACGTAGCGTTCTACGAGAGCGGAAATCCTCCTGGAATACGGGTCCTTGTAGCAGGGAATATTTGGAATAAACTGCGGTACCAGCCTGGGATGATTGAAACGAAATTCTTTTTCGGTTTGCAAATCGTGTTTCCTTGAGCTCATCCATAAAGGATTAAAATGAAGAACGACCTTCTTGTTTGAGATGTCGTGACCATAGTATTTCAGCAAACCCGCCAATGCCACGGGGTGGATACCATCCACACCCAAATTGGCGAACTGGTCACGGCCTGCAATTCGATTGAGATAGTCGGGCAATGTGTCATATTTGGACACGAAATGGCCCCAAATCACTGAATCTCCAATTACAAGTGTTTCGTACTTTGAAGTGGCCCATCGGCAGTAGCGGCTGTACAACCAATAGTCGTTGCCTAACTCGTAAGGCAAGCGATAGTCGGGTGCAGGCTCAGATTTCTCCAGCCGTTCCCAAAGTGTGGGCACGAAACAAAATAAAGCCAAGGCAACAATTCCAACGAAAATCCATTCGTATCCGGATAATCGCACACAGTTGGAACCGAAAGGGACATCCCCGATTCTCGATTTTCTGCTTCTACGAGTATCGAGCATCGAGCATCGAGCATCCAGTATGTCTTTTTTCTGCATTACCTTTTCCTTCTTCTATCAGCTCCGGATTCCACATAATTGTTCAGAACTGTAAGTAGATGAACGCCTTCTCACTTGCCGGAGCAAAAACAGTTAGGTAGATAATCACCAAAAGAACAATTCCTACGCGAACGTATCTTAGTTCAAGGACCCACTTAAGCCTGGATTCATAAGCAAACTGATAGAGCCACACAGCAAAAATCAGGGCCAAAGCCAGCAATGGACAATAAGGATTTGCAAGTCCGGAGCCGAATATTCTTGTTACAATAACCCATGCGTCGCTTATTGTTTCGGCTCGGAAGAAAATCCACGCAAAGCTGACAAAGACAAACACGAGCAGTTGTTTCACTACTTTCGGCACCCTTTCTTTGTAGAACGAGGTTCTTTCCAATTCCCGGGTACAAAAACGCCCGAGCGCATGCACTGCACCCCAGATAACAAATGTCCAGGCCGCACCATGCCACAATCCCGAAATCACCATAGTCAGAAACATATTTCTGTATGTGTTAAACTTGCCCTTGCGGTTGCCTCCCAGAGGAATATAGACGTAGTCTTTGAACCAGGAAGAAAGGCTGATGTGCCATCTTGACCAGAAGTCGCCGAGGCCTGTTGCTAAATAAGGATTGTTGAAGTTAAGCATTAAGCTCAAGCCCATCATTCGCGCCACGCCCCGTGCCATATCCGTATAGCCGCTGAAGTCGAAATATATCTGCCAGGAAAACAAAAAAGTGGCCAGGACCAAAGCAGGCGCCTGAAACTGCTCAGGAGCGTCATACACCCTGTCAACGTAAAGAGCCATATAGTCTGCCAGGGCGACTTTCTTGAAAAAGCCGACAACAAAAAGGGAAAGGCCGTCCGCTACGTCCTGTATGGAGACTCTGGGTGGTTTATGCAGCTGAGGGAGTAAGTTTTTTGCTCTTTCGATTGGCCCGGCAACCAGCCGAGGGAAGAGTGAGACAAAAGTGGCATATCTTATGAAGCTCATCTCCCTCTCTATATTACCACGATAGTAATCTATGGTGTAGCTCATCGACTGGAAGATATAGAACGATATACCAACGGGTAAAATTATACCGGGGGCGGGGAGGAAATATGTAATCCCTAACGAGGACAATAGAAGGTTTAAATTATCGGTTACGAATCCACCATATTTGAAAAAGCCAAGCAGCACGAGATTATTTACAATGCTTATGGAGAGCCACATCTTCCGCCTTGCGCTTTTGGCCATTTTCATAACGACGGTGTAGTCCAGCAGTGTCGAGTACGAAATTAGAATCAAATATAGCGGGTTAAAGCAGGCGTAGAAGAAATATGAAGCAGCCAAAAGCCAGGGAACTCTGAGCTTGGTGTTTTTGAGGGCCAGGTAGGCGGGGTAAACAATAATGAAAAATAGTGCAAACGGCCAGGTATGAAATAACATTCCTTGCGCCCCTTTATCTCATCAAGACCTGAATGTGTGCCTCTACCGATGCAGCCAGACCGTCCGGATGATACCCTCCTTCGAGAACGGAGACGAGACGACCTTCACAGCACTTCTCTGCTATGGCCTTGACGATCTGCGTCAGCTCTGCAAATCCCTGAGCGGTGACCTTCATGCTACCGAGCAGGTCATCCTTATGGGCATCAAATCCCGCAGATATTAGCACGAAGTCCGGGGAAAAGGCAAGGGCCGCGGGCTCAAGTTTTTCTTTGAAGACCCTCAAATAGTCGGCATCCCCGGAACCGGCCGGAAGGGGAACGTTAATGTTGTAATTCAAACCTTTTCCGATGCCCATTTCTGCTTCGCTTCCGGTACCCGGATAGAACGGGTACTGGTGAACACTAAAGTACAGTACCGAGGGGTCATCATAAAACTCTGCCTGAGTACCGTTGCCGTGGTGTACATCCCAATCCACAATGAGTATTTTTGTTAGGCTGTGTTTCTTTTGAACGTAGCGGGTGCCGATAGCAATATTGTTAAAGATGCAGAATCCCTTTGCCATATTCTTTAGTGCATGGTGGCCCGGTGGACGTACCGCACAAAAGGCGTTCGTAACTTTCTTTTCCATCACTGCATCGATAGCACACAATACTCCTCCTGCGGCTACCAGCGCTACCTCATAGGACTCCGACGATATCGGAACATCCATTGAATCCAGATATCCCACGCTGCCCTCACAACTTTCTTTGGCTCGCTCTACATATTCGGGTGTGTGAACCGCAGTAAGCCATTCAGAAGAGACATGCTTCGGTGAGAGCTTGAATAATTGAGAGTATA
Organism: Phycisphaerae bacterium; assembly: GCA_041862635.1. Taxonomy (GTDB): domain Bacteria; phylum Planctomycetota; class Phycisphaerae; order Sedimentisphaerales; family Anaerobacaceae; genus NIOZ-UU13. The sequence goes on along the minus strand of JBGVTO010000006.1, from coordinate 18,292 downwards.
ATCCCTTTGTCTTCAACCTATTTACTATCGCGACCAGCCTCTGAGGTGTCTCCGGATGGCCTATAGTTGTTTTGTGCTCGAGGTAAATATCGTCATACACGAATCCTGTCTTTGAAGCTTTTGGGTTTGAATTCTCCTTTGTCATATCTTCTCCCGTAGATGTGTTGGGATGTGCATTTGGTTTTCCGCCAATCGGAGTACCCCTTACGCAGCGAAATCCTATAGCGTCACTCGCAAGACAGGTATCATCAATGGAAGGATCGCTCGTGCGATATGTTGACCGGCAGCTCCCGGCGCTGGAGTTCCATGCGCCGCCTCTCAAGACTTTTTCCTCACCTTTATCTGGCCCCTTCGGGTCTTTTTCCGGGCTATGCTTGTAATAATTCTCTGAATAAAAATCATTGCACCATTCTGACACATTTCCATACATATCATAAAGCCCCCAGGGATTGGGTTTCTTCTGTCCAACAGGATGTGTCTTTCCGGATGAGTTTTCGGCAAACCAGGTGAAGGTTTTCAGCTTCCGCACATCGTTACCAAAGCTGAACTCTGTGCCGGTGCCCGCCCGACAGGCATATTCCCATTCTGCTTCTGTCGGAAGTCTGTATCCGTTTGCCTGGAAGTTGCATTCCCAGGTTTCCTCATCGTAGCAAGGCTCAAGGTCCTCTGCTCGTGAACGGTCGTTGCAATACAGAGCTGCATCGGTCCAGTTTATCTGCTCTAAGGGATTCTTCGGATTTTTGAAATGAGAGGGGTCGGGGAGCTGATACTTTTTGAACTGCTCTTGAATTACTTCGAATCTGTCCATCCAAAATGAGCTAACCCATACCTTATGCACCGGCGACTCGTCCTGTGAGTCGCTATTGCTTCCCATATCGAACCAGCCTCCGGGAATTTTCACCATCTCAATACCCGTCTTTGTTTTTATGACTTCCGGCATACCAGCGGTTTCCTCAGCACGGCGGCAGCCCGGGACAATTGCCCATACCAGCAGCAGACAAACGGCTTTAATCATCAGATTTCTGGACAGCATGGTCATTGACTATATTCCTATTTTTCTGCTCATTTGTGACTAAAGGTAAAACGATTCTTTGGTCTCAACGGTTTATTGTTGTAATCGGCACCCAATCAGGCTCTTTGTTATGGTTCCCGTCGCTGGTGATTTCTACCCATTTGCTTGTCATATCGCTGATGCAGATATTCCAGCCTGGTGCTTTGCCGCCCACCATCTCATTCGCCTTGGGCCCATGGCTAAAAGCGAGGTATTTACCATCAGGTGAAAATTCAGAATGATAAACCTCGAACTCTTTTCGACAATTTATGACACGTTTAACATTCGTTACTCTGGGTTCGGGGGCGTACAAGTCAATATCACCCGTGCATAAATCCCAATCGGTTAATCCCCACGTTATCCTCTTGCCATCGAAGCTAAAATCAGGCCTGCAACCTGTAACTTTGTATTTTGTTAAATCAAAGACTCCGGTTCCGTGAGCTTCGATAGCCAGGTTGGCGTGCTTGAAACCCATCCCTCCGTGTACCGTAGCAAGAAACCAATTACCGTCCGGTGACCAGCAAATATTATAAAGATGATTCAAACCTTTATTTTGATGTTCTCTGTGTTTGCGCGCATCTATATCGTAAAAGAAAATCCCCCTGGTGGCATAGTCTTTAATGGTGTAACGGGTAAATTCTCCTTTTAAATAAGCGATAGTTTTGCTATCGGGACTCCAGCAGGGCTGTCGAGCATTTTCAGCAACCTTGACTCGTCCGGTCCCATCAATGTTCATATAATAAACATTTCGAATCTTTTCCTTTCCCACGAGCTCATCGGCAACAAAACAGATTTTTGTACCGTCACCAGAAGAGTGAGGATACATCTCATCCACATCAGAGGTGTTGGTCAGGTTAACAGGATTGGAGCCATCCGCATTTATCAAGTATAGTTCCCAGCTCTCCTTACCGTTGGTCTTACGATAGGTTTCGTAAACTATCTTAAAGGGAATTTCTTTAAGGTTAAGCTCAGATTTTGGTGAAGGTATTTGTTGAAGCTTTGGGTCACCTTGCGTCCTTGTGCTGCAAACAGCTTCATTCACTACAAGCAAACTCAACGCAAGAGTAAAAACTGCATAATGTTTCATTGTCATATTATCACCTTTGCTTACCGGCCTATCGATGGAAGCGGCACCCAATCGGGTTCCTTGTTGTGGTTCCCGTCAGTCGTGATTTTTACCCACTTGCCGGACATATCACCCACACAGATATCCCAGCCTCTCGCCTTACCGCCAACCTGTTGTGCTCCCCCGAAAGGGCCATAGCTGAAAGCGATGTACCGTCCATCTGGGGAGAAGTCAACATGATAAACTTTAGACTTACGCAGGCATTGGACAACATCCTGGATATTAGTTACGCGGGGTGTAAGGCCCGTCAGGTCGATATCGCCAACGCATAGATTCCAGTCGGTCTCCCCCCACACCATTTTTGTGCCGTAAAGATTAAAGTCCGGTCGACAGCCCTTAACTCCCCACCATCCCAGGTCGAACAACTTTGTCCCATTGGCTTCAAAAGCCAGGATAGCATCGCTGTATTCCATACCTCCCTGTACTGCGGCAACGAACCAATTGCCGTCGGGTGACCAGCAAATAGCGTAAATGTGATGTAAACTTGTATTAGGGTGAGGAGTGTGTTGGCCGGTCTGAAGGTCATAGATTATCAGATCAGAGGTTGCGTATGGCCTGTCACTATAGCGCTCATACTCTCCCTTTAAATAAGCGATTTTTTTGCTGTCAAACCTCCAGCAAGGCTGCCGGGCGTTTTCGGCGACTTTGACACGCTCGGTCCCGTCAATCTTCATATAGTAAACATTTCGCACTTTTCTTCTACCTTCCCCTTCATCAGTAACGAAACAAATCTTTTTACCATCAGGAGAAACGTGGGGATACATCTCATCCAAATCAGGGGTGTTAGTGAGATTAATCGGATTGGAACCATCGGCATTCATCATGTATAGTTCCCAGTTTGGTCGGCCCTCGGATTCCCGGTATGTTTCGTACACTATCTTAAAAGGAACATCTTTCAGATTCAGCTCCTCTCGTTGTGACGGAACTTTTCTCATATTTTGTCTTTTTGGAGTGAGAGGTCTGCGCTCGGTACCGTTGACTACGGTCAGAGTTAGTATCATGGAGATAAAAATGCCAACGCTTCTCATAAGTAGCCCTTTTCTCGAAATATACAATCTTTACAATTCTTTACTATATTCTGCATCAAATCTTTGATAAAGTCAACAATCCATAATCTTGCAACTGCCCATGTTATGAGCTTTAGATTGAGCTTGAGTTATAGTCGTTACTGTGATATGTATAAAAGAAAAGCACAATTGTTTTTTGTGATATGTCTAAGGTCATTATTAGAACGGCTGCACCATGACCGCCAAGCGTAGTGATAGCAGCAGTAAGTCATCCCCCAACAAGCTAACGCGCAAGAAACGGCACAGGAAGAGGAACCGTTCACGTAAAATAGCGCCCAACAAACATCCTGGAGGCAGTAAAAAAGAGCAGCAGAGAAACAAACAAGGAGTGCCGCCAAAACGAGTTAAGGGATGGCGTCTGTGGATGTTTCGTGTTATCTGCCTTGCGGTTATTCCGATTCTATTTTTCTTGTTTTTGGAAATTGTCCTGCGCATCGTTGGTTACGGATATCCTCCAACCGCAACCATCAAGTGTAAGGTCAACGGGATAGATGCTTATGGAGACAATGTAAAATTTGGCTGGCGGTTCTTCCCCCGAAAAATTGCCCAGGAATTTGACCCGTTCATCTTCTCAGCGGACAAGCCGGACGATACTTATCGAATCTTTATTCTTGGGGCTTCTGCTGCTCAGGGCACGCCGGAGGCGGCATTTAGTTTTGGACGAGTTCTTCAGACAATGCTGCGCAGCGCGTATCCTAAAGTGACATTCGAGGTTATTGTCACTGCAATGCCGGCCATAAACTCGCATGTGGTTGTCGAAATTACCAAAGATTTCGCAAAACACCAGCCCGACCTGTTCATTGCATATCTCGGCCACAATGAAGTCGTGGGACCATATGGAGCGGGAACTGTCTTTGCCCCTCTATCGAAAAGCTTGTCCCTTATCCGTATTGGTATTGCTTTGAAAGCTACGAGGCTGGGACAACTCCTGACGAACCTGTCCGAATCAGCAGGCGCAAAACGAAATGTTCCCATGGTTTGGCGCGGCATGAAAATGTTTCTCAAAAAGCAGGTACGAGTCGACGACCCCGGTTTGGAGACGGTCTATCAACACTTCCAGAGAAACCTCGAAGATATTAGCCGCATTGCCGGTGAAAGCGGAGCTAAGATAATTCTTTGCACTGTAGGCAGCAGCCTGAAAGATTGCCCGCCCTTTGCGTCCCTTCACAAGCCTGGGCTTCGTGAGGAGGAAAAGAAAAAGTGGGACGATATTTACAAACAAGGCGCCGAACACGAATCAGCAGGTGAGTTTGCCGAAGCGATTGAGCACTATTTGGCCGCCGCCCGGATTGATGACCGTTACGCTGATCTGCAGTTTCGGCTGGGCCGCTGTTATTGGGCCATGGGTGAATATGACAGGGCCAGGGACAGGTATATTGAAGCACGTGAGATGGACACGCTTCGATTCCGTGCTGATACCCGGATTAACGAGATTATTCGGGCTGTCTCAGGTAACGGTGCTAAGGAAGGTGTTTACCTCGTGGACATTGTCAGAGCGCTCGAAGAAAACAGCCCTTATAAGACTCCCGGAGAAGAACTACTTTACGAGCATGTACATTTAAATTTCAATGGCAACTATCTTCTGGCTAAGACTGTCTTAAAGCAGGTGGAAGAAATACTGCCGAAATGGGTAAAACCTCGAGAGGCACATGAACCTTCGTTGCTGACCGCAGCCCAGTGCGCCCAGCTTTTAGCCTATAACGACTGGGCCCGATACAATAGTATTTACAAGGTCCTTAATTACTATATAAAGGAGCCGCCGTTCACCAATCAGCTCTACCATAGCGAACGCCTGAGCCGATTGGAGCAAAGACTCGCGGACCTTGAAGCCGGCTTAACGCCCGAAACTCTAAAGAATGCCGCGGCTCAATATATCCGGCTGCTTGAAAAAGAGCCCTCCGACTTCTGGCTGCGTTGGAGGTATGCCGAATTACTATCGGTACGTTTTAAAAACGAGAGGGCCGCAGCCGAGCAGTGTCGTCTTACACTGAAACTTTTACCGCATTCTTACAAACCGCACCTTCTATTGGCGTTATCGCTCGGAAGGCTGGGCCTTTTTAATGAGGCTATCGAACATCTACTGAGGGTGATAGAAATTAAGCCGACCAGTGCCAATGCATATCACTGCCTGGGATTGGCATGTCAAGCACAAGCTCGCATCGATGAGGCCATAAAATATTTTTACATGGCGGTTCGAGTCCAGCCGAATAACAGCAAAGCCTACAAAATTCTTGGAGAGCTGCTGTCTCAGCAGGGCAAGATTGACCAGGCAGTAGAAATATCGCGAAAGGGATTGCTTTTCATACCGGATGACCTTTATCTGCATCACAACCTGGGTGTGTTTCTAAATATGCAGGGACACAAAGATGAGGCGGTCAAAGAGCTGCAAACCGCGTTACGTATAGACCCAAACTCGGCTCAAACTCGCAAGGTGCTCAATGCCATAAAGAAACCAAATAAATCAATATCTGATACCAACAGGTAGTGATACGAATGGTCGAGCAATGCTCAGAAGTGCTGGATAATTGCATCGAGTAAGAAAAGTTAGTAGAATAGCAAAGTAAAGAGTTTGAGAAATGTTATTAAGGTGTTGTAAGCAGGAAATATTGATTTAATAGTTAACTCCGGAAACGAAGAAAAACTGTTAGAGTGTCGCGTTCTGCTGGCCCAATTTATTCAGGAGGATTCATAGCTTATGAGAACAAACTATCGAGACAAGTTTTTTTGCATGTGGTGCTCAGTCACCTTGGCGCTTATGGCGTTTAACACAACTCTGGCCGAGAACTGGCCCTGTTTTCGAGGACCGACCCGGCAAGGTATATCAAATGAGAAGGATGTCCCGCTCGAATGGAGCCAAACGTCCAACATTGTCTGGAAGAGACCGATTCCGGGCGAAGGCTGGTCATCGCCTATCGTGTTCGATGAACGCGTGTTCGTGACAACCGCAACGGACGGAGGCGCCTCATTTCGTTTGTTGTGCCTCGATCGGCTGACCGGAACCGTCCTTTGGAACAAACAAGTGCTCCGGCAAAAGCCGGGACACAAGCAGAATTTCAACTCATATGCCTCTCCCACGCCGGCAACCGACGGTCAGAGGGTATATGTACTGGCCTTTGATGGAACTCTTGCGGCAGTTTCGATGGAAGGTAGTGTAATTTGGACCTACCGTGACTTTGAGTATTATAGTGAACACGGGCTGGGAGTTTCGCCGATACTGTATAGAGATTTGCTAATCGTTCCCTTTGATGGCAGCAGCAGCGGTCCGGACAAGAAACTCGGATGGCAAAAACCATGGGACCAGGCCGTGATACTTGCTCTGGACAAGAATACAGGCGAAGTGCGGTGGAGGGGCCGGCGGGGCTCTTCCCGTATCGCACATATCACACCACAGGTCCTGAGTGAAAATGGCCGGGACCAGCTCGTCAGCTCAGCGGGTGATGTCGTGCAGGGTTTTAATCTCAAGACCGGCGAGAGAATTTGGACGGTCTCAAGCCCAGGTGAGGGCGTGGTGCCTTCTGTCGTTATTGGCGATGGCCTGATTTTCACTACCTCCGGATTCGGCGAGTCGGCAATCCGCGCCGTCCGCACCGGCGGCAAAGGCGATGTCACGAAGACACACATCGCCTGGGAATCCACGGATGACGTTTCCAAGATACCTTCAATGCTTTACGTCAGGCCTTTCCTTTTCCTGGTCACCGAGACCGGTGTCGCCAAGTGTCTCAGGGCGGAAACCCGCGAAGAGATATGGAGAGAGCGCCTGGAAGGCCGATACTCGGCCTCGCCGATTTGGGCGGATGGCAGGATATATTTCCTCTCCGAGAAAGGCAAGACTACGGTCGTCCAGGCTGGGGGCGAATTTAAAGTCCTGGCCGAGAATGAGCTCAACGAGAAGTGCTGCGCCAGTCCCGCTGTTTCCCAGAAGCACATTTTCATACGGTCGGAGAATAATCTCTACTGTATTGGCCGGGGCCGGTGAACTATGAGACTACGAAGAATGTCTGTTTCGTTGATGCAGTGCAAATGGAGAGAATAGATTTAACGGCTCGTTCCAGTAACATTTAGGATTTTTACTGTTTTTCGCCGGCAAAGAGTTTTTCCGCTTCGCTCAGAAAGGCATATACCTCTTTTGTCTTCGGCAATTTGCTCGTCTTTCTCAATTATTCTGTCTTTTCTGTGTCCTCCCACAGACGAGCGTTGGCAATCTGTAGAGCCACTTTGCGCAAGTACTCATCGAGCGTCTCATCGGACTTGAGCTTTTCTATCACTTTGGAATATAAGCCATGTTCCTCGTGTAGCTCACTTACAAGTCTCTGTGCGATTGTCCCTGCCCGACGTGATTCATAGCCATCAGCAGGCACCTCGGATTCTAACAGTCTGATGCCACTTTCACCAGCGATGGCGATAGTCTTACCGTCCGGACTAAACGCTGCCGAACCACGAAACTGTCGGATGCTCATGACTTCCGTGCCGGTTGATACATCCCACAGCTTTACCATCCGGTCCCTGCCTGCCGATACAAGTCGCTTGCTGTCAGGACCGAATGTTAAAGATAGAATCCATAGATGATGCCCCTTCAAGGTCATCGCTTCTGCACCCGTCTCAGCGTCCCAGAGCCTGATCGTTCCGTCTGTGCCTCCCGATGCAATGCGCGCCCCGTCAGGGCTAAATGCGAGCGGCCCGGTTAGACCGCTGTGCTTCAGTGTCATGATTTCTTTACCTGTCTCCACGTCCCACACTTTGATCGTCCCTTTATATTCACACGATGCGAGTTGCCTGCTATCTGGACTGAACACAACATCGCTAAAATTTTTCTTATGCCCACCGAAGGTCTTGATTTCCTTGCCAGTTACTGCGTCTCGCAGCTTGATGGTGTTATCATCAAATTCAACATTCCCATAGTTTACTATCCATGAGGCAATGTACTTGCCATCTGGACTGAAGGCAGCATGTACTACGGTTCTATCCTCTCCATGAAAGCTCATCAATTCGTGCCCGTTGGTTGCATCCCAGACCGTGCCCTTCTTACTCTGACTCGAGAAGATGCGCGTGCCGTCTGGACTGAACCGCGCATCTGCAACCGCATTACCTTCAGGCCCACGGAGTACCATCAGTTCAGTGCCGCTTGACCGGTCCCATATCGTGATTCTCCCACTATCGTCGCCGGAAACGATGCGCTTGCCGTCGGGGCTGAAGCTACCTCCTCTCTGCCATACTCTGTCACCGATCTGCATACACTGCCGGTCAATAGGCATGTCCCATATCTTGATTGTTTCATCCCAACTACATGAGATGATTTGCCCGTTGGCCGGGTTGAATGTGACACATGTTACATTTGCCTCGTGCCCACGCAGAATCTTTATTTCGGCACCCGTTACCGCATCCCAGATTCGTATTGTTCTGTCCTCGCCGGTCGAGATAATCCGTTCGCCATCGGGGCTCCATGCGACGTCATTAACCAAGGCTTTATTCCCTCGAAGAGTCATAAGATCTGCTCCGGTCTCTGCGTTCCACACCTTTATCGTCCTGACTGCGCTGGATACAATGCGTTTGCCGTCCGGGCTGAACTCTACTGACCTAATCCCGCCTTCATGCCCGCGCAGAGCTATTAGTTCGTTGCCTGATGCAGCATCCCACACCCTAATTGTATTGTCATAACCCCCCGAAGCGATGCGTCTGCCGTCCAGACTGACTGCGTGACATGTCACTGGTCCCTCATGCCCATGCAGGACCATGAGTTCGGTGCCGGTCTCTGCGTCCCACAGTGTAACTGGCTTGTCGTAGCTACCGGCAATGATTCGCTTCCCGTCAGGACTGTAAACAACCCCAGCGGCATCTTCATGTCCCTTGATAGTCATCACTTCTTCGCCACTGGCTGCATCCCAGACCTTTATACTACCATCGAAGTCGCTGGAAACGATTCGTTGTCCATCCGGGCGAAACGAAAGAGAGCACACACCGTCTTTGTGCCCACTAAGGGTCATTAATTCTACACAAGATTCGGCATCCCATACCTTGATTGTCTTATCGATGCCACCGGAGGCGATCAGTTTGCCATCTGGGCTGACCGCCAGTCCAAATACTGATTTGATATGGCCATGCAATGTGCTGCAGGATTGATCCTGGATGTGATTGAGCCGATACCACTCCCATCCGCGAAGGTCGTCAGGGCATGAGTCTAACAGTTCATGCAAGCGTTGTATGTCGGCGTCACGGTACGCGACATGGCCCAGTGCAACGCTGTGGGCGTATAACAGGCGGCGGTACTCTTCGGCCCGTTGTTCTGACGCCCTTTGCTGTTGCTGTGCCTGGATCCTAACAATGGCCTCCCTCTTGCGGGCCTGTTCTGCTCTGCAGCCCATTATGATACTGACCACCAGGCCTAAAACTATCACCACGGCCACGAGCGCGGCGGTTGCCACGGAGCCGGCGTGTTTATGCACAAATTTCTTGACGCGATAGATGGCTGTCTCGGGGCCGGCAGTCAGCGGATTGCCATTGAGATAGTTCCGGATGTCGTCGGCCAGCTCAGAGGCCGACCGGTATCTTCTGGTTCTATCTTTTCGCATCGCTTTCATGGGTATCCACTCCAATTCTCTATGAAGACGTCTGATTAATGTGATGATTTGTGTTCTGCGGTTCTCAGCAATTGCTTTGGCCTTTTCACCTAAGCTCGTCAGTCGTGTGCTTGGCAAGGGCGGTTCCTCTTCTCGTATGGTCCGCTGAAGCTCGGCGAAACCTGCTTCCTCCAAAGATTCCCGGTAAAATGGCAATACACCTGCCAACAGCACATAAAGCAGCACTCCTAACGAATATATGTCTGAGCGGGTGTCGATGTCCTGTGTAGCCAAATCCACCTGCTCAGGACTCATATACTCAGGTGTACCGAGCAACTGACCTTCATGTGTGAAAAAAGTCTCCTCTGTCAGAGGCTGAGTTATGGCTTTGGCTATGCCGAAATCGATAATCTTCGGCACCGCCTTATCACCATGATTAGAAATTAAGATGTTTGATGGCTTGATATCCCGGTGGATGATACCTTTCTGATGAGCGTGATGGACACCTTCACAGACTTGTTTGAAAAGCTCAAGCCTTTCCTCAATATTCAGCTTCTGCTCATCACAATACTTGGTGATGGACACGCCCTCTACATATTCCATAACAAAATATGGCCGTCCTGCCTTGGTCGTTCCTGCGTCAAATACATGTGCAATATTGGGGTGGTCCAACACGGCCAGAGTTTGACGCTCGGCTTCGAAACGGGCAATAACCTGTTTTGTGTCCATACCTAATTTGACAATCTTCAGCGCTACGTTGCGACGAACGGGCTCCTGTTGTTCGGCCAGATACACCAAACCCATCCCGCCTTCACCAATCAGTTCCAGCAGCTTGTATCGACCAATCATCGTACCCGGGCCTTCAATCATAGGAGATTTGTCTAAGGTGGTGTTTGGATCAAGAGCAGGGACTTCAAGAAAATCGCTGGCTTCCTCGTGAGCTTTGAGCAACGCCTCGACACGGGCACGTAGAACAGAATCATCGCCGCAAACAGCGTCCAGGTAGGCAGAGCGTTCCGCTTCGGAACCTTTCTTGAGGGCGGCATTATATATCGCTTCAATGTCATTTGGTTTCTCAGCCATGGTTTTGCTCCTTACTATGTCTCTGTCTGTCTATAATACAATGCGTCATCAAGGGCAAAAACGCCTCACGAAAAATGTGAAAAAACATAAATGTGCGAAAAAACTTAACAAAGGATTACTTCAGGCGCCCTTGTTAATCTCGTGGAAAAGGAAGGCGCGAGCGTATGACCAATATCGGTCGGCGGTGGCCCGGGAGATTGCCAGTATTTTTGCTGCCTGCTCGATGGTCAAACCTGCAAAATAACGGAGCTTCACCAGGTCGGCTTTAACCGGGTCCTCGATGGCAAGCTTTGCCAGCGCCTCGTCCAGTGCGATAAGGTCTTCTGAAGGTTCCTCGATGGCCATACATGCATCATCGAGACCAACTCTCTGTTGGCCGCCACCATGCTTAAGACGCCGTTTGCGACGTGCATTTTCGATTAGGATACGCCGCATGGCTTCGGCTGCCGCGGCAAAAAAATGTGTGCGGCCGCTCCAGTTCTGGGCATCTGTGCCCACCAAGCGAATGTAGGCTTCGTGAACCAGAGCTGTTGCCTGGAGTGTCTGGCCGGGCGGCTCCTGCGACATCTTCAGCCCAGCCAAACGACGCAGCTCCTCATAGACCAGCGGAAGCAGCTCATCCGAAGCCTTGGCATCGCCTTGCTCGATTGCGTTCAAAATGCGGGTAACATCACTCATCTTTCCTCTCGAACTTTGATTTCCTGATAGAAACAGGAGCATTGTATGAAAAATTTGGTTATTCTTCAAGTATTTGCAACATAATGTCTTCGTACTAAAGTCTAATTTGGTATATTTATTACTTAGAAGCAAAGCTTAGTAGTGAAGCTGGACACAGTTGCCTGTACCTGTCGGTTTCGAAAGCGCAGGTGTTGGTAACGCAGGCATAGGTGATGCAGAAGTAGTAGTTTTAAGGAGTGAACATTATGTTTATTCGACGCTCGATACTTTTTCTTATCTCTTGTTCTTTGCTGTTGGTATCTTTGAAGGTGGCTATCGCAGAGCAGATGGAAATACGCAAGGTCCCGGTGGCAAAGGGGACAGCATCACATCCGGTGAATGGCGGTCGATGTTTGATTTCGGACGGTGAGTATCAGTATATCGCTTTCTATGATGGCGATTACCAGATGACTGTGGGAAAACGAAAACTGAGTGAGACAGAATGGGACTTCGTTAAGCTGCCGGAACGGGTTGGATGGGACACACATAACCGGGTTGTTTTGTTTCAGGACAGAAAAGGGCATCTTCACATTACAGGTAATATGCACTGTGCAGCCCTGCGGTATTATCGAACTAAGGCCCCTGCGGATATACACACGTTCGAAGGCATTCACAAGTGGACCGGCGATTATGAAGACAGGGTCACGTATCCGGCCGTGTTGAAGCTGCACGACGGCTCAGTTTATATCATGTACCGGCACGGAGGCAGTGGAAATGGGATGCGAATCCTGGTCTATTATGATGAAGAGACTCAACAATGGACAAAGACGGTTCCGGTTTTGACCAATGGTCGTGACCGCAATCCTACCTGCAACGCTTATCCGTTTGGTGGTATTTTAGAAGACAAAAACGGAGTTTGGCATATTGCCTGGTGTTGGCGGGAAACTCCGGATGTCGTAACCAATTTTGATGTATGCTATGCCAAGAGCCTTGACCGTGGAGTCTCTTGGAAGAGCTGGGATGGGCGCGATTTGGAATTACCAATAACGCCGGAAAATGCCCATGTGGTCGAGCCTGTCAAACAGAAAAGTGGACTAATGAATGGGGGAACCTTAGTTGTGGATGACAAAGGACGGCCCTATATTGGTTATACTCGCTTTGATGAGGGTGGCCACAATCAAATCCATATCGCTACCCCCGTTGACGGCAGGTGGAAAATCATTCAGGTCACTGATTGGAAACATCGTTTTTATTTTTCTGGTAGAGGCACGATTCCACAGTATCCCCCTATGCCCAGACTTTCAATCACGAAAGACCAGAGAATTCTGATTACTTACAATAACATTTATGCAAAACCGAGGAAAGGACAGTTGACCCTCACGAGAGAGCAGTTGTTAACTACGAAACCAGGCCAATATCCTGTTCGGAAAGCCGATGGCATTCATCAAAATATACCGCACATTCGAGCCGTCAACCGCGGGCCATTACCACCAGGTTTTACACATTATATGCAGCAGGAAACAGACTCACCCAACCGTGACCGCAAACCGGACAATCCCAGGGAACCCACGATGATTTATGTGGTCGAGGTGAGGAACAAGGGGTAACCATTTTGAACGCTATCACCCTGATATGAAACGGTTATTTTCAAGTTATCATTTTTCAGTTACTTTGTTGTTTTCTTCTCGAAAATAGATGGTTTTTCTCTGGTGAATTCTATCCCCCTGCCGGTGACTATCTCCTGTTTTTCTTTGACGAATTGGATGTACTGTAGCAGCTCCCATGCCGAGTTGTGCCACCTCATCTGATAGCCTCTCTCGTGAGCACGTGTTTCCATCTCAAGACGTTCATCTTTGCTGAATACAAGATAGTCAAGGGCCTGAGCTATTTGCTCGACAGAAGGCTCACCGGGATCGACCAAAACACCTCTGGCATGATGGCCAATAATGACACCCCCCTTACCTTGAGCCTCTGAATTAATCAGCTCCACCGCGTACGTAAATTTCGTTGCAATAACTACTCTACCTGAACCCACAGTGTCTGCTAATATGCCGCTTGATATTTGCTGCATGTTAAGATAAGGCAGCACCATGATATTTGTTGCGCCGTAAAGCTTCAACAAAGTACTCTCGTCCAGAAAAGCATCAAGAAAAACAACATCGTACTGTCTAAAATCCGTAGTATGAAACTCTTTGATTTTACACCATCTCAGCTTTGAATCCTCAAGAGTCTTATTGAGCATTACTTCATATTCTCGATATGGCTTTCCACCTTCTGCTTTTACAAATTCAGGATGGCATGCTCCTGCAATCAAATAAACCACCCTCTCTCTTTGAGCTTTCGTACACGATTCATTTAAAAACCTGGAGTAAGCTCGAACGCTGTATTGCAATCCTTTGCCCGGCGAGTGGAGTCCAAGTGTTGTAACCAGAAGCTGATTTTCCAGGCCATATTCCTGTTTTATCGCTAACCGGTCAAATTGAGAAGGATTTTGCATTCTAATCCCATGGTCTATATGCCTGACTTTTGAACGGGTGATTCCATAAGTGGCTGATTCGAGTATGTCAACCGCACTGTCTGTTGTAACAAGAAGTCCGTCACTGTTGCTGGCAAGGTCCTGCATGACTTTTTTTTGATGTTCGTCCGGACTATCAAGAACAGTATGCAGATAGACCAGGGTCATAAACTCCTGCTTGTGTAATGCTTTTGCCATTGCGACAAAATTAGTACCTTTTGAGTTGTTGCCATCTTTATCCGGATCAAGCCCGTATTCGTGCTGCAATAGAACCACAGTGGGATTGGTACTTTCATGTGCTCTGACAACTATGTCCTCGGTAGCTTTGTGCCAGGATTCCGGATAATACTGATGAATGATGAGGTCCACCGGAATGTTATACGGCAGCTTATCTTTATCGATTGCCGCAACTCTTATATGGCCCACTTCTCCTGTGAAGTTTTCAAGTGCGTTGGCTAAATCACGTGAAAATGCCCCTACACCACACTTTCGTGGTGGGTACGTGCTCACAATTCTTATGTTATACGGCATGGGAAAACCTGTGTTCTTTTCTCTTGGAGTAACAACTACGTTTCTACACTCCGGCCATTTAGCTTTTGCTTCATAAGCCGACCCATCTTGAACCTCACTATTCGTTTAGCCGGAACTCTGACCGTCTCCAGAGTTTTTGGATTCAGCGATGTTCTGGCTTTACGTATTCTAACGTCGAAGACACCGAAATCACGGAATTCCAATCGGTTGCCCTTGCCAAGCTCAGCGATGATCTCATCGAGAAAACACTGAATTACAGGCTTAACTACCACCTGTTTAGTATTAGTGTTTTTGGTAATTCGGTTGATAAGTTCTTTCTTCGTGATTCCTGACATCGGTCACCTCCAGAGTGATTTATCATAACGGCGATAACACTCCAACGGATACTCGGAGTAGTGTAACGTACAAGGCCCTTCTAATCAAACTGTTTTTCCCAAACATAGGTGACAGGAGTCTCATTTCTTCCAATGCAGCTCTTGAGTTCTGGAGGGGTTCGAACTTAACACAGCCCTTTATGGTGCGTTGGAGCAGACCTGCAATACTGTCGCCAATACACCCATTGGTGTTTTCAAAGCACTTTTTATGGATTGGTTCCGAACTGAAATCGATAGTCCTCAGGAGTATCAATACCGATCAGGATGGTGCTCTCGGATGTTTCAAGCTCGAGAACTTTTTCTGCGTTCGAATGTAGGACGTACCTGGCACCCTGTTCTTTCGGCGCATTCACCAGCTCGCTGAACAGTGACCTTGAGAATAATGTAGGATGCCCTCTTTTTCTGTTGAAAACAGGGACAATGATTGGATTATTCGTCTCCCTGAATTTAGCGATCATCTTATTAATAACCTCTTTGGTAATAAATGGATTGTCCACCAAACAGACAAGGATGGCGTCCGTCTCTTGCGGAGTGTTCTCTATTGCAGCGATCAGGGACGACAGCTGCCCTTTTTGATAATCTTTATTTATAACAATATTTGTTCCGGATAAATCAATCGAATTTTTTATCATTTCAGCCTTTGCTCCAAGGACTATGGTGATTCTGTCTACATCGGAGACTCTAAGTGTTGAGATAATTTGGTCTAAAAACGTTTTATCATTAAACCTTAATAAGGGCTTTGACTTCCCCATTCGCCCGGACTCGCCGGCAGCTAATACTATTGCATTTATCATCAGTTTCCCTCTTGCAGCTCTTCTAAGAGAGTTATTCTCATATGATTTGTTTCGGGCGTATCTCCGAGCCTTCTTATTTTTATCAGCTCGCTAACTATGCTTAGAGCAATTTCTTCGGGAGTAAACGCGCCTATCGAAATACCAATAGGGGAATAAATCCGCTTCAGCGTCTTTGTCGAAATCCCCTTTTTTTGGAGGTTTTTCAGAATAGTGAGTGTCTTTCTTTTACTCCCGATCATTCCGATATATTTTGCGTTTGTCTTGACAGCTCTTTCGAGAACTATTTCATCGGATTTATGTCCCTGGGTAACAATAACGATATATGAGTTCTTGTTGATGTCGATTTTATCGAAAATTCTTTCATAGCCTTCGACAATAATATTACTTGCATCTGGAAATCTGTTTTTGTTTGCAAATTCGACTCTGTCGTCACATACGGTAAATCGAAAATTTACAGATTTTGCATACCTTGAAATATGGTAGGATAAATGTCCTGCGCCAAAGATGAAAACCATCGGTTGTTCGGCGATGGTTTCGATAAATATTTCTACTCCATCCTCCAACGTCTTCTTTGCAGGGCGTTTTTTAGCCACGAGCTCTTTTATGGATGCAGTGACTTCGGGGGAAAAATTAATATTAGCGGCAGTATCAAGCTGCTCGACACTTCTTAGAAGGATTTTTTCAGGTGCCTTGTTGGGACAAATTATTGAAACAAGGGCACCCCAGACTCCGTTCTCTATAACGGCTGAAAGCTCTTTAAATAATGGAAGGCTTTTTTTATCAAAGGTTTCAATAAGAAACTCTATTGACCCTCCACATATTCCTTTTTCATCATCTTCAGTTCCATCGAGGTTAAATCTGACTACCTGGTTTTCGGTCTTGGGCAGGGTCTTTTTGGCAATATTGATTACATTTGCTTCGGTCAATCCTCCACCCACAGTGCCTATAGTTTCTCCATTTTTCCCCCAAACGAGCATCTTATAGCCGACTTTCCCGGGAGTCGAGCCCGTTGTAGATATCACTGTTATCAAAGCAATATTTTCGCCCCTGCGGAGAACGGATGTTGCTTTTTTATATACTTCGAGGTCATTCATAGTTTAAGAATAATCGTTACCTATTTATTAAATTAAATTTATATCTTGCATTGTTCCAAACTAATTGTATAAAAGAGCATTGTAAAAAGAAACGGCCTTTTTATGAAGTAGCTATTTTAATTATTCTGATAGTAGAATATGAAGCTGTTTACGCTGGCTAATTGAAAATATTTGGTGAGGATATCAGCTAAGAAGGAGGCTAATATGGCGGAGAAGATTTCTTTCAAACTCAATGGGAAACCCATAAGCTTGACCGTGGATAGTGAGCGGATGCTTTTATGGGTTTTGCGCACTGACTTAGGTCTCACGGGTACAAAATATGGTTGTGGAAAAGCTCTCTGTGGTGCCTGCACTGTTATAGTTGACGGCAGGGCAGTCCGGTCATGCGTGGTTCCGGTCAGGACCATCAATGGAAAAGAGGTTCTTACGATCGAAGGCTTGGCCAAAAATGGAAAACTCCATCCGATTCAGGAAGCTTTCGTAAAGCATGATGCCCTTCAGTGTGGTTTCTGCACGCCGGGTATGATTCTAAATGCGTACAGTTTTCTATTGAGGAATCCACAGCCCACCCGTGAGGAAATCATTCAGAGTATGGACAATAACTTATGTAGATGCGGTGCACATCTTCGAATTATCCGAGCTATCGAATCTGCAGCTCAAGAAATGAAAGGAGCCAGGTAAAGATGAAAGAGGATGAATTTAAGGTTAGCGAGTGTGACTATAACGATGGTCTCTACCCACTTAGCCGTCGAGAATTTCTGCAGAGCATAGGTGGTGGAATCATAATCCTCTTCACCGTAGGCGATGCGCCCACGGCGGAAGGACAGAACCGCGGCAAAAAGGAACGTCCTGACTTTAATGCTTATCTTCGTATTGCTGAAGATGGCAGAGTTACGTGTTTCACCGGCAAAGTCGAATTAGGACAGGGAGTCATGACTTCCTTGGCCCAGACGTTAGCTGACGAGCTTGATGTGTCTCTAAAATCGGTTGATATGGTTATGGGAGATACGGCTCTTTGTCCATACGATGCGGGTACCTGGGGTTCCATGACCACTCCGTACTTTGGACCAGTTCTCAGAGCGGCCGGAGCTGAAGCCAGGGCTGTCCTGATGGGATTGGCAGCCGTGCGTCTCAATGTGCCGAAAGACCAGTTGGATGTAAAAGATGGAGTAGTATTTGACAAAACTCAAAAGGGACATAAGGTCACCTATGCTCAACTGGCGCAAGGCAAAAGGATTGAAAGGCGCCTGGAGCAGAAACCCCAGGTGAAGACCGTATCGGAATTCAACATAATAGGAAAGCCTCTCAACCGGATAGATGCCGTGGAGAAGGTTACGGGAAAGGCCAAGTATACGGGGGATATGCGCGTACCCGGCATGGTGTGCGCAAAGGTTTTGCAGCCTCCGGCTCATGGTGCCAAGTTAAGGAGCCTCGACACTTCAGCGG
>JBGVTO010000005.1:0-13430 GCA_041862635.1 Phycisphaerae bacterium | reverse complement strand
TTTGCCGGCCCTACAGAGCCGGTCGCTGCGCCGACTCTTAAGTCAACATTCTGCCAAAGCGTCCGGATTGCCCAGGGCATTCTGGAGACAATGCCGGCCATTATTATCAAACTAATACCGTTGCCTATGCCGTATTCATCTATCTGCTCGCCGAGCCACATTAAAAAAATAGTGCCGGCCGTCATACCAACAATACCCATTATCAAGGCCTGACGGTACATACCCGCATAGGTCAATCCCTGTCCCCCCAACAACTTCATAAACATTATCGACTGGACAACGCATATCAGCACAGTCAGGTAGCGCGTGTACTCCTGTATCTTTTTGTGGCCGGTTTGTCCCTCCTGGCGCAGCTTCTTCAAAGCTGGAACAACCTCACCCAATAGCATAAGAATAATCGATGAAGTAATATAAGGCATAATTCCCAGGCCGAACAAGCTGCTTTTTTCCAGCGTCCCTCCCGTGAACATCTGCATATATTCAGCAGCTCTACCCAGGGGACTCTCGGTGTCTCTTGATCTGGTTATCGCTGCTATCTTCCGCTGGTCGAAGCCGGGAACAGGGATATGGAAACCAACCCTGTATATTATCAGCAGTGCCAGAGTAAAAAGAATCTTATTGCGCAGGTCCGGGATTCTGAATATGTTAATTACCGTTTCAAGCATTATTTCTTACCCAGTAATCTGTACCCGCCTCTGGGAGGCGGATATGTCAGTTTCATATTTCCTTCCGCATAATAGAATATACGGACAACGATCAAATCACTTTTGCTGCACCGCCGGAAGCCACAATCTTCTGCTCTGCTGTTTTGCTGAATTTGTGAGCTGTTACCTGCAGTTTTTTTGTCAGGTCTCCCTTACCGAGAATCTTGATTTTGCTTTTGACGCTGTCAATCAGTCCGGCGTCGGATAATTGCTCTACACCAACATCAGCACCATCCACGAATCTTTCCAATTGCGAGACATTTACGATTTCGCAGCGTATTGCGAATTTGTAATTACTAAAACCGCGTTTAGGCAGCCGCCGAAATAAAGGCATCTGGCCGCCTTCATGGAGCGTAACGGAAGTTGAGCCGGCCCTGCTGCCGCCGCCTTTGTGGCCTCGGCCACAGGTCTTACCGCGACCGGTACCGGTGCCCCTGCCAACACGGCGACGACCCTTGTGTTTACCTGCAACAGAAGTTATTTCATGATTCAACATTCAAATTACCCAATTGTTAATCAACAATCATTAAGCGTTAACTGACACACCACGAAGAGATTCAACCATTTCTTTGCTGCGCAATTTCAACAATCCATCCAGCGTAGCTTTGACCACGTTTTTAGCAGAAGTACTTCCGTAAACTTTTGTAAGAACATCCTGCACACCGGCATATTCGAGCACCGCTCGAGCACTGGAACCGGCGATAACTCCGGTGCCGGGACTGGCCGGGACCAGAGCTATCTTTGTAGCTCTGTATTTGCCGTTTATCGAGTGTGGAATCGTGCGGTCAACTAAAGCTATCTTGTGCAAAGACTTCTTGGCATCTTTTATACCTTTCTCGACCGACTGCGGGACCTCATTAGCCTTGCCATAACCGACACCAACCGTGCCTGCCCGGTCACCAACCACGACCAATGCGGCAAAGCTGAAACGCCGACCTCCTTTGACCACTTTGGAACAGCGAAATACCTTTACGACCGTATCTTCCAACGGCTTTTCTTCCTGGTCCGAGAGTTTAACCCCGTTAGAAGTCCGCACCAAAGGCGCAGCACTTCCTTCCGGAGCCTTGCTTCTAACAGGGTTAACGGATTCTACTGCCAATTTTTTCTCCAAACAATCTCGTATTTATTATCATGTTTGTTAAAAGGCCAGCCCGGCTTTTCTTGCCGCTTCAGCAAGAGCCCTGACTCTGCCATGAAACTTACATCGATTTCTATCAAAGCAAACACACTTTATGCCGACACCAAGAGCTTGTTTTGCGACCGCTTCACCTACGATTTCAGCGGCTTTTCTATTGCCGGTATGGGGCAATTGGTCTCGGAGCCCTTTTGTCCTTGTGCTTGCCGATGCAAGTGTCGCTCCTGCGACATCATCTATAATCTGGGCGTAAATATGCCTGTTCGAGCGAAATACCGACAACCGAGGTCTGTCCGGTGTTCCAAAGACCTTTTTCCGCACGTGATATTTACGCCTCAGTGTCGCTTTTTTTAACATCTCAGTTTTCATAAGAACAAAATCTCAACTGCCATTTACTATTGTTTATTGACTATTTTCTATTGATTGCGAATTCTGACTTCTTTTTGGGTTCCCATTTCGCGACTTATTGCCCCTGCTTACGCAGGGGTAAACTCGTCCCCGCGAAAGCGGGGATGGAAACCCTTTCAATAGTCAATATTCAATTGTCAATCGTAAATCTTATGCCGCTCCCGATGCAAATGCTTTGCCGACCTTGCGCCGCACATGTTCGTCGGCATAACGGATGCCCTTTCCTTTATAGGGTTCAGGCGGCCTTATTTTCCGTATATCTGCAGCAAACTGTCCTAACAGACATTTGTCTATTCCGGAAAGCGTGAACCTTGCCGGCACATCATTGCCCCTCGTAGCACCGACTTCAATATTCACCTTTATACCCTTCGGCACTACACGCCCTACCGTATGGCAAAAACCAACCTGAAAAACCAGCTTTCCGCCCTGCTCTTTGACATTATAGCCGGTGCCGTATATTTCCATCTTCTTTTCAAAACCCTTGCTGACACCGGCAATCATATTAGCAATCAAAGCACGCATTGTGCCGTGCAGCTGCCTATTCTGACGATCCTGGGGATGGTTATTATCCACCAATATTTTCCCTTCGGCATCGTCAATTTTAACCTTTATCCGCGGATGACAGTCCATCTGGAGCTCGCCGAGCGGGCCTGAGACCTTGATACACCGGCCTTTCTGCTCAACCTTTACGCCTCCAGGAATATCAATATGTTTTTTCCCAATACGACTCATCAGCTTACCGTACAAAGTATCTCGCCGCCAACGTTTGCCTCGCGGCAGCTTTTATCACTCATCACACCTTTACTTGTCGAAACGATTGCTATACCCATACCGGCTAAAACGCGCGGCAATTTATCAACAGATGAATAAACTCTGCGACCGGGTTTGCTTGTTCTTGTTATTTCGTTAATAATGGAACAGCCGACCTGGTCATACTTTAACATAATCCTCAGTATTCCCTGCTTGCCATCGTCAATTCGGTCGAAATCCTCGATGTAACCTTCCTTCTTCAAAACAGCCGCTATGCCTTCGCAGATATTTGATGCCTTAACATTGACCTGGTTTCTGTTTATTCGCATGGCATTGCGAATTCTCGTCAACATATCAGCTATTGGGTCACTTAAACTCATAGTCTCGTATCTCGTATTTCGTATATAGTATTTCGTTTTTCTGTATTATAATGTTGGATTTTACGCATCGCGATTCTTTACCAGCTGGCTTTTCTTACTCCCGGTATTTTTCCCTCGTTAGCTAATGTTCTAAAACAAATCCGGCAAATTTTGAACTTGCGATATACTGCTTTGGATCTGCCGCAAAGCTGGCAGCGCGTATATCGTCTGACGCGAAATTTCTGTTTCTGTTCTGCCTTGTTTTCCAGTGCTTTAGTTGACATCTACACGCTCCAATTTCTCGTATCCGTCTGCAAGCTCTATTCTTCTGGCCCGGTCGCTACTAAGCCTTTGAACGGCATACCAAAGAGCTGAAGCAATTTTCTCGCTTCTTCGTCGGTCTGGGCCGTTGTTACAAAAGTTATGTTCATACCCTGCTGAAATTCTATCTTTGCCGGGTTGATTTCCGGAAAAACGCTCTGCTCAGCCAGGCCCATTGAGTAATTTCCTCTGCCGTCAAAACTCTTTGGGTTAAGCCCTCGAAAGTCTCTTACCCGCGGGATTGCAAGACTAACGAGTCTGTCCATAAATTCGTACATTCTCACGCCGCGGACCGTAACCTTCAATCCGGTTTCCATACCTTCACGAACCTTGAAATTCGAGACACTCTTTTTAGCTTTACAGGCTACAGGCATTTGGCCCGTAATCATCATCAAATCCTTCTTGGCTGATTCCAAAAATTTCTTATCCTGTGTCGCTCTGCCTACACCCATAGAAATAATGACCTTTTCCATCTGAGGAACAGCCATAGGGTTTTTGTAGCCAAACTCCCTGGTCAGCTCCGGAATTATCTTTGACTTATATAAATCTTTTAAACGTGCCATACTGTATCTCAAAAACCGGCTAAATAATCACCAATCACCAATTCACTATTTTGTCTTTCTAACAACGCCGATTTCAGTACCATCGACGGCAAGGCGTTTTTTGCCACCATCCTCGTCCGCCTGATAACGAACCCTGCTGCCTCTCGAACTTTTCGGACTCACCGGCAAAACATTACTTATATGTATCGGCTGTTCAACATTGATCCGGCCTCCCTGCGGATTTTTGCGCGAAGGCCGAACATGCTTTTTTGCTATGTTGTGACCCTGAACCACTACGCGCTGCTTCTCAGGTATCACACGAAGTACCCTGCCGGTAGCGCCTTTGTGGTCACCAGCTATTATCTCTACCATATCACCTTTTTTTATATGCAAAGCCATTTCAAAATTAAATTCCAAAATTCAAATATCAAAAATACACGTCAAAACTCAAAATAGCTCCACTTTTCCTTACGAATTTCATTTATGCTTTACATTTTGATTTTTGCATTTTATGTTTTCTATACTACCTCGCCCGCCAACGAGATAATTTTCATATAGTTTTTTTCGCGAAGCTCGCGAGCCACTGCGCCAAAAATCCTGGTTCCTATCGGATTACCATCACCATCAATCATCACTGCGGCATTGCTATCGAACCTTACATAACTGCCATCAGTGCGTTTTATAGGACTCTTGGTGCGGATAATAACACACCTATGCACTTTCTTGTCATCTAACTGGCAGCTGGGCAGCGATTTTTTTATCGCAACACAGACAACATCTCCCACGCTCGCAACAGGCCGGGTAAACTTACCCCTAGAGCCGCTCTTACCAAGAACCCTGATGCACAACGCCGACTTAACACCCGAATTGTCGGCTATATCCAACATTGTTTCCTGCTGAATCATTATCCGTTATCTCAACTCACACTTCAACTGCTCTTTGGACAACCTTGACAAGGCGCCAACTCTTGGTTTTGCTGCGAGGCCTGCACTCTGTAATTTCAACGACGTCACCAACACCGCTCTGATTGTGCTCGTCGTGAACACCGATTTTCGTCCTGCGCTTGATGTATTTGCCGTACTTTGGATGTTTGACTTTGAAGTCAATCGTAACTTTGACGCTTTTGTCGCCACTGTTGCTTACCACTACACCGGTTAAAGTTTTTAATTTTCGTTCCTGCATCTTTGATTTCCAACGCATTAATCATCTGCGGACATAACGTTACCTGCTTTCCCGCATTATCGTTTTAATCCTTGCAATATCACGCCTGACGTTAATTACGGCCTTGGAATTCTCAAGCTTTTCCGTAACCGCCTGTGAGCGCAAATCAAACAAATGCCTCTCAAGCTCCTCCAGTTTGCCCTCAAGCTCATCCTGGCTCATCTCTCTGTAATGTTGCGCTTTCATCTGAAGTTTTCCTCTTACAATGAATGCCTTCGCTTAATAAACCTGCACCGAATCGGCATTTTATGAGCGACCCTGACAAGTGCCTGCTTTGCCACATCTTCAGTTACTCCGCCTATCTCAAAGCAAACCTGTCCGGGCCTGACTCTGGCGACCCAAAATTCCGGCTCGCCTTTACCTTTGCCCATTCGCGTTTCCAGCGGCTTGGAGCTTACCGGTTTATGCGGAAATATCCTGATATAGACCTTCCCTTCGCGATGCAAAAAGTGGGTCGCTGCAACTCGGCCGGCTTCAATGTTCCTCGCGGTTACCCAGCTCGTCTCCAAAGCCTGTAAGCCGTATTCTCCAAACGCCACATAATTACTTCTCGAGGCATTGCCCTTCATTTTGCCGCGTTGGCTTTTACGAAACTTAACTCTTTTCGGCATCATTGCCATTTTTTCAAACCTTTGTAAAACACATACCTAAAAAAGCACTTTCTTTTACAGAAAGGCCTATTTTTCAACTTGCCTCTGTACCGCCTGACTCACTCTTCTCAGGCTCCGCCGATGGTACAGCCACATTTTTAGCTTCAGTGGCGCTTTTACTACCGTCTTGTACCGGCACATCTTTAGCTTTAACCCTGCCGCCGTCCCTCATCGCCGGGCTAATCCGCCTTGGTGGGCGCCGACGACGACGGCGGGGCATTTGCGAAATTTCCTCACCGAATTTGCCTCTATAAATCCAGGCTTTAACGCCGATTGCCCCGTATGTTGTCCTTGACGTTGCCACGGCGTAATCTACATTAGCATCCAGCGTATGCAGCGGAATACTGCCAAGCTTCTGCGTTTCCTTCCTGGCCATCTCCGAGCCTGCAAGCCGTCCTGAGCAGATAATCTTAACTCCTTTGGCGCCGGCGTTCATCGCCAATTCGCAATACTGCTTCATCGTACGCCTGAATGAAGCTCGCTTACTTAACTGTTCTGCAATTGCTTCAGCCACTAATGTAGCGTTGAGGTCTGGTTCTTTTATCTCGATGACGTTGACACTTATCTTTCGACCTGTCATCTCCTCAAGCTCTTCCCGCAATCTATCGACTTCACCACCCCTTGGGCCGATGACCACGCCGGGCCGAGCGCTGTGCAGTGTTACTTTTACCTCGTTGCGCGTCCGGATTATTTCAGTCTTTGCCACCGCACCCTTCGGCATATGACGATTAAATTTACTATCGACATACCGGCGAATCTTCTGGTCCTCGACAAGAAATTCACCGTAATTAGCCTTCGGAGCAAACCAGGTGCTCTGCCAGCCAAGTGTTATTCCCGTTCTAAAACCTATTGGCGATACCTTCTGACCCATAATCTCATAAAAACCCTAAATCCAAAGCACGAAACTCGAAATTCGAAACAATCCCGATAAAATCGGGAATGACTAAAATGACACTTGGTGTCATCCTGAGGCGAAGCCGAAGGATCTGGCCTGCGAATGATGAGATTCTTCGCTTCGCTCAGAATGACAGCAAAGCTGTCAGTTTGGAAATTTTTTAACATTTGAATTTTGAATTTGTTTCGGATTTCGATATTCGAATTCCGGATTTTTTGTTTATCCTTTCCTTTATATCTGCGTTACGGTTATATGTATGTGACAGGCTTTTTTGTGAATAGGATGCGCTCTGCCTCTGTCTTTCGCCATCCATCTTTTTGTACCGATGCGGATTCCTGCATCATCGACGCGGGCAGAGCTTACATATAGATTATCAACGTCAACCTGCTGCTCGTCGGCATCAGCAACGGCGCTTCTTAAAACCTTATCAATCATCGTTGCCGCACGTTTTCTCGTGAACTTCAGGATATCCATTGCGTCCTGAACACTTCGACCGACTATCAGCTGCGTAACCAACCGGGCTTTGCTCGCTGACATTGGTGCAAAGCGACAAGACGAACGCCAGTCAGCTATATCATTTACCTCAACAGACAAAGCGCCCGCCAAACGGCGAATATCATCCGCGCGCGGCTCCGGTTTGAACAGGCCTTTTTGCCAGTTCTTAACAGCCGCTATCGCCTGCTTCCTATCAAACCTCGGTCCGGCAAGCCTCTCGGCCAACTGCCCTACATCCATCTGCCGTTCCAGACAAAACTCTTTTAACTTATCAGCACTTAGCATATTACTTTATCTTTTTACTCGAATGTCCCTTAAACGTTCGTGTTGGCGAAAATTCACCTAATTTATGCCCCACCATATCCTCGGTAACAAACACCTTATGAAATATCTTGCCATTGTGGACCATAAATGTAAAACCCACGAATTCCGGGACTATCGTACACCTTCTTGCCCAGGTCTTTATCGGCTCGCGAGAACCGGAGGCAGTTTGCTTGTTGACCTTGCCAAAAAGCTTGTCATCAACGTATGGTCCTTTTTTAAGAGATCTTCCCATTTCTCGTATCTCACATCATGTGCGTTTTTCGCACGACTAAATCAAATATTCAGCTGTTTTTGCTTTTTACTTTTACGCCTTCGAATAATCCTCTTGTTACTTGGATTTCGCGGGTTTCTGGTCTTTCCACCTTTTGCCAGCACACCGGTAGGCGAACAGGGATGCCGCCCGCCGCTTCGATGGCCTTCTCCGCCACCCATTGGGTGAGCAACTGGGTTCATCGCACAGCCTCTTACGTGTGGTCTGCGGCCCATATGTCGCTTTCGCCCGGCCTTGCCGATGCGTACATTCTGATGGTCGGGGTTACTCACTCGACCAATTGTTGCCCGGCATTCCTTACGAATCGTCCGCATCTCACCGCTCGGCAAAACGATGGTAACCCAGCTACCTTCTTTTGCCACAATTCTTGCGGCGTTGCCGGCACCTCTGACCAGCTTTCCGCCCTGGCCGGCTCGCATCTCGATATTATGAATCTCCATACCCGCAGGAATAGCAGACAGCGGCATCGTATTACCAATCTTAGGCTCACAATAAAGGCCGCTTTCCACCCGGTCGCCGGTCTTTATTCCAAACGGTGCTAATATATACTTCTTTTCGCCGTCGGCGTAGTGAAGCAAAGATATAAAACAATTTCTGTTGGGGTCATATTCAATCGTCGCTACTTTCGCAGGGACGCCGTCCTTCCTACGCTTGAAATCTATAACGCGGTAAATCCTTCTTGCACCGCCTCCTCTAAAACGAGTGGTGATAACGCCACGATGGTTTCTTCCGCCGTTCTTCTTAATCCGCCTGCAAAGCGACTTCTCCGGCTTGTCGGTAGTCAGCTCAGCGTAATCGTTGACCGAACTGTTTCTCCGACCGGCACTTGTTGGTTTATAAACTCGAATACCCATAACTCGTATCTCGTATTTAGAACAAATCTATATGAAACTCGGGGTCCAGAAATACAACAGCCTTTTTCCAGCTCGATGTCTCTCCGATCGCTCTGCCTCTGCGACGTTGTTTGCCTTTACGATTAGCTGTTCTGACCTTTTGTACTTTGACGTTGTATATTTTTTCCACAGCGTTTTTTATTTGAGTCTTATTGGCCCTTTTATTTACCTCAAAGGAATACGCACTTTTTGTATTCGCAAAGTGCATCCCTTGCTCTGTAATCAAAGGCCGAATTATTACGTTATAATCGTCCACACCAATACTCGTACCTTGTATTACTGCCATATGTCATTCCGAACGGAGCGTAGCGAAGTGAATCCCGATACATCGGGACTCTTCGCCACCCAGATTCTTCGCTAACGCTCAGAATGACAAAAGCGCGTTGCGCTTTCCACTCCAGCTACAAATAACTAATTTTCACCTATCTTGTCTCTGTTCAAAACAGATAAAAACGCCTCTTTGGTAAACAGTATTTTGCGATAGTTGCAGATATCACCGGCGTTCAGCTCGCTAACAGGCATAACAGCTACCTTTTGAACATTCTTAGCTGATTTGTAAAGGTTCAAATCTGCTGTGCTAATCGTTACCAGGCAGCTGCGTTCAATTTTTAAGTTATTCAGAACGCCTATAAAATCTTTGGTTTTTGGTTTTTCAAAATTTAGCCCGTCAACCACGATAACATTGTTACTCAAAAGCTTTGCCAATATCGCCGAGTCTCTGGCTAATCTTCTTTGCTTTTTAGGCATACGTTTGCCGAAATCTCTGAGGCTCTTGGCAAAAGTCACGCCGCCGCCGACACGTTTGCCGGTTCTGATGTTACCAACGCGGGCATTTCCGGTCCCCTTTTGCCTGAACAGCTTTCTGCCCGAACCGGCTACCATACTTCTGCCCTTGTTGGCCGCAGTTCCCACACGCTTGTTAGCGTGATACATAACAATGGCCTGCTTAAGCAGCGAATATCTGACTGAGCCACCGAAAACCGCCTCATCAACTTTCAGGCTCTCGACTTCCTGCCCATCTGTGTTGTAAACCGCCAAATCAATCATTTTCTCACATCTCGTAACCAGCTAATTGCTCAAATAATTACCATTCACCAATTAACTGATTCGCTAATTCACTAATTCGCTAATCAACTATTGAACTTTTTTAGCACTACGTACAATACAATAACACCCGGCCGGGCCGGGCACAGAACCCTTAACGACCAACAAGTTCTTCTCTTCGTCTATCTCTACCAGCTTATGGTTTTTCGTAGTAACCCGACAGTTGCCCAAATGCCCTGCCATTTTCTTGCCCCTTTTAAGGCCTGCACCATGTCCGGCGTCACTAGCGAAACTCGATATCGAGCCGGGTGCCCTGTGTTTGCGTTCCGTGCCGTGCGAGGCGGGGAAACCACCAAAGCCGTGACGCTTCATTACGCCGGCAAAGCCTTTGCCCTTGCTCGTCCCCACAACATCAACAAATTTGTCTTCCGTAAAGACCGAAACTGTCACGGAATTTCCAACTTCGTATGGCTGTTCGGCGTCGTCGGCCAATCGCATCTCTTTGATAAATTTCTTTGGGGTCGTGTTGGCTTTCTGAGCATGCCCGATTTGCGGATTCTTCCTCCGCACCGGCTTTATCTCATCGAAACCAAGCTGAACAGCGTTATAGCCGTCAGTCTCAGCTGTTTTTACCTGCATAACGACGCAGGGACCGGCCTGTATGACTGTAACCGGCACCAATTCTCCCGAATCGTCATAAACCTGAGTTATCCCAACTTTTTTACCTAACAACATCGCCATAACTTTGTTTCTCGTATCGCGTGATTCGACTCACGAATCAGGCTTTTATCCTCACAAAAACTCCCGCCGGTACGACTAAACGGTTCAAAACTTCAACCGTCCGGGCGTTGGCCTCGTGAATATCAATCAGACGTTTATGAGTCCTCAACTCGAACTGCTCACGAGATTTCTTGTCGATGTGTGGACTTCGCAAAACAGTATATCTTTCAACACGTGTGGGCAGAGGTACAGGACCACTGACACGGGCATTGGTCTTTCGAGCATGCTCCACTATTTCCTTGGCGGATGCATCAAGAGCTCTGTGGTCGTAGGACTCCATCTTAATTCTTATTCTTTCGGTTTCAGCAGCCATAACTTTCCTCTACGCTGCCCGCCGTCTTCTGCCGGCTTTCCTCCGGACAAGTTTTCCCGGAGTAAAACCAGCAGACAAGACAGCAGCTTCATCTTATTGTCACCCACGTAGAAACTTTGCCGTTTTGTATCGTATTATTCGTTGCCAAAGCACTTCTAAGAGGGTTCGTTCCCTTTCATGCTTATAAGGCCTTGAAGTATATCAACTTAATAAAGCGAAAACAAAATAAAAAATCCACTTTTAGCCTATAGTTTTTCTGCTATCAGCCACACTTATCTTGTTTGATTTTTGGCAGGAAAGGCCCCTTTCATTGACTATTAACTATTTTCTATTTCCTATTGATTTGTAATCCCATCCGTTTTTGGGCCCGATTTTGCTTTGCCTGGCAAAATCGGGCTCTTCTCAATAGTCAATATTCATTTTCAATAGCCAATCACAGAATTCGCCTTCCTTAAGAGTTCGGGGTCGGACCAACTACAATCCATCCAAAAACCGTTTATCGGTTGTTGGTACACCCTTATAACAAAGTTATAAACCATTCCTAACCACAGAATTTCAGATATGCCACAGCCCAACTAAAAATTACGCAAAGTCATCTCTGGCAATGCTCGCTACGGCTGAAAAAACCCAAATACTATCACATAAATTAATTGCTGTCAATAAATTGTCGGAAAAAATTTGGCTCAAACACAAAAAAATATATTTTTTTTAAAAAATAATATTCTTGGCAATCTGCTCCGGGATCTTCTCATAGCTCAACGGCTCCATAGTAAATGTCCCCCTGCCGGCTGTTAAACTTCTTATTTCGCTGGAATACCCAAATAATTCCACCAGCGGTGCTTTGGCATTAATTACCTGCATATTTCCATGCACACGACAATTCGTGATGAATCCCCTTTTTCCAAGCAAATTACCCTGTACTGCCCCAAAATTAGACTGGGGTACTACTACCTGAAGCCGCATTACCGGCTCAAGCAGCACCGGTTCTGCCTCTTTGACCGCTTTTTCAACCGCAATTGCGGCCGCCTGCTCAAAAGCCAGACCAGAGGAATCCACAGAATGAAATGAGCCGTCAATTAGCGTAACTTTAACTCCCACAACAGGATAGCCCGCCAATACACCGCTGCTCAAAGCGTCTCTGCTTCCCCTTTCAACATCTGGGATAAACTCTCTCGGAACCGCATCGGCAGAAACCTTGCTCTGGAATTCAACTTCGCGGCTCCAATGGCCGTCCCCGGTCAAAAGTGGCTCAACCTCTAAAACAACATGGCCGTATTGCCCGTGACCGCCCGTCTGGCGTATGAATTTACCCTCGCCCTGGGCCGATTGTGTGATAGCCTCCTTGTAGGCGACACGGGGTTTTCCGACCCTGACGTTAACTCCTTTCTCTCTTACCAGCTTGTGCTGCAATATCTCAAGATGCAATTCCCCCATTCCGCTAATGATTGTTTGGCCAGTCTCAACGTCTATCTTACACTCAAAAGTCGGGTCTTCACGCTTCAAGTCAGCCAGGGCATCGGCCAATTTGGCCTTTTCTGCTGCCGTTCTGGGCTCTATCGACATATTAATAACCGTCTGGGGAAATGTAATGCTTGGCAGGCAAACGGGTCTTTTCGGGTCACAAATCGTATCGCCCGTAAGCGTTTGCTTGAGCCCTACAACTGCCACAATATCGCCGGCACTTGCTGAGTCCAAAATTTTTCGCTCGTTGGCGTGCATCTCAAATATTCTCGTAACATTCTCACGACGATTGCGATTTGTATTCAAGACCCTGCTGCCGGACTTCAATTTGCCCTGATATATCCTCAGAAAGTTCAAGTCGCCGTGCACATCACTGGTAATTTTGAACGCCACCGCCACCATACTCCCATTCGGATCGCACTTAATGGATATTTTCTTATTTTTATCGGACGGTTTGTGACCGGTCAGGACAGGTTTGTCTAATGGAGAAGGCAGATACGCCAGGACGCCGTCAAGCAGCCTTTGCACACCAATATACTTCAAGGCAGAGCCGACAAATACCGGATGAAGCTTGTTGTTCAGGGTCCCTGTTCTGATTGCTCTGTTAATTATTTTAATATCGGCCGGCCTATCGTGAACATAGCTGTCCATTAGCTCGTTATCGTATTCGGCTGCAAGCTCAAGCATCTGGTGTCTTTGCTGCTGAGCAGTTTGTTTCAACTCCGAGGGAATTTCAGTTTCTTCAAAAGTCGCTCCCATCTTTTCAGCCTTATAGAAAACCGCCTGCATCTTTATCAGGTCTATTATCCCGGCAAAAGAGTCCTCGGCACCAATGGGAATCTGCATTAAAATCGGATTGGCAAG
>JBGVTO010000004.1:0-57220 GCA_041862635.1 Phycisphaerae bacterium | reverse complement strand
CGGCCGGGCATTCCTTCCGGCGGCTTCCAGTCTTCCGGCTCGATCCAGTCGACGGTGGTCTTGCCATTGACCTTGATGATAATTCGCTTGTCCTGCACGATGATGTGCTCGGTGAACCACTCGTTATCATTAACGCCTTCGCGGACATCCTGGACCGCGTACAGGCCGCCGGTTTTTCTCCAGTCGCTATGAGTGTTATTGACCTGGACCTCGTAGCCCTTATCCGGCCAGCCGGTCTGTTGATACTCGGTATGGAAGTATATGCCGGAGTTGGAGCCGGGTTTGGTCATAACGTCGGCCTTGAGCTCGAAATTCTTAAAGTCGGCGTTCTCGAGAGGCCCGACATAAAAAAGATGGCTGCGTGGGCCATCCACAACTATCATACCATCGCGAACGCTGAAGGTGTCTTTGTTCTCGCTGGCCTTCCAGCCGTTGAGTGTCTTGCCGTCAAAAAGGTTTATCCAGCCTGCTGTTTCAGAATACTGTTTCTCCACTGTTTGGCAGCCTGCAAAAAGAATGCACACACACAATAGCATTGGGACTAACTTTCTTTCCATTTGACTTTTCTCCTTAAAACAGATTCTTAAAGCGGTTGCTGTACGAAGATTACCAATTAATCAATCATCAATAGTAAATAATCAATTTCAGAGCGTCCAGGGGCTGCGCATCGGGCGGGAGAGCCGACGGTTGGCCGGCTCATTGTTGACGAAGCGCTCGGTTTTCGGGTCCCATTTAATTTTCTGCTCAAGCCGTATGGCAATGTCACTGATCTGGCAAATTATGTCCGCCTGCACAGCCACATCAATTGGGCATATCGTATCGGCCCGACTTTTGACGCAGTCCAACAGGTTTCTTACGTGGTTACTGCTCTTATAGAGGTTAATTTCGTTCGGCCCGAACTCGGTGGTCAGCAGCTTCTTCGGATAAGCGTTAATGCCGGAGCGGTCAACATGTACCCAACCGTCGCTGCCCTCAAAAGCCGTGCCGTGGCTGGTGGTTCGGCCGTAGCGTTTTTTCCATTCTTCCGGGAAAGGGTCGCCTGTAAAGTTCATCGTTACACCGCTGTCATACCTGCAGACGACATTCCAGTTCATAGCCGTGTCGCATACCCCTTCAGTCGGCCAGACGCCCGTGCCTTCGATTTCCACCGGGCAGGTGACTTTTTCACCGCCGCCCCACAGGGCGATGTCCAGCGGATGCACACCCCAGCCAGCGATGAACCCAAGGGCGTAGTCGGAGATGAACCACCACAGCTTATTGGAGCAGCGGTCCTCGGTGTAAGGTGTATAAGGGGCCGGCCCCAGCCACATATTATAATCAAGCCATTCCGGTATAGGCACAGGTTCCGGCGAGCCGCCTTGTGAGCTGCCGGGAGACCATACATTTATAGTGTGCAGTTTTCCGATGCGGCCGTTCAAGGCCAGCTCGCAGGCAAAACGGAAATTGCGATTCGAGCGCTGCTGAGTTCCGAACTGAAAGACCCTTCCGTGGCGGTGCACCGCGGCACGCAGGGCCTGGTCCTGGGCCAGACTGAGCCCCATCGGTTTTTCCAGATACACGTCCTTTCCCGCTCTTACAGCCGCCAGTGCCACCAGCACGTGCCAGTGGTCCGGCGTAGCAGCAAGGACCACATCAATGTCATCGCGCCCGAGCAGTTTGCGAAAATCATGATAAGCTGTGCATCCGGTGCTTTGATAGTGCTTGTTCACGAGCTCCTGGGCTGCCCGGAGAACGTGGCTTTTAACGTCACAAACCGCCACCACCTGGGCATCCTTTTGGGCCAGAAAGTTGCGCATCACGCCGGTACCCTGAGGTCCAACACCGATACAGCCGACCGTGATTCGGTTACTCGCAGCGATATTGCCATCTCCGCCCAGAGCCGAGGACGAAACGATATACGGAAAGCTTATCGCTCCAACGGCAGCGCGACCGGTGTGTTTTAAAAACTGACGTCGGTTGATTCTTCTTTTTTTCATAATAAAAACTCCTCTATTTGATAACTAACAAATATAACAAGTCTTGCAACAATCATTTATTCAAACCGACCAATTTTCTGTGGATTCCTGTCTTCACAGGAATGACAAGCTCTGTCATTCTCTTGTCAAGACAACACTTACGTTATATTTTGGCTCAAAACGGTCAGTTTGAATCATTTATCATTTTTACAAACGCCAAGGACTGCGCATTGGACGTTTGAGCATTCGGTCTGCCTGTGCATCGTTAATGAACTTTTCGCTTTCCGGGTCCCACCTTAGCTTTCGACCCAATCGCATCGCAATGTCACTGAGCTGACAGAGCGTATCCGAACGAACCGCCACTTCAACGGGCGCAACGGTTGAGGCCCGGGCCTTGACGCAGTCCAAGAAATTCTGCTGGTGGTGATTGCTTACCGGCAGATGTACTTCATTAGGGCCTATCGGTTTTTCCAAAAGCGACTTCGGACTGGCATCCGGCTTACCGCCGAGGTGCTCTTCCTTTACGAACACCCAGCCATCGGTCCCTTCAAATTTAACGCCGAGCGGATTCCTTTCGCCGTCGGTAAAATTCATTGTCACGCCGTTGTCAAACTTAAGGTTCACATCCCAGCCGGTCGCGCAGTTACACAATCCATCGCGAGGAAATTCTCCAATACCTTCGACCTCCACTGGACCGGTCAGGTCCGTGTCGTTGCCCCAGGTTGCAATGTCAATCGTATGAATCCCGCAGCCTGCCATAAACCCAAGCGCGTAATCGCTGATGTGGAACCAATGGCTGTTATTCACGCGGTTGGCCGTGTACGGCGCCCACGGCGCCGGGCCCAGCCACAAATCGTAATCCAGCCAGTCCGGAACCGGCATCGACGGATAGTTTTCCGAAGCCACGCTGTAACGAGAGGCGACAGTGATTTTGTGAATCTTGCCGACCCAACCGCTGCGCACCATCTCGCAGGCAAAACGGGAATTCCTGCTCGAGCGTTCCTGCGTTCCGAACTGAAACACCCTGCTGTATCTATTAACCTCCCGGCGCAGCACCTGTCCCTGCTCGACGCTCATCCCCAACGGCTTTTCGCAATATACGTCCTTTCCCGCCCGCACCGCCGCCAATGCGTGCAGCACATGCCAGTGGTCCGTAGAAGCAACCACAACCGCGTCTATATCGTTACGAGCCAGAAGCTCGCGAAAATCAGTGTACGCGCTGCAGCCGGTGGTCTCGTATTGCTTGTCCACCGTTTGCTTTGCCCGGTCGCGATTTGGCCGTTTGACATCGCAGAGGGCCACAACCTGCGCATCGGACAGATGCAGGAAATTACGCAGCAGCGAGGCACCTCTGCCGCCCACACCGATAAAGCCCATCACTATCCGCTCGCTCGCAGCAACACCGCCGGCTTGACCTAATGCCGAAGAGGAAACTATATAAGGAGGGACCCCGCTTCGCGGGAACCCAAAACTTATCGCCCCAACAGCGGCGCTTGTTGTCTTTTTCAGAAAGCTTCTGCGTGAAATTTGTTTGTTTGGCTGCATGATTCAACTCCTTCCTCTTAACTACCTTAGCTGCGTCTCAACCTATTCGGCAAATAGCAAAGTGGAAATCGAAGTTTAACTCAAACAACAGTGTCCGTCAAACCCAAATCTCCTCCGGCAGCAGGTCCCTCAACAAAAACTTAGAGCCTATCCGAATAACTATTCGCTCTCGCCCAGCCCCTGCCGCAGGGGCGGGGCTCGCCTGTCATTCCTTCGGTTTGCTCAAGGACCCCGATGTATCGGGGAACCGAGTGTAGTGAAGTGAATCCCGATACATCGGGACTCTTCGTTGGCCAGATTCCCGTCTGGCCGCCGGACAGGCTTCGGCTTCGCCTCAGAATGACAAGAGATGAAGGATTATTCGGATAGTCACTTATTGTCATTTTTTTGGGGGAGTCTGTTTAACTGGGGCGAAACAGGTAAACGAAATAAGGATTAAGACCGAGCCGGCTACAAAAAGTGTCATTCGCCGGCGAGGTTCGCTGCACCTGGTGAGCCACTGGGGCAGGGCCGGCCCAGCGGATTGTTCGTTTGAGTCTCGCTTCAATGAATTTTTAATGATGGCCACCTGTTCGTCTGTCGCTCTTGGGTAAACAGCGTTCGCATCTTCAGGCTCGGTGCCGAGCGTAGCCGGGGCGAGACGCTTAACAAGATTAGGGTCTTTTTCCAACTGCTCCAGCAATACATCGTAGTCAGTGTTCAAGGATTTGAGCCGTTCCACGGATTGCTGTGTTACCCTTAAGAGCTGCTTGTTCCGATAGTACTGAACCAAATCATCACAAAGTATGGAAATGCCCAAGGAAGCGGCACCGATGCTGAAAAAGATGACAAACAAAATCGTCCGGATAACGTTTCGCCCTTGCATAAGGTTCACAACCTGGTGATTGGTGAGTATTTACCAATACCACGGCACCACTTAACAGCAAAAAATGGTCCTGACTTTAAAATCCGAAGCACAAAGCACGAAATCTGAAACAATACCAAATTTCAAAAATCCAAATTATCAAAACAAAAAGCTGGATTCCCGCCGACGTCACAGACTCAATGTTTTGGTCATTTGAATTTTGGTAATTCAGATTTGTTTCGTGCTTCGATATCCGAATTTCGGATTTAATATGATTGACACAACGTTTTATACAATAAAATGTTATCAATACCAAACAAATACAAAAAGCGTTGTAGTGCTAATTACCATTAACCATCTAAGAATTATTTAAACATAAAGCCGGCGTATTGCCCAGCCGGGCCGAGGTCTTCACTTATCCTGAGCAGTTGATTGTATTTGCAGATTCTATCTGTTCTGCAGAGCGAGCCGGTCTTTATCTGGCCGACGCCTGTGGCAACGGCCAAGTCGGCGATTGTGGTATCTTCGGTTTCACCACTTC
Source organism: Phycisphaerae bacterium (assembly GCA_041862635.1). GTDB lineage: Bacteria > Planctomycetota > Phycisphaerae > Sedimentisphaerales > Anaerobacaceae > NIOZ-UU13. The sequence goes on along the minus strand of JBGVTO010000004.1, from coordinate 52,335 downwards.
TGTGGCTTATGACGGCTGTCCAGCCGGCCCTCTTCGCCATATTGACCGCCTCGAATGTTTCGGTGAGCGTGCCTATCTGGTTGAGCTTTATCAATATCGAATTGGCACAGTCGAGCTTAATACCTTTAGCAAGGCGTTTGGTGTTTGTTACGAATAAATCGTCTCCGACGAGCTGGATACGGTCACCGATTTTTTTATTTAATTTTGTCCAGCCGGCCCAGTCATCTTCGGCCAGTCCGTCTTCGATTGAAATGATTGGATATTTGTTCACCCACTTGGTCCAGTGCTTGACCATTTCATCGGACGAGACCTTATTCTTCGGGTTGGACTTGAAGAATTTATAGCTCTTTGTCTTAGTATCGAACATTTCAGTTGCAGCAGGGTCCAGGGCGATAGAGATTTCTTTGCCGGATTTATAGCCGGCCTTTTTGATAGCGTCCATAACGACCTGGAGCGCTTCTTCGTTGGTTTTAAGCGAAGGGGCAAAGCCGCCTTCGTCGCCGACCGATGTGGAGTAACCTTTTTTAGCCAGCACCGCTTTAAGCGTATGGAAGACTTCGGCGCCCATCCGCAGGGCTTCGGGGAAGCTCTTTGCGCCGATGGGCATAATCATAAATTCCTGGAAATCGACGTTGTTGTCCGCGTGTTTTCCGCCATTCAGGATGTTCATCATCGGCACGGGGAGTATATTCGCGTTGCAACCGCCCAGATAGCGGTACAACGGCAGGCCCGCGGCATCCGCCGCCGCCTTTGCAGCCGCCAAGGAGACACCCAATATTGCGTTTGCGCCGAGTTTTCCTTTGTTGGGCGTGCCATCCAGCTCAATCATCAACGCGTCAAGCTCCTCCTGACAGGCCGCATCCATACCAACAACTTCGGGTGCTATGATTTCGTTTACATTTTTAACGGCAGCGGCAACACCTTTGCCCATATAGCGTTTTGCCCTTGTATCGCGAAGCTCTATCGCCTCGTGGGCGCCCGTGCTGGCTCCAGAGGGCACCGCCGCCCTGCCGTAGGAACCATCCTCAAGCAAAACATCGACTTCAACAGTAGGATTGCCGCGGGAATCGAGTATTTCCCTCGCCGTTATGTCAACTATCGTTGTGAACATTACAAAATCCTTTCACGCTAATTAGTTAATTGGTTAATTAGTGAGTAGTTAATCGGTAAGCTGAGCGCTCACTACTCACCAGTCACTATTTTTGCCAGAGATTACCGACTTTTATCAACCACGTCAAGTGCAGATTGCGGAAGTCAATGTAATATCATTTAGAGAAAGTTTTTTTCTTGTCGCATTTTTACCTTAATTTCGCTCTTAATATTAGAAGCGCTTCTGTATGGAAAGGTTTTAAGGTGCGAACAGATGCCGAATTGGTAAATGCTGTCTTAAGCGGCGAAAAAGACCTCTTTGCCGTGCTTGTGAAACGTTACGAACGGCCTGTACGTGCCGTTGCGCTGGACGTTCTGGGCGATTATCATTCGGCAACAGATGTCTCGCAGGACGCTTTCGTAAGAGCTTACGAACGGTTGGCCGGACTGAGAAAGCCTGAGGCATTCGGCCCCTGGCTGATGAAAATAGCCTGCAGATGCGCACTTGATTCAGCCCGGCGAAGGCCAAAAGAGACCCGGCTGGAACCAAAAATCGCCGCGGCGATAGAAAATCCGGACGGCCGACTCGATGAAGCCAAACAGAGACTTTTAGCCGCCGTTGTAAAACTGCCCGGTGCCGAAAAACAGGTCGTAATGCTTCGCTATTTCGGCGATAACAGCGTCAATGATGTCGCTAATTTACTCGGCCGAAGCGTCGGCACCGTAACCAAACAGCTTTCGCGAGCACACAGACGTCTGCGAAAAATATTAGAGAGGTTGGAAAAATGACCGCTGAAGAAACAATAGAAGAAAGACTGAAAAAACTGGCTCAGGCAATCAGCCCTGACGAGACACTCGTCGAGAACGTAATGAGCCGTATCGATTGTAAGTCGATTATCATTGCCTCCGAAGTCACAGTACAAAATATTTGGAGAACAATGATGAAAAGCCCAATAACAAAACTCGCCATAGCGGCGGCGACCGTCGTTGCTTTCGGGATCGGCATACACTTTTTCACCGGTGTCGGCACAACTCCAGCGTATGGAATAACCGATATGCCGGAGCTTTTCAGGATGGTCAGAACCGTCCACCTCAAAGGATGGCATTACTACCCCGGGCATAAAACGCCGGACGGCAATGACGTTCCACCGGTGAATATGGAAGAGTGGTTCGACCTGGAGAATGGTCGAAGGTGGTCAACCACATGCAGCTCATGTCCTGATACTTTTCTATTCAATTCAGGCAGGACCAATGTCACCAAGATTAGCGTGGGAGAGATGATTTCAGATGGGCATTATCGGCTGAGGTTGAATCACACGTGGAAAACGGCACATTTCTCCAAAATAAATAAATACGAGCAAATGCTGGCAGAACACCAAGGTTGGGACCAAATGATAGAGCAGCTGTTCGGTGACATTAGCAAATTGGATGACTTCGTCAAGATAGGCCGGGAAAGAATTGACGGAGTTGATTGTGATATTTGGGAACGAGAGGAGATATTTTCTGATACTAAGCATAGAAACCGATACAGATATTGGTTATCACCAAGTAAGGGCGAATGTAAGCGACGTCAATTCTGGATGAGATTCGGTGATAAGCAGCAATGGGAGCTGCGCCGTGAATACGATAAGATTGAACGCGATGTGGATATCCCGGAGGGACTTTTTTCGATGGAGGTACCTGAAGGCTATGAGGCCGATAATACCAAAGAAACCGCGACGCTTTCAGAGTTGGGCTCCTCGAACATGGGTGGTTATGGAGACGACCGGTGTTCCCTTTCATGGGGTGCGGCCTTAAGTTTCACAATGAGTGATGGTAGTGTGATATGGGGCTGGAACAGTATCGATAGGCTATCCGAAAAACCACAGGAGGAATTCTTCGAAGGCCTTGAATTCGGGGGGCTGTTACCAAAACTGCCGATAGAATTTAACACCTTAAAACCCGCAGGCGAACCCAAAGATATTACATACACGGGCTATCATCTTGCATATACCTGGAAGGCAGACAGATTCACCGAATGGGCTGTTTATGTTCCAGATGGAACACCACCGGAAAACGTCAAACAATTTGGTTATCATGCGTTATACGTATTCAACCTCGAACACGAGCCAAGGTTGGAGATAACTCTTCCTGTGCCTTACGGCTTGCTGATTGAAACAAAAGAAGATTTTGACAAGTGGGTCCTTGGTGCTATGGCGGAACTTAGCGATGATGGCAAGGCACCGGAGAATGTAACTTACGAAAGCGTACTGCAATTAACAAAGCGAATCCGAGAACCAATAACACAATAAAAAACCACTGGAATGATCAACAGGCCGGGCTTGTTCCTTCGACATCGCTCAGGATGAATTTGCCCGGCCTTTTTATCCCCACAGATTTCCCGAAAGGCGCGGGGAAGCAGACGTCCGGAAACGGCGCCGGAGCTTTCACCGATTCTTGACGACAGATTTCACAGATTTATCTGTGTTAATCACTTGGAATCTGCGGTATCTGGGTTAGAAAACGCGGTTATTGTGGAATTTTTGAGAAATTTTTGAAAAATCCTGTAACTTTTCGGACTGACCTGCGTCTATAGATATTAGGAACGTCAATTATAGGACGTTCCTGTGGGGCAGCTCTCGTCTTGGCAAAGGCTGGCCAAGCCGAGGCCAAGTTTGAAAGAAATCAGCCTTGGGCTAATAACTGTATAAGAATAAAATCCTACTTCACCCCCCCTCCTCCTTAAAGGCCGATATCCACAGGGTCGGCCTTTTTTTACTTCCAAAGATTTCTATCCGCAGATTTCACAAATTTAGGCGCTGATTACACTGATTTTTGAAGATAGATTTCACAAATTTATTTATGTTAATCAGCTTGAATCTGTGTTAATCTGTAGTTATGAGAATACCCCTAACAAAATATGGCTGGCCGCAGGTAGTTATCTACCCCGCGGCGCTACTTACGGTAATGATTGTCTTTCTCCTGAGCACACAGCACCAATTGGGCTTGGGCCCACGCCTAATTGGCGCAGGGCTGTTAGCCGTTATTTTGATATGGTCTCTGATGTTTTTCCGCGACCCTGATCGCCGGTGTCCTTCGGACAGAAACTTTCTGTTAGCACCAGCCGACGGCCATGTTACCGACATCGAGAGGGTAGATCCCCTTAGAGACCCCACGTTAGACTTTTTACTCGTTAGAGACAGGGAGGACAAAGGCTCTAACGGGGTAAATGACCCCCCTGCTTTCTTGCGAAAGCAAGAAGGGGGGTGCGGAGCTGCGCTGCGTATCGGAGTATTTTTGAGCATTTTCGATACCCACATTAATCGCGCTCCGTGCAACGTCAAAGTCGAAAAAATCACCTATCGAAAAGGCAAATACAAAAACGCAATGAATCCACAGTCCGGCCGAGTCAATGAGTCCAATGACCTGCATCTGGTCAGAACCGACAGTCCACAAGACAGACTGATTGTCCGGCAAATAAGTGGAGCGATTGCCCGGCGAATCGTCTGTGATAAAGTCCAGGGCAAGGAATTGATCAGCGGTCAGAAATTCGGGATGATAAAATTCGGCTCAAGAACAGAATTGTACGTGCCCCTTCGTGAGGCAGCAAGGCAGGGTTCCGATCGACACCCGCCGGTGGCGGGTGCAAAGTGCCTAGTCCAAATAGGCGATAAAGTCAAAGCAGGCCTGACACCATTGGTGAAATACGAAATACAAAACAATGGAAAGCACGAAGCACGAAATCCGAAATACGAAACAAATCCAAAATTCTAATGTTCAAATCCCGACTTGTCGGGACTCACTGTTTTGGTCATTTGAATTTCGGTCATTCCCGATTTTATCGGGATTGTTTCGGATTTCGATATTCGAATTTCGGATTTATATGAGGTATGAGATATGCCGAGATTAAAAACCGAATCTGCCAAGCAGACTCCGCCGAAGCGGCTACGTCGCTCCGCGAAGGCGGAAAAGAGTCTGCTGCGGCGGGTGCGAAGACAAAGGTTAAAGTCCATTACCATCCTGCCGTCGCTGATAACTATTCTCAACGGCGTATGTGGTTTTGCGGCCATTGTCTTTGCGGGCAAAGGGGCAAAGCTCGGCCTCGGGCAGTTTTCTTACTTTGCGATGTCAGGCTATATGATACTGCTGGCAATGATTGCCGACATGCTCGACGGCCGATTAGCACGAATGCACCAGAGCACCTCCAGCTTTGGCGGCCAGCTCGACAGCCTCTGCGATATAATCAGTTTCGGTGTGGCGCCGGCATTTTTGATGCTGAAGGTTCTGGAATACAAGCTGGCCGGCCTTGCCGGACTTAATCCGGTCGTTGAGACTTTACTGGAACGTTTTATCTGGGTTGCAGCGGCGGGATATATAAGCTGTGCGGCCATTCGATTAGCCAGATTCAATGTGGAAAACGAGGAGGATGAATCCGCCCACATGAGCTTTGTTGGCCTGCCGTCACCCGCCGCCGCAGGGGTAATAGTCAGCCTGATAATACTCCATCAGGAAACACTTCCAAGCCTGAATGTAATTATTTATGTCCTGCCTTTTATGGCCCTGGGTGTGGCGGTGCTGATGGTCAGCAGGATTCGATATCCACATATCCTCAATCAGTATCTGAAGGGTAGAAAGCCATTTGAATACCTTATAAGGGTGCTGCTTCTCCTGGCCTTTGTTATCTGGAACATACAGGCGGCTTTAGTGCTGATTTTCTGCGGCTTTGCGGCAAGCAGCTTCGTGAAATGGCTTTACTACAAAGTAATCCGCGATAAGCACAATCTCGTCTCGGCAGCAAATTCAGCTTTGACGACTGTTGACAATGGCCAAATAGCCGACCAGGACGATATCACCTAAAGAAGGGTACCAGGTTATCAGGTAGTGGATATCAGGTTACCAGGGTATCGGTAGCGGGTATCAGGTTACCAGGATTTCAGGTCAGCTGCGCAGTATAAATGCACAGCGAGATTTGTTTTTTTCTGGTATCCTTTATCTCTGACATCCTCCACCCTGATTTCCTGATACACTGATAACCTGCATGCTGATTTCCTGATACACTGATTTCCTAATATTCTAACTTGTGCTGAGGGGTTATAGAGAGATAAAGAGAATCCGAGCGGCTCTGGCCTGTGTGTTACACAGTGTTCCGAACCGGCTGTATATCCCGCTGCCTGGCACCGGATTGATTTATCTGATAATACTGCTCGACAATACCAATAAGCCGCGCAAGCACTTCATGACCTTCGGGACTTGCCTCCAGACCAACAATCTGCAATCCAAGAGAGGCGCTCTTGCCGTCTGCGGTCGGCAGGATATTTCTAATCTGGGCACTGACCACCAACGGCATTTCATAAGGCATAGGTGTAAATCGCATCCCAACAAACTGACCTTTCTTGAAGTCCAGCTCACCGGCACAAAAAGTCCTGGACGTATTGCCTTTAGACTCATACCTGACAGATTCAGGACAGCCCGCCTCGTCTGAGCACGAAACTACAACCTGCGCACCGCCGGCGGAAATGTCAACAAGCCTGCCCTGGCAATAATTGTGAATATCCTCTGCAGCATCCTGTATCTGTTTTTTTGCCTCGTGTCTGCCGCTGCGATGCCACATTATCACCTTTACCTTCAGTGATTCAGGCACATTAACACGGTAATAACTTCTCCTCTGGACAACTTCTATCCGGCCCGGCACCGCAAGTATCATCGTTCCGCCCCATCCCTGGTCAGCCTCCGGGCTGGACGACGACTCAAAACCAAGCACAGTGGTATCAAAAACAAACTTGCCGTATTCATATTTAAACGATATGCCGACCGGCTGATTAGCCTGTATATTTAGCGGGTGCTGCTTCTTCTTCGGGGCGGCACTGTCTACAGTTAGTCTGTCCCCCACAAGCTCGCTCAGCAGCACCTTTGCGACGTGCCATTTGCCTTTGGACAAATATGACATAATGGCAGGTACTTTTTTATCAATCGCGGTTTGCAGGATTTTCTCCGGCTCCTTCCCGTGCAGTAACATCACCTTATTCATATCAACCTCTCTTTAGAAAATATATATATAATTCGGCCATAAACAAAAGGCTTTTTACATTAAACTTGCTGGGATTCCCATTCTGCACCGAAAATCCCACCCAGCACCAAAAGAGCTTCGGCTGCGCCGTTTTGGTGCTGGGCAGGTCCCATAACTACGGTTTTCTCACAAATTAAGGTATAGTCTAAAGGGTAAGCCCCGTAAGAAATCTTCCTTTTTTGTACCCCCGTTGCAATTTCTAACGGGCTAAACTTGCAAAAAAAACGCCTGGCAATTACTATTACCGTATATATGGACAAAACTTACGATATAAAAAAGATAGGGGGCGATAAAATAGCCCTTTTGGGACTTTTTATTGTCGCGCTGCTCATTGCCCGTCTTATAGTCGCTTCCAAGTCAGCTCTTATTCTTTCGGAGCCGATAATATTAACTCATGCCGGTTTATCCATATCAATGCCGGCGGGCAACGGCTGGAAAACTGAAAAGCGATGGAGGTACCACGAAAATGTCTTCTCTTTAAGCAGTAGTTTTGCAATCGGCTCCGACAGACCCAGCGCCTGGGCTAACTGCCGGTACCTTTTAGTTGCCGAGACGACTACCCCGCAAATGCGGTTCGAGCAAAAGGCCTTTGAAGTGGAAGGCCGGATTGTAAAAATGGACCAAACACAAACGGATACACTCACTTTTGACTGGGCACTTATAGAACAACCGCAAACCCCGCTTGGTTTTATTTTTGGTACCGCAAAGCTGCCGCACAATCGTCAGCTCGATATCGAAGTGTACCAGATTATGGGCGATGCCGAGATGGCTGAGCTTGCCTTCAAACGCATCGTAAAGACTTTGAGTTTCAAAGATGACTAATTGCTCATTATGACAAGGAGCCGGCATGAAAGGTGGACAAGTAAAACCAGAAAAAGTAAAGCCAAAAGTAACAAGCAGAGTAACTCGAAATTCAGGAGCGTTCACTTTTTACTTATTAGCTTTTTGCGTGGTAATAACAGGATGTGCAATCAGCTATGTGAACCAGGTTGGTACCAACCGCTACGATACGGCGAAGTGGCACAACCTTAAACTGCGGTATTGCCAACCTGCACAGAAATGGACTGAGGCCCTACCAGTCGGAAACGGACGTCTTGGAGCTATGGTCTTCGGCGGCACAGAACACGAACAACTGCAGTTCAACGAAGACACACTGTGGACAGGCCAACCACACGAATATCAGCACGACGGAGCCCTCGAGTATCTGCCTACCGTCCGCAAGCTGCTGTTCGAGGGCAAACAACGCCAGGCTGAAGAGCTGGCAATGGAACAAATGATGAGCGTACCGCTGCGGCAGGAAAAATATCAACCTTTCGGTGATTTGCATCTGTACTTCCCGACTCACGATGAGCCGATCGATTATCGCCGGGAGCTGGACATCGACTCCGGGTTGGCAACAGTTCGCTATCTCATCGGCGATGCGACTTTCACCCGCGAAGTCTTCTCCAGCTTCCCGGACCAGGTGATTGTTGTCCGCTTGACCTGCGATAAGCCGGGACAAGTGACATTTACCGCAAAACTGGATAGCCCGCACCCGGGTACGCAAACTCTGGTTGTGGGTAAGGTGCTTGCGCTGCGCGGCCGGCTTCGCGAGTATATGAACAAGCGGACGAAAGAGAAGCGGCCCAGCGTGTTGAAGTTTGAGGCGCTCCTGCGTGCGACGGCCAAAGGCGGCAAGCTCACTGTTGATTCTGAAAAGATAGACGTTACCAAAGCCGATACGGTGACACTGATACTTGCCGCCGCCACAAGTTTTAAGGACTTCAGGGACGTCAGCGGCGACCCGGCCACCGCCTGCCGCCGGACTATCATAGCTGCTGCTCGCAAAAGCTATAACGATTTACGCAGGGCCCACATCGCCGACCATCGCCGCCTGTTCCGCAGGGTCGAATTCGACCTGGGCACAACCGAGGCGATAAAGCAGCCCACCAACCAGCGTATCGAAAACTTCGCCAAGCAGGACGACCCGCAATTAGTGGAGCTGTACCTCCAGTTCGGTCGCTACCTGCTGATTGCAAGCACCCGTCCGGGCAGCCAGCCGGCAAACCTCCAGGGCATCTGGAACGATACAATCGACCCGCCCTGGGACAGCAAATGGACAACAAACATCAACACAGAGATGAACTACTGGCCGGCTGAGGTAACAAACCTGTCCGAGTGTCACCAGCCGTTGTTCGACCTGCTCGATGACGTCGCTCGGTCGGGGCGGAAAACCGCAGAGGCGCACTACGGCTGCCGGGGCTGGGTGCTGCACCATAACACCGACCTGTGGCGGGGCACAGCGCCAATCAATCACTCCAACCACGGCATATGGGTAACCGGCGGGGCATGGCTCTGCCGGCATTTATGGGAGCATTACCTGTTCGGCGGTGATAAAATGTTTCTCAAAGAGCAGACGTACCCCATAATGAAAGAGGCGGCGATATTTTTCGTCGACTTTCTCATCGAGGACCCAAAGACCGGCCGGCTGATAAGCACACCTTCCAACTCGCCGGAAAACGGCGGACTCGTTGCCGGGCCGACGATGGACCATCAAATTATCCGCGACCTTTTCACCAACTGCATCGAAGCTGCCGGAATCCTCGGCGTGGACCAGGATTTGCGACAAAAGCTGACTGAGCTGCGCAGCCGAATCGCGCCCAACCAGATCGGACAATATGGTCAGCTTCAGGAATGGCTCGAAGACAAGGACGACCCGAACAACCAGCACCGCCACGTCTCGCACCTGTTCGGGCTGCACCCGGGCAAAGAGATTACGCGTCGCGGCACACCCGAACTTTTCGCCGCAGCCCGCAAGTCACTGGAATTTCGCGGTGACGGTGGTACAGGCTGGTCGATGGCCTGGAAGGTCAATTTCTGGGCGCGGTTCGAGGACGGCGACCACGCCTACAAGATGCTCAGCTCTCTGCTGAGTCCGCAGCGGATGTATCCCAATATGTTCGACGCCTGCCCACCATTCCAGATCGACGGCAACTTCGGCGGCACAGCCGGTATCGCCGAGATGCTCCTGCAAAGTCACACTGGTGAGCTCCACCTGCTGCCCGCTCTGCCTTCTGTATGGCAAGGCGGATACATTAAAGGCCTGCGCGCACGCGGCGGATTCGAAGTGGACATCACCTGGAAAAATAACAGGCTTGTCACTGCTAACATACGTTCGTTGCTGGGCAGCAAGTGCAGAATTCGCACAAACGTCCCCGTCTGGGTATCATCTAAAGGCAGCCCGGTCAAAACCACGACACCCGAAGGAAACGTTATTGAGTTCAATACAAAGACCAAGCAAACATACCTGATTTTGACTAACTGAAAAATGCTGTGAGGTAAAAATGAAAAACCTAAAAGCAGCAATCGCTTCAACATTACTTTTTGGAGGCACCTTTATTGCAGCTTGCTCGATGGTCGGCACCAAGACAGACAGGCTTAGCGATGAAAAATGGAGCAGCCTGAAATTATGGTACAACAAACCCGCTCAACAGTGGACAGAGGCATTACCCGTCGGAAACGGACGCCTTGGAGCTATGGTGTTTGGCGGCGCCGAAACCGAGCAATTGCAGCTTAATGAAGATACCGTATGGGCAGGTCAGCCGATTGAGCGTGACCGCGTTGGCGCCTACAAACATTTAGCCGAGGCACGGAAGTTAATATTCGAAGGAAAATACACCGAGGCCCAGCGGATAATACAGCGGGAGTTTATGGGCCCACGGATTATTCGCAGCTACCAAACGCTCGGCGATTTGAGGCTTCAATTCAAGACCGGCCGGCCCGTAACCGACTACCACCGTCAGCTTGACCTCGACACGGCGATTGCCTCTGTTACCTATCGTGCCGACGACGCCACCTTTACCCGCGAGGTCTTTGCCAGCCCTGTGGATCAGTGCATTGTCGTTCGCCTTTCGTGCGATAAAGCCGGGCAGATTGCATTCGATGCGAATCTTTCCCGACCTGAGGATCTCACCGTCGAAACTGTCGCACCGGACCGTATCGTAATGAAAGGGCAGGCTACACAAGAGGGTGAGCATAAAGGCGTCAAGTACGAAACCCATTTGCGGATTATTCCCCAGGGCGGCAGATTAACGGTAACCGACGATGGCCTGCGACTGGAAAAGGCCGATACCGCAACGCTGCTGATAGTCGCCGCAACGAATTATCGCGGCGACAATCAGAAAGCTCTATGTGAAACGCAAATGGCTTCGGCTGCAAAGAAAAAATATCCCGAGCTTCGACGAGCTCACGTGGCCGAGCACAGGCGTCTGTTCCGAAGGGTGGCACTGAATCTGGGTGTTACGAATGCGGCGAACAAACCGACAGATGAGCGCCTTGCAGCAATGAAGACCGGTGCCGACGACCCGCAATTGTGCGCTCTTTATTTTCAGTTTGGACGTTATCTTTTAATTTGCAGCTCCCGGCCGGGCTGCATGCCGGCCAATCTTCAGGGCATCTGGAACAATCACATAAAAGCACCCTGGAACAGTGATTATCATATCAATATCAACGTTCAGATGAACTATTGGCCGGCGGAGGTATGCAACCTGTCCGAGTGTCACGAACCTTTCTTCGACCTTGTGAGCAACCTGCGACCACGAGGCCGAAAGACCGCGAGAGACGTTTACGGCTGTCGCGGATTCGTCGCGCATCACACTACCGATGCGCAGTGGTGGACCAGCCCCATCGGAAATGTAGGATACGGAATGTGGCCCACCGGTGCTGCGTGGTGCAGCCGGCACCTGTGGGAGCATTATCTGTTCGGCGGCGACCGTGAATTTCTGGCAAAACGGGCCTACTCCATTATGAAAGAAGCAGCCGAGTTCTTCCTCGATTATCTCGTCGAAGACCCGAAAACAGGCAAGCTGGTTTCCGGCCCGTCAATTTCGCCCGAAAACCGGTTCCGCACACCCGACGGCAAGAACTCCAATCTCACAATGGGCCCTGCTATGGACCAGCAGATAATCTATGACCTGTTTACCAACTGCATCGAGGCAGCCGAGGTTCTTGGAATCGACGATGATTTCACGAAGCAGGTAAAGGCCTTTCGCGGGAATTTAGCAGGGCCAAAGATAGGCTCCGACGGTCGGTTGTTGGAATGGAACGAAGAGCTGGAGGAACCGGAGCCGGGCCATCGGCACATCTCACATTTATTTGCCCTGCACCCCGGCAGGCAGATTAACCCAACCGGCACGCCGGAACTGGCGGCAGCGGCACGCAAGTCATTAGAGTATCGGCTGTCGCACGGCGGTGGTCATACCGACTGGAGCAGAGCATGGATAATCAACTTCTGGGCCCGCCTGCTGGACGGCGATAAAGCCCACGAAAACGTGCTGGCACTGCTGCGAAAGTCAACTCTGCCAAATTTGTTCGACACTCACCCTCCGTTCCAGATAGACGGCAACTTCGGCGGTACTGCGGGCATCGCAGAGATGCTGCTGCAAAGCCACGCAGGCGAAATCCATTTACTTCCCGCATTGCCGAAGGCCTGGCCGAATGGCTACGTAAAAGGTCTGCGAGCACGCGGCGGGTTCGAGGTGAATATCTCTTGGAAGGACGGAAAACTAACTAAAAGCGTAATCCGTTCCAGACTCGGCAATAAATGCAGAGTCCGCTCTGCCACACCGGCCAGGCTTAAATTGGGCTGGTTCGGACCTGAAGCTAAAACCATTGAGCAATCGGTTATCGAGTTTGAGACAAAAGCGGGATGCTCATATATTCTCAGAACAAAGTATTGATTGGGATACTAAATCTCACTATGCTATAGACCAGAGCTTGATTCTCAGGAGCGATAATTATGCAGACAAGAAAGTTAGGTTATACTAATCTGGAGTTGACTACTGTTGGCCTGGGCACATGGGCAATGGGCGGACCCTGGCAGTTCGGCTGGGGACCGCAGGACTACGACGAGGCGATTGCCACTATCCCGGCCGCGCTTGAAACAGGTATCAACTGGATAGACACCGCCCCTGTTTACGGTCTGGGCCATTCCGAGGAGCTCCTCGGCAAGGCCCTTAAGCAAACAAGCCAAAAACCAATCATAGCAACAAAATGCAGCCTGCTTTGGAATGAAAAAAAGGAAAAAGTAAGCTGCCTGAAAGCTCAAAGCATTCGCGAGGAATGTCACGCCAGCTTAAAAAGACTCGGCATTGAGACAATAGACCTTTATCAGATGCACTGGCCCGAGCCGGAGGAAGATATCGAGGAGGCCTGGGAAGAAATGGCCACGCTGGTTCAGGAAGGAAAAATTCGATTCCTCGGCGTATCGAATTTTAACGTCGAGCAAATCAGACGCCTCCAGAAGATTCATCCGGTCGCCTCGCTTCAGCCGCCTTACAGCATGCTCCATCGCGAGGTTGAAGATGATCTGCTGGACTACTGTGCTCAAAACAATATCGGCGTTGTCGCATACAGCCCTATGCAGAGAGGCCTGCTAACGGGTAAATTCAGTCAGGAAAGACTTGCGAATTTACCTCTGGACGACCATCGAAGAAGAAATCCTGATTTTCACGAGCCCCAGTTTACTGCCACATTAGAGCTTGTTGAAAAACTCCGGCCTATTGCAGAACGTAATGGTAAGACATTAGCGCAACTGTCTATTAGCTGGGTTCTTCGTCGGCCCGAAGTTACCTCCGCCATTGCCGGAGCACGCAGGCCCGAGCAGATTCTCGAAACCGCCCTCGCATCGGACTGGGATTTAAGCAAGGAAGATATTGAGCAGATTGAGCAGCTCTTAGCCAAACGTCAGGCAAAACTTAATAACAGATAAGCCCAAACACAGAGAAAAAAATGGCAAAAAAAAATCGAACCCAGAAAAGCGAATTTCAAAATTATGTAAGTCCTCTGGTAGAGAGAAACGCCTCAAGGGAAATGGCTGAGCTATTCGGAGCACAAAAGAAGTTCAGCACCTGGCGCAGACTCTGGCTGGAGCTCGCAAAGGCACAGAAAAAACTCGGTCTGGATGATATAAAACAAAGCCATATAAAGCAGATGGCCAAACATCTCGATGATATTGATTTTAAAAGAGCGGCCCGCTACGAAAAGCAGTTCCGTCATGATGTTATGGCGCATATCTATGCCTTCGCCGATGTGGCACCTAAGGCTGAGCCGATTATTCACCTCGGTGCAACAAGCTGCTATGTCGGTGACAACGCCGATTTAATAATAATGCGAGAGGCGATGCAGCTACTCGCAGCCAAGCTGGCGGCGGTAATAAATCTGCTGAGCAAATTCGCAAAGAAACATCGTGCGCTTCCCACATTAGGCTTTACGCATTTTCAGCCAGCCCAGCTGACCACCGTAGGAAAAAGAGCAGCTTTGTGGTGCTACGAGTTCGCGATGGACCTGCAGGAAATCGAGCATCGACTCGAAACTCTTCCATTTAGAGGCGTCAAAGGCACCACCGGCACACAGGCCTCTTTTTTGGCGCTTTTCGACGGCAAGCACAGTAAAGTCAAACAGCTCGACAAACTCGTCGCGACTGCGTTCGGCTTCAAAAAAATCTGCGCCGTAACCGGCCAGACTTATCAGCGAAAAATCGATGCTCTTATCGTCAACACTTTAGCTTCAATCGCTCAATCAGCACACAAGATGTGCAATGACATTCGACTGCTTGCAAACCTGAAAGAGATTGAGGAACCGTTTGAAAAGACACAGATCGGCTCTTCGGCGATGGCTTATAAAAGAAACCCTATGCGCTGCGAGAGGGCAACGTCACTCAGCAGGTTGGTATTAAGCCTGGCCTCCAGCCCGCAAATGACCGCCTCCGAACAGTGGCTTGAGAGGACGCTCGATGATTCAGCCAACAGAAGAGTGGTCATACCGGAAGCATTTTTGGCCGTTGATGGAATTTTGCAAATCCTTATCAACGTTACGGGTGGGCTTGTTGTTTATCCGAAGGTGATAGCGGCCCGTGTTGCAGCCGAGCTGCCTTTTATGGCTACCGAAAATATCCTAATGGCAGCGGTCAAGGCCGGCGGAAACAGACAGGAGCTGCATGAAAAAATAAGATTACATTCACACGCCGCCGGAGCGCAGGTAAAGAAATTCGGCAGGCCAAACGACTTAATTAACCGGCTAAAAGCTGATATTGCTTTCAGTAGAATCAACTTTGAAAAGGTGTTAGACCCGAAAAATTATATCGGCAGAGCACCGCAGCAGGTCGATGAATTTATCAGGGACATCGTAACACCAATCCGAAGAAAATATCGAAAAGAATTGAATCGAAAAGTGGAACTGAACGTCTAAGAATAAGATGAAGTTAAAGGACAAAGTAGCTTTAGTAACAGGTTCTGCCGGCAATGGTATGGGACGCAGCATTGCACTAACACTGGCTCGTGAAGGTGCAAAAGTTGCTATAAATTATCGCACGAGTAAAGATGAAGCACAAGCCATCGTTAATCATATCGAAAGCCGCGCCGGCAAAGCAATTGCTATAAAGGCCGACGTATTTGAAGCCGACGATTGCAGAAATTTAGCGAACGCAACGATTGAACATTTTGGCCAGATTGATATTTGCGTCGTTAACCCCGGTGCAGGCTGGCATCCGGAACCTATCGACAAGCTTAACTCATCCGCTGCGATAGAGGATGTTCAGAATGAGGTTGCACCTTTCTTCCATTTGATGCCGCTGGTACTGCCTCAAATGTATAAGCGCAAGTGGGGAAGAGTAATTGGTATTTCACTATTACCACCTTATGACTCACCTTCTTACTCTTACAATGTGGGTAAGGCCGCCAGAACACATGCGTTGCTCCAGGGGCGTGATGAAGCTTGGCGCAATGGTGTAACTGTAAATATTATTAGTCCAGGGCCTGTACCTGCAATCGAAAGCTTAACCGAAGCTATTGAACAGTGTGACCATGGCCCCGCATGGCAAAAGCGGCCCAATACCTCACCGCAGGATATCGCTGAAAGCGTCACTTTTTTGTGCTCTGATGCCGGCAGGTTCATCACAGGATGTGTTTTACCTTTTTTATTTCATTAATAGAATAGGGGCTGCAAGCATGTTTTAGTCAATTGTAATAAGTAAAGAATAGTTATTTTTGAAATCTATCTCCAAGGTAACTTATATTATGACCAGAAAAGAACTAATAAAGCGGATAAAAGAAACGGCTTATCTGGAAGGTGACTTTGTCCTTCGCAGCGGTAAGCGCAGTAAGTACTACCTTGATAAGTATCTCTTCGAGACTTGTCCGGACATACTCAAAACCCTCGGTCGGGAATTCACCAAATATATTACCGACGATGTTACTCTGATCGCCGGTGCCGAACTGGGCGGTGTGGCTTTAGCTGCTGCTACCGCTATAGAATCCGGTAAAAACTGGGTCATCATTCGCAACAGCAAAAAGGGCTACGGAACCGGCAAAATGGTTGAGGGTGTCCTGAAAGCAGACGATGTTGTTCTGCTGGTTGAGGACATCGCCACCACCGGCGGACAGGTCCTCGAAGCCGCTAAGATTATCACCGAGGCCGGTGCTACTGTCAAAAAAATCGTCTGCGTAATCGACCGCAAACAAGGGGCCGAAGAAAACATCACCAACGCCGGCTACAAATTCGAGTCCATCCTCACAAAACACGACCTCGGCATAAAAGACAAAGAATGAGTAGAGCCGGCAATTCCTTATCCGTTATCTCCATCGGTCGGTCCAGAAGCATCCATGGTTTTAGCCCCAGTAGCGGGTGAACAGTTGCTGTAATTTGTGACTGTTATGCCAATGTTATGACCAGTACGAATATGATGTTAACCTCTCGATGCAGGTATTGCTATCGATTCTGGTGTTTGGGTTGGGATTTAACCGGCAGATGTTTCCAATATTAATATAGCATCTTCCCATTCATCAGGCGTCGAAAAAGATTTCACCCCCGTATTCGAAAAACCGCCTATCGGGACCGAATCGCCGCTTTTGGGGTCAATCCAAAACGCATTCACTTTGTTTCCCGCGGTAATTTTATTCATGTTGATGGAGAATAAGCTTTTGCTGCCTAAATAAACCATTATCCATTCGCCGTTTTTATGATGGGCCGCCAGGTTCAATACATCTCCGCCGGTTTGGCCGCCGCTTGCAAAAATTGATTGGTCCGGGACGAGATACCACCACTCTTTTAGGCCCAGAAATATTTTCTTAAGAACGCCCATTTGACGAGCACCCGGCGCATCCAGGGCTTTCTTCCATGTAGGCAGAACCCGCCAACTGTCGTTATGGCCGTAGGTGTGATGGGCACCGGCCAGGTATGAATAATAGGCCTGCCTGCGAATCCAAAGGGGAGTTACATCAAATCCATATTCAGAGCCTGCTTCATATGCACCTTCGGCCATTAAAACGGGCTTTACCAGCTTGAGGTTATAATCATTTGTTACCATAGGATAAATCAGCTTAACGCCATTCCATGTTTGCATTGAATTGAAGTCGAGCCAATCTTCATTGTGAATGAAGCTGGATGAGTACGGTGCAGGATCGGGCTTAAAAGTAATAAGGTGGTAACCTCCATCTCCTTCGTGGAGACCCGCAGCCAGCTCTCGAAGAATTGGAACAAACTCCTGTTTGGCCTCAGGTGTCATCGACCAGACAATATTGGGCACATCCTTATACCGCTGAGTCAGCCACTTCGCCCACGCCCGGGCATTCTTTAGCGTTATATACTTACGGTAACGTTGATGATAAAGGGTCACCGAAAAGACCAGGTTATTTTCACGGGCTATCCTAATAATAGAATCCACATTCTTGAAATACGCCTCGTTTGGCGTGAGGGGGTCGTTATTAATCCAGGGCTTTTCCCCGTACACATTGGGTTTAGTGCCGTCACCAACGCCCATGAGCATAGCCTGAACAAAGACAAAACCATTGCCTTTCACCTTTTCAAGAGTCGTCCTAACCTCGTCCAGAGTATATTCCCGAAAGATTTGCCATTGAGTAGTGCCCAACCAGAAGACGGGATTGTTATTCTGGTCTATAAAATACCGCTTATTCTCACTTACCTTAATTGGGAAAACCAGCTGCTCAGCCGCCGCGCCTACTGCAACTATTAAAAATAATTGCACCAATAAAACAACTCTTCTAATTGTCATTTTTTTCTCCTTTTCAATAGCCAATGAAACACCTTCCACAGCCCCTATATTATCAAATTCGATTGTTGTTGAACAAATCCAAATGGGAGAGCCAGATTTTAAGTAGTTCCCACCAGAGAAATAATTTTTTGGGCGATTCTGGTTTTGCTCGCCTGCGGAAGTCTTAACCATTCGCGCCCAGCTATTTTTATTTGAACGGTTGATTTGTCAGCACCAATAGCAGCAGGGGTGTTGGTGATTATCATATCAAAGTTCTTTTCTTTCAGCTTCTTTTCCGCACGGGCTCGGACGGCTTTGTCTTCAAGGGCAAAACCGACCACAATTTGATTTTCCCTTTTCTGCTTTCCCGCCCATTTCAAGATGTCGGTTGTTGGCTTTAATTTGACAGTCAGAGAGTTATTGCTCTTTTTGATTTTGGTTATAGCCGGCTGGGCAGGAGTATAATCGGCCACAGCCGCAGCCATAATCAGACAATCACACTTCTCAAAATGCTTTTTGACCGCATCGAACATCTGGGCGGTGGTTTCAACTTTTACGAGTTTCACATCGCTCGGTGGCCTTTGGACGGTTGGCGCGGTTATGAGGGTTACTTTATGCCCGGCCTTGAGCGCCGCACGGGCAAGGGCGTAACCCATCCTGCCGCTGCTGGCGTTGGAAATAAAACGCACCGGGTCAAGGTACTCCCGGGTGCCGCCCGCTGTGATTAAAATTCGCATCTCGTATCTCGTGAAGCGTATATCGTGCTTCGCTTCACACTTGACGTTTCTTGATGTTCGAGGCGATTTTTTCGATCGCTTCCAAAATGTCCTGCGGCTCTGCCATTCTTCCGATGCCTTCAACTCCGCAGGCGAGTCGGCCCTCGACAGGGCCTATCAACTGAAAACTCATTTCTTTGACCGTCCTGACATTGCGCTGCACGGCCGGATTGTTCCACATATTATCGTTCATCGCGGGAGCTAAAAGTGCAGCCTCTGATTTAATCAGCCGCCAAGCCGCGCAAAGGACCGTACTAAGTAAATCATCACAGATACCGTTTGCTATTTTGCCTATGATATTAGCCGTTGCCGGCGCCACTACAACAATATCAGCCCAGTCAACCAAAGCAATATGGCCGATTTTATACTCTTCGAGAGTGTTCCACAGGCTCGTAAAAACGGCTGAGCAGGTAACCGCCTCGAAGCTTTTTGGGCCAATGAGCCGGCAGGCGTTTTCCGTCATTACGGTGTTTACCTTGGCACCGGCAGCGGTCAGTTTGCCGGCCAAATCGACCACCTTGTATGCAGCGATTCCTCCGCTGACACCTAATAGAATATTCAGATTCTCGAGCATCTTGTATCTCGTTTTAACACGTTAGAAAACTCCGGTGTCGTTACCGGACGTCTGTTTCCCCGTGTTTTTCGGGCAATTTTCCCTTTTCGTGCCGTTCTTTATCATTTCCGGAATTTCTAAGGGGGTTTTACCTCCGATGCGTACCGGAGAGCTGATTTGTCCCTAATTTTCCTTCGTTTTCTCTGAGGCCTTTGCGGGCAATCCGTCATCGACGGTGATTTTGTCCTGCAGGATCTCCTGAATAACAATTTCGAGCATTGTTTTGTCTGTGGCATCCTCAATCAACGGCCTGGCACCCTGCAAAAGCTCGCCCAATCGTCTTTGAATCAGAGCCGTCAATTTGAATCTACCGCCAACTTTGTTAACTATTTCTTCACTCTTGAGCTCATCTATCATCTTTTACCTCATATCCGAGTTCGGGCTCCATCTTTAAATACGCTGCAAAATGGGAACCTTCCCAAACTTCCTTCGTTGCGTTTGCGGTCAGCCTCCTGCTCTACGGTTCGTGGTTTATCACTCGTACCAACACCGGCGGGTTACGCCTCACTGCTCGAATCCTCGATTATTTGCACACATTCGTCCACTGCCTGCTGCAAATCCTTGTTTATAACCATATGCTTATAATACTGCCAGGCCGCGGCGATTTCATTACTTGCCCCGCTCAGTCTCTCTTCAGCGGCATCAGCGGCTTCTCTGCCCCTGTTGTCCATACGTTCTACAAGGTCTTTTTCGGTCGGGGGTAAAATAAAAATCATCACCGCATCAGGGAAAAATACCCTGGCTTGTTTGGCACCTTGAACGTCGATTTCAAGAATAACGGTTTTACCGGCCCGCACAGCTTCTTCAACCTTGTCTTTCGGCGTCCCATATAGATGACCGAACACCTCAGCATGTTCCAACAACAGGCCCTTATTGATTCGCTCTTGAAACTCCTGTTCTGATATAAACCAATAATCCCGGCCGTCAACCTCAGCTTCGCTCTTCGGCCGGGTAGTAACCGAAATGCTGAGATAAATATTATCAAGCCGTTTAACCACCTCTTCGCAGATAGTGCTCTTGCCAACACCGGAAGGGCCGCTCACTATCACCACCTTGCCTTTTCTGTTCCCAATGTCGTTCATTCCAGCTCCAGTACAAACTTGCGATGCTCTTTACGTTCTGCATCCTTTCTACTCTACATTCTGAACCTGCTCCTTAATCCGGTCTATACGGCATTTTATATCGACCACACAGCGGATAATCTCGGTATCGGAGGCCTTGCTGGCAATGGTGTTGGCCTCTCTGAGCATCTCCTGGCTGATGAAGTCCAACCTGCGTCCGGCCTGGTCATCAGCCTGACAGCACTGAACAAATTGCTGCAGATGCGAACGCAGCCGAGCAATCTCCTCGGATATATCCGACCTGTCTGCAAAAACTGCAACTTCTCTGGCAAGGGTTTCTTCATCCAATGTCAGTCTTGCCTGTGCAAGCAGCTCATCGACTCTTTGCTTTAGTTTTTTTGCGTACTGTTTGAGAACTACGTCGCACCGAGCCTGTATTTTCTGCAGGTTTCTTTGTATGGCCACGCATTGTTTTTTCAAATCATCATGGAGCAGCTTTCCTTCGGCGGCTCTCATTTTTTTTACCTTATCTATGGCCTGCTGACTTATTTTGCAAACCAGCTTTTTGATTTTCTCGGCCACTTCTTTTTCAGGCGATACCGGCTGAATGATACCGGGCAGGTTCAACAAATTACCTACATCAACGGTCCCCTTAACAGAAGCCGACGAGGCGGCCCAGCTCAATTTTTCCACAACCGCCCGCAGGGCTGACTCGTTAATATCAAAGAGCGCGTTGGCCGAGGTATCCTTGAGCCGAAGCACATAATTTACCGTACCGCGCGACATATTCTTTCGCAGAAGCTTTTCAATATCTTCTTCCAGAAACGCTGCTAATTCCGGCAACCTCACAATCGTCTTGAAGTAGCGATTGTTAAGGGTCTTGATTTCAACGACGTAACTTACGCCGTCAACCTCACCCTGCGCCTCGCCATAACCGGTCATACTATTTATCATAACGTTACGCTTTCAAGCCGAATTCGGCCGTGCACACAACCATTATATGCGCAACTCGAAACAATCTCCTCATTAACCACCGGGCGAATTCACATCACCACTGGCATTAGCATCACCAGTCGTATCCTCGATGCCGACGGACGGTGGTAGCTGCTCCGGGCTTGTCAGCGGCTGCTGCTGAACCGGCTGGTCCGGTCCATAACCACTGTCACTCGGTTTGTAGAACCTGGCCATCACCACTGCAAGGGTCAGAAATATACCCACCAAGACTATTGTTACCCAGGTCAGGAAGTCACCTGTTTTGGAACCCAGAATCCCGCCGGCCATACCGCCGCCGAACGCCGCACTTAAACCCCCACCTCTGCCCTTCTGAATCAAAATGATTAAAATCAGCGCCACGCAGCAAACGACAAACAACACGGCGACCACCTTCAAAACAAAACCCATTGCCAATAGTGGGAAAACAGTCATATTCGTTACCCTTTCAATTATATTGCCGCCTGAATTATTGCGAGAAAATCATCTGCCTTCAGGCTTGCCCCGCCGACCAGCAGGCCGTCGATGTCAGGCTGGCCCATCAACTCTGCTGCGTTGCTGGGCTTTACCGAGCCGCCATAAAGAATACGAATTCCCTCAGCTAATTTGTCATCGTACATTTGGCCTAAGAGCTTTCGTATAAAATCGTGCACTTCCTGGGCCTGCTGCGGTGTCGCCGTCAGGCCTGTCCCGATGGCCCAGACCGGCTCATACGCTATGGTTACCGCTGAGACCTTTTCGGCGCTCAGGCCGGCCAGCCCGTTTTTTACATGTTGTGTTACCACCCCATTTGTTTGAGAGGCTTCCCGCTCGGCGAGCAGCTCGCCTACACATAATATCGGCAAAAGTCCACCTGCAATTGAAGCAGTAACTTTTTTATTTATCAGCTCATCAGTCTCACCGATCACGTGCCGGCGTTCCGAATGGCCGCAGAGACAATACGTGCAGCCGATATCCTTCAGCATCGACGAGCTTATCTCACCGGTGAAAGCTCCCTTGGATTCATAGTAAATATCCTGGGCGCCGACGCCGACACACGACGCACTAAGGGCTTTGGCCACAGCCTGCAAATAAACAAAGGGCGGACAAACCGCCACAGTTACACTTCCGCTCGCTGCCCCCTCCATTGCCCCCGAAGCAATACGCTCCGCCAGCTCTACGCTGGTGTAACTGTCCGTGTTCATTTTCCAGTTACCTGCCACAAACGGCTTTCTCATAAGACTCTCCTGATTAGTTCGTAGTTCTTAGTTCGTAGTTCATCGATGAACTATCAACTCAATTAAAGCAGCTCCGTCGCTCTCGGAAAACTGCCCAATATCGAAAGCTGCAGACAATGCTTCCGCGCTTCATCCATTCCCTCCCGGATGTTCTTGTCCGTTCTGTGCCCCAAAAAGTCCACGAAGAAATAGTACTCCCATTCCCTTTTTCTGCTGGGCCTGGACTCGATATTTGTCATATTGATATCGTATCGCTTGAAAACATCGAGCACATCAGCTAAGGCACCGGCCTTATGGGCGGTGCTGAACAATATAGCAGTCTTATCTTCGCCGGTCGGCTTTGCGTCTTCTCTGCCGATTACCAAAAATCTGGTTATATTGTTTGCAATATCCTCGATATTCTCGCAGATGATTCGCAGCCCATATAATTCCGCAGCTACATTGGAGCCAATCGCAGCGGCCCTCGGCTCATCGGCTGCAATTTGTGCCGCCCTGGCGGTGGAAGCTACGGGGACAGTTTGCGCCTCCTTAAAGGTGGCACTTAGCCAGTTTCGGCACTGAGCGAAAACTTCCGGCTTCGAGTAAATCTTCTCGATTTCTTCCAACGAACAATTGCCCAAAAGACTATGATGGATTGCCATCAGGACCTCGGCACAGACCTTCACATTCGACTCAATCAGGGCATCAAGCGTCTCTATTACGCCGCCGCCCATAGTATTCTCTACCGGCGCAAGGCCCAGGTCGCAATGACCTTTGCTCACTTCATCAAAGATACTTGTGATATCCGCCAACGGTTCATATTCGACACTCTGGCCGAATTTGAGCATCGCTGCAGTATGACTGAAACTGCCGCCGGGGCCGAGATAGGCGATTCGCAACGGCCTTTCCAAAACAAACGAGCCGCTCATCAGCTCACGCCAAATAGCTATTAAGCACCCATCAGGCAGCGGACCTTCATTGATCTTGACAATCCTGGCAAGGACATCTTTTTCGCGGTCCGGTGAATAAACCGGCTTGTCGGTCCTGGTCTTTAGCTTTCCTATCTCCACCACAACCCGCGCACGCTCATTGAGCAGCTTGACAAGCTGATGGTCAAGTTCGTCTATTTTCTTTCTCAGCTCTTCGAGAGACATAAATTAAAAGCAAAAAATCAAAAATAAAGCTGTTAGCAAATCTTGGCTGCTATCCGCTATTTTTGTAAAAACTAATATATTTAACAGAATTTTACTCTTGCGTCAATGAATTTGACACCAGTAAAGGAAAAAAGTAAAAAACAGAAAGACGGAGTCAAAAAGAAACTTGACAAACTGCGTTAATCCACAAAATCTGCATATAAAGATAAAAAACAAAATCCGTGTAATCTGCGAAATCTGTGGTTAAATCTGCGTAATCTGTGGTTAAAACTGTGTAGTCCGTGGTTAAAAATGCAAAAAGTCATAAAATACACGATTTTTAAGACCAAATGGGGCTATTTTGGCCTTGCCAGCACCGAATACGCCCTTTGCCGGACCCAACTACCCGGGCCGAAACCCGAAAAAATCAAATCCCTTCTTCTAAAAAATTTCCACAACCCGCAGCTCGACAAAACCTTCTTTAAGACTCTTCAGGAACAGATAACCGCCTATTTTGAGGGTGCGTACATAAATTTTAGCCGGGATGTTCCTCTTGTCCTTGATGGGTTTAGTTCGTTTGGCATCTCGGTATTAACCGCCTGCAGGGCCATCGAATTCGGCCAAACGATAACTTATGGCCAATTAGCGGAAGAATCAGGCCGACCCAACGCCTCCAGGGCCGTTGGCAGCACACTTGCCAAAAATCCACTGCCGTTGATTATCCCCTGCCACCGTATAATCCGCAACGACGGCAAGCTCGGCGGATTCTCCGCCCCCGGCGGAGTAACTCTCAAAAAGAAAATGCTTGAACTTGAACGCAAAGCCACCAGAATTTGATCCTCCTTTTACATAACTCCAACTCACTAAGCAAGTTAAAAAATATAAAAAATTTTATTTTTTTCGTTGACAATTCAATGGTAATCGTATAAAATTACACGAAATAATTAAAACAATAAGAGTATTATGAAAGGAGAAACGAAATGAACGAATTCATTGAAAAAAACAGGCAGCTTTTAAAGTTTTATTGTACGGCGGCACGCATATTCGGGTGGGTGCTCTTGTGCGGCGGCACTATTTGGTTTTTGATGTTTGTACTGTTGACACTGGCTGTGGACGATGCTGCAGGTGAAATAGGCTGGCCATATACCTTAGACAATTTTGTTTATTCGATTTCATCTTATGTTTACGAGTTTGCCATGCTCGGGCTGGTCGCGCTTTTAGTGGCGCAGCTTATAAGATACATGCTTGAAATTAAATATACCCCAGGTCACATTCTGCGATTCGGGGATAAGATTCTATACATATATGCAGCATTCCTGATAGTACAGAAAACTTTCGTACATTATATTTTGAATCCAGAATTGCTGAGTACACTCAAGCCGGGGCATTTTATTTTCAACAAACCTTTAATTGTGCCGATGGCAACAAAAGTGCTAATTTTAGTCGGACTTGGACAAATACTCCGCCGGATCCTTAATGTTATTGAAGAGTCAAAAACGCTGGTTTGAATAAGAATAAGGTAGGAGAAATTGTCTTATGAAAGAATTTATTGAAAAAAACAGGCGGTTATTGAAATTCTACTGCATTGTAGCTTGTATCTTTGGATGGTTGCTTCTAATAGGAGGTGCCTTTTGGTTTATTATAAGTATATCTTCGGTGGATATCGATAACAACGAAAGGCCAGATATTCTTTTGCATCTTATTGCGTCGCTGTTCTATGACTTTACGCTGCCCGGACTGATGGCCCTGGCCGTAATGCAGTGTATCAGGGACTTATTTGAAAGCGAACGTAAGCCAGGTGTTATCCTTCGCAATGGAGACAAGATTCTCTATATGTATGCGATATTTCTGGTTGTGAAAACTTACTTTAAATACTTTTGGTATACTGCGTGGTATGCAGAGCTAATAGAGTCAGAAGCATCACGTTTAGTGTTTATGCAGCCGTTTCTGTTGCCCACTGTAGCCAAAGTTTTGATTCTGGTTGGACTTGGTCAAATTCTACGGCGACTCATACCTGTCATTGAAGAGTCAAAAACGCTTGTCTAAAAGGAGGTTTACAAATGATTAACATTCGACTGGATTATGTCCTTTTAGACAAGCGGATGAAGCTAAAGGATTTAGCACAGGCAACAGGTCTGGCGGTGAACAACCTTTCCATCCTTAAAACCAACAAGGCCCGCGCAATTCGCTTTTCCACTTTGAACAGCTTATGCAAAGCATTGAGCTGCACGCCGGGTGATTTGATTGAGTATGTCCCGGATGAGGATGAGAATTCTTAAATTTATTCCAGGTGTACGACGCCGGTTCGTCTGTCGGCCTCAAGGCTGGCCTTCTTGATAATATCGTAGAGCTCGCGGGGCCTGTGTATCTTTTCAAACTCAAACTTCGGGTCCGTCTTGTCGGTCGTTATCAGCCCCACAGTACCGATGCCAAAAATACAGTCGAGCACGCTCCTTCGCATCTTCAGGTCGATCACCCTGAACATATCTATATTATCAACCCGTCTGTCGAGGATACCCCGGCTCCATTCAATTCTATCAGGCGAAACTTCGTAACGGGTCACTTTGAGCCTGACAACTTTTATCACAAGAATAAGCACTACAATTAAGCCAAGCCCAAAGCCGGCGATAATCCTGTACCCGCCAACTGTCCAGCTTTGGCTTTCGGTAAGTCCCAAACCTAACAGGTCATTAACGAAGCTCTCGAGGGGCAGCCTTACCAAAAGGCCCGCCAGAACAATAAAGAACAAGCCCTTGACCATCGCCGGGGCCATCCCCCACAGAGAAGGCCTGGCTACAAACAGGACATTATCGTTTGTTTCTTCGTCCTCGGATGACTGCGAATCCGACTCCGGGTCCTCCTCCAGAGCCTTTGCCTTGTCACTATTGAGAAATTCCCCGCAGAATCGGCATTTGATTGCGCGGGCCTGTATGGTCTCAGCACAAAATAGACATTGCTTTGTCTGAAAATCAGTAAACGCCATTAATTATATATATCGGAAATACACCCGAATTTGAGCAGTAGATTCTTCGCTTATCACTTTCGGAGGCTCGAACTGAGAGATTTCTTAGTTGCGTTTGAACACACAAGCCAAGAACAGAGGTTTACGCCGAGATTTCCACAAAAACAGCCTCTCCCAAATCATTCTAACATCTTATCGGCAAGGGAGTTACAAGAAAATCCAGCTTTTTGTCAGCAAAACAGAGAAATATTTCACAAAAAATGTAAAATATACTTGACAAAATGTAAAGTATACTTTACATTTGCAAACATATAAAAGCCAAAAAATTTAAGGGTTAAAAACCTGAGATTCCCTGCAAATTAACCGCGAAGTATTAAGTTAGTGCTTTGTCAAGCGTGCTTTGAGGGATGTCATTCCGCACCCATTCGGCTTAGCTCAGGGTGGGCTTTGATGCGGAATCCAGTACCATCAATAAGTCTGGATTCCCGCTCTCGCGGGAATGACAAACTATCATTTGAGCCTTGACAGAACATTAGATGCAAAACGTAAAGTAAGAATGCGGGAAAGTAAGAAAAGTCAGAGATAAAGCATCCAACTATGAAAACAAGGAAATTAACCAGATTCGCTTGAAAGGAGACATTTTTCAATGCTTAAGCTTTCAGAAAATCGCTTCATACGGTTCCCCTATAAGATAGCAAAAATAATGGTGAAAATAGCTTTTGTCTTTGCAGCAGTACTTGGGATTCTCACATTCTCCATTTGTATAATAATGGGACATCGTATTATTTCCTTCGATGCAGACCCAGCAAAGGCAGCGCTCGTTCGTTCCGCCGCAGACGAGGGCAAAATCGCTTATAAATTAACCACCCCGGAAGAATTTAAGGCATTGTTTGGGATTCCTGTAATGGAAACCACAGTGGACCATAGTGCCGGGATACATAAAATTTTTCTCGACTATCGCGGGTTTTATGCTGTTTTTCAGACGGTTGCTCTTCAAACGACAGAAAATTCCGTACCATTGACCCTCCGCGAAGTTATGTTGAGCGACAAAAGCATTAGTATCGGTATGTTCCGCATACCGCTTGGTGGTAGAAGAGTTGATATTGGAATATTTCGTCCTCTTGTCCTGAGAAATGAGAATGATCTTGTAAGGATGGACCCCTTTGAAGGCCTTGCGGGCAACATAAAAAATGTGTCGCTGGCCAACCTCGATTTGAAAGACCATGCCAAATTGCTTGACAAGATGCGTTTTGACAGTCGAACCGAATGGCCTGAACCAAACAAAATGCCTGAAGGTTTTGACCCTGCCCGCTTACTCGAAGAAGGGAAAAATCCAGGGCTTGGCATTCGCAGTCTGCATGAACAGGGAATTGATGGCCGAGGTGTGGGCATCGCTATCATTGACCAGCCTTTGCTGAAAAATCATCAGGAATATGCCGAGCAATTGGTGATGTACAAAGCTATGGATTTGCAGGCACGTTTTGCTTCACCCCAGATGCACGGACCAGCCGTGGCAAGCATTGCTCTCGGAAAGACATGTGGTGTAGCACCAAAATCTGTACTATACTTTTTTGCCACCTCTCCCGGATTTGAACAATGGTATAAGGTGATTAATAAAATTATCCAACTAAATGAGACCACAGAAGTCTCGGAAAAAATACGAGTTGTAAGCATTTCGGCCGGTCGATTTTCTCAACAACCAAACTTCTCTCTTTGGAAGGAGGCCTTAAAAAAAGCCGAACAACACGGAATTCTGATTGTAACTTGTGATAGATCTGTTCTCAACTATGGCACTCTTACCCGTCTTTCGGATAAAAATCCTGATGATCCTCACAGTTACCGGCGCGGAATGTTTGGTGATGCTGGAACTGTTCTTTGGGTACCAACAGGAAATCGAACAACTGCTTGTTGGAGGGGGGTAGACCTCTATACCTACGAGCGAGAAGGCGGAATGAGCTGGGGTGCACCTTACCTGGCGGGTCTCGCCGCTTTGGCTTACCAGGTCGATCCTAAAATTGAACCAAACACAATTATCGAGTTGTGGCTCCGGACTGCTGTACATACAGAGGTAGGTCCAGTTGTTAATCCGAAAGGTTTTATCAAATCCGTGGGAGAAATTCGCAATCAAACGGATAGTAATTATATGAAGTGAATTTAGAAAAGGAAATGTTATGAATAGAACACAAAAAGGCGCATGGTTCACTTTTGGGGTCTCGATTCTGCTTCTTACTTTCGGCCTCATCATATTCACACAGATGTTTGCGGCCGGGGTAACGACAATAAAGTTAGTCAGGATTTGGTTGTTAGTGATTTTGTTTTTTATGGGTATCTCAGCGGTTTTGCTTCGCATCAAACAAAGCCGGGCCGAAGTGGATTTCGATGAGCGAGACAATTCCATTAAGAAAAACGCTGTGCTGGCATCCTTTGTCTCGCTCTGGGTCTTATTGTTCGCTGCCAGCATAATTCCTTCATTCGTTGCCGGAGATGCAGGCTCAATTCCAGTTTGCCTGCTGCCAATTATCAACTTTGGCGTATTCCTTATTGTTATGCTGATTTACTCTGTGGCGATTCTGGTCCAGTATGGCTGGGGGATAAAGGAGAAAAATTATGAATAGAGCACAGAAAATGTCCTTAACTATGGTCATCACATTTTCGCTCGGTCTGTTTCTTGGAATTATATTAATCGTAATGCGATTTTTTGATGTGGGTATTCCCAAAATTGCCTTTCTTTTTCCAGTTTTTATTGCAGGCAGTGGGGGGATTATATCGATTACCTGCCTTAAAAAGGATAAAGGCACCATTATATTCGACGAACGAGATAAGCTGATTGAGAAAAATGCAAACTTAGCCGGCTTCGGTGCCGTATATTTGTACGTTATTCTCATGTCTTTCCTCCCGATTGGCATCCTGGGCGAGGAAGCATCCATACCAGTGACATGGTGCCCAGTGCTGCTCATAGGGGCCGGATTCTGCCAGGCTTTTGCGCAATCTATAGCAATCCTCATTCAGTACGGCCGTGCGGGTAAAGGAGAAAAATCATGAATAAGGTTCAGAGAGAAACATGGATTGCATTGCTTTTGGTAGTACCAGTCTGGGCCATCTTCGGCCAGTTACCCGTATTACTTATTTATCTTGAAGGCCCATCCTTTCTGCATTTGTTCTCATTTGCATGCGCAACTATCATAGGAGGCCTGTCTTGGCTGTTACTTTTATTCTTCAACAGAAAGTGGAAAAGAAAGGCAAAGATAGAATTCGATGAACGAGACAAGTTAATTTTAATAAGGTCAACTTTGGCCGGATACGTTGTGCTCTGGATATATTTCATTACAGCATGTATCTATGTCTGGTTAACCGCCTCTCCGGACCGTTCCATCTCGGTTAATGTGATGCCAATAGTAATCGTTGAAGGAATTGCGGTTTTTATTTTTGTGCAAAGCGTAACTACTTTGATTCAGTACGGAAGGGTGGGCAAAAATGTCGAAAAGTAACTTAACCAACAACATCCGCAAGCTGCGCTTCGAGAATGGTCAGATGACCCAGCAGCAGTTGGCCGACCAAGTAGGTGTTACCCGCCAGACAATTATTGCCATCGAATCGGGTAAATACGCACCTTCACTGCCCCTGGCGTTCGGAATAGCACGAACCTTCGCAGTAACAATAGAGCAAGTCTTTCAATATCAGGATGATGACCCTAAGGTTTCAGCAAGCGATACAAACGCCTGATTATTCAAACTCCCGCAACAACTCCAGTAATATACGGTCGAGCTTACGACCGTGGAAGTCTTCGTACTCGACGTCTTTTCGGCCAGAATCGAGAATGCCGAATGACCCGCGGAAGTTCCAGATAGCTAAGCCAATACCATGGCCGGTAAGGATCTCCAGGACATCCCTCAGCCATGCCAAAACCACCTTATGTGGTGTCTTATTATACGCCCCGCCTTCGCCGCAGTGCACGCCAACACCTTTTTTAGCAAGGTCGGCCCATTTCCGGTAATGCTGCTCCATGCGTTTGCGATCCCAGCCGTGTCCGGGCCAGGCGGGCTCGGGGTATCTATCACTGTTTACCCACGAGGCCTTGTAATGACTAATGAACATCGGCTGATATGCCCGTGTACTCTGGCCGATTCCGAGGTCGGCCAATTCCGGCGCCGGTTCATTACCCCAGCTTATACCATCGGCTATGATAATACGGTCGGGATTGATTTCACGGATGGCCGCCACTGTCGTCCGGACTACCCGTTCATGGTCGGCACGGCTCATACTCTGGCCGATCGAAGGCGGCTCGTTGATTAAATCGAAGCTGAGCTTATCTTTCGGGACACCCCGATAGCGTTTGGCAAGCATCTGCCAGTGGAAGCAGAATGCATCGAGCGGCTCTTTGTCCTTCCAGAGATTGAACGGCTCGGTAAATTCCCTGTTCACCGAATATCCCGGCCCGCGGTGAAAATTCAGACTGACGTGGATACCGTATTTGCCGGCAAGCTGAACAGCCCGGTCGAGCTTCTCCAGCATCGGCTCGTGGATTTTATAGTCGTCTCCATCTTCTATCCACAGCCGATAGCACATTGGAAAACGAACGAAGTCAAAGCCCCAATCGCGCATCCAGCGAAAATCGTCTTCCTGGAAATTGCCTCTGCTTCGCATTGTGAACATATCCAGCAGATTGAAACCCCGCCAGCGCGGCAGAACCGTTTGCGCTACAGATTTGTTGGGTTTTCTCTTCGGCTGCTGCGCATACGCCGGCAGCGCCGCCACAGCCGCTCCGGCGGCCACTATTTTCAAAAAGTCCCGTCGATTACTGTCCATAAGATTCGCCTTTCCTGAAAAAACTCCTCACAGCTTAAAATTTGAACGTTGACTGTTAGATACCGAAAATAGTAAATAATAGATAAAAAACAGTCAATAAAAAGAGTTAACAAAAAATGGCACTACCTATAGTAGCAATAATTGGTCGGCCGAATGTTGGTAAAAGCAGTCTGCTGAATGCGCTGGCAGGGCAAATGATAAGTATCGTCGAGCCGACAGCCGGCGTTACAAGAGACCGCGTCAGTACCTTCATCCCGCCAAGGGCGGGCCGGAAGGAGGGCTACTTTGAGCTTGTCGATACCGGCGGATACGGGATTGTCGATAGTGACCGGCTAAGCGAGCATATCGAGCAGCAAATCCTTCAGGCGATAGAATCGGCGCAGCTTGTCCTGTTTATGGTCGATATTCGCGACGGCCTTGTGTCGTTAGATGAAAAAATAGCCCGGCTTCTGCACAAAAACAACCTTGATGTCATTGGTGTTGCGAACAAAGCCGACACGGCCAGGATGTTCCCTGCCGCTACTGAATTTTCCAAATTAGGCTTCGGCGAATTTCTGTGCATCTCGGCAAAAAACAATCTCAATAAAATGGTTCTGTTAGATAGAATTTTCGATAAACTTGTTACTTTGGAGCCGTGCAGGCCGACAGAGCCGGTTATGAAAATAGCTATCGTCGGCAGGCGAAACACCGGCAAGAGCACTCTTGTAAACGCTATGGCCGGCTCCGAGCGGGTAATCGTCAGTGAGACGCCGGGCACTACAAGAGACGCAGTCGATGTGCGCTTCGAAAAAGACGGCAAGACCATTATCGTCATCGACACGGCGGGGATAAGAAAGAAAAGCAAGATGGCCGATAGTATTGAGTTTTACAGCTACGTTCGCGCGACGCGGTCGATTCGGCGTGCCGACGTTGTGCTGTTTATGATTGATGCTACTGTGCCGGTCTCGCAGGTCGATAAGAAATTAGCCAGATTCATCGCTGAAGAACACAAAAGCTGCATAATAATCATCAACAAATGGGACCTGGCCAAAGATTCGGCTGCCACCGATGACTACCATGAGTATTTGACGAAACTGCTGCCGGGCTTAAAATATGCACCGATTGCCTTTACCACAGCAACCGAAGCAAAGAACATCCAGAGCGTTTTAGATTTGTCGGCGGAAATATTCAAGCAAACTACAATGTGGATACCCACCGCCAAATTAAACAAGGCCTTTGAAATTATAAAACAAGAAAAAATCGGCACGACTAAAGGCAAAAAGAAAGGCTGGCCAAAGATTTATTATGTTACTCAAATTGCCGTTAATCCGGTTACGATACTTATGTTTGTCAACAGGCCGGAGCTGTTTGAAGAAAACTATCGCAGATTTATCACAAACCGGCTGCGAACTATGCTGCCGACAGAAGAAGTGCCGATAAGACTATTGGCCCGAAAACACAGAGAGTAGCAAATGGCGTTCAGCGGATTAGGAAAGGGAAATTGATGGCGAAGATGTTTAGCATTGTGGGCTTGGTATTGATTTTCTGGGCTTCACACGGCGCGAACGGCACTGCGGGAACGAACGTTGCTGATTGTAACGTTGCAGCTTCAACTGTCGCCGGAGTCAAGTCGAAAGCAGATGCGAAAGAGTCAGAGAAGAAAAGGTTTAATCCGGCTGAATGCTTCGATAAGGTATGGCAGATTATCAACGATGAATTTTGGGACCCCAACTTTAACGGTGTGGATTGGGAAGAGGCCCGCAAACGCTATAGACCGAAGGCTTTAGCCGCTAAAGACCATGAGTCATTTGCCGTACTCATCAACCAAATGCTGGCGGAGCTAAAAACGTCTCACACCCACTATTACACCAAATGGGAACCTAACTATTATACTTTGCAAGCAGCATTAATTAGTGACATCATGGCGGTTGTGAAAACCACAGACACTTCGGTTGTTGAAAAAATTACGCCGGGCAAGTACTCTTCGCGATCAAATCCCCATAGAACAGGAATTGGCATAGTGACAAAAAAAATTGGTGATCATTACTACGTTAGTGCTGTTCTTGCATCATCACCAGCAGAAAAAGCAGGTATCGTTATTGGAGATCGACTGGTGAAAGTCAATGGTCAGCCATTTCATCCCATTCGATCTTTCCAAAATAAGGCCGGTCAAGAGGTTAAACTTACTATTCAACGGGGATTGTCGGAATCTACTTGTCGTTTGATTAAGGTTACGCCACTGGATAAGAAGGAAAGAGAACTTTTTGAGATTGACACACAAGCACGTATGAAAACCATCGAGCATAAAGGCTATCGCTTTTCATATATCCGATTGTGGTGGCTTGGCGGTTGGACAATGCAGAAGGCATTAGACTGGGGAGTTGATGAGGCAGATAAGGTCGAAGGAATAATTATTGATATTCGTGATGGTTTTGGAGCTGGTCCAGCGGATGAGTATATGGAACCTTTTTTGAAAAACAGTTCCGAAACAGTTGCTCACAAGGAAATAGGGCGAACCAAAACATTCCGTTCCACCGTCAAATTTGAAAAGACGGGCAAATTTGAAAAGCCAGTAATTATTATCATTAATGGTGGGACACGCAGTGCAAAAGAAGTACTTGCATATTACTTCAAAAAAACTAAAAGAGGTGTTTTAATTGGAGAACGTACTGCTGGTTTTGTGAGTGGCGGAGGATTGGAGCGTATATCTGGAGATTCTTTACTTCTCTACTGCAAATGGATGAAGGTAGTTGATGGGAAACGCTTAGAAGGTATTGGTGTTGAGCCTGATATCGAGGTGCCTTTCGACATTCGGTTTACGGGAGGTAGAGATGTTCAGTTGGAACGTGCAAAGGATGAGATGGTAAAACTGATTGAATCCGGTTGTTAGCTATGGGCTGCTTTCTATTAAATATCACCGGCAAACGATGGTTTTACTAAGGAGATATTGGAATGGACACACTTCTGCTGATGCTGGTTTGTGGAGGCGGGTATCTTGTCGCCTATCATACTTACGGGCGGTTTCTGGCTAAGAAGATATTCAAACTCGACAAAAATGCCCCTGTGCCGAGCGTGGAACTTCAAGACGGCATCGATTATGTCCCCACCCGTAAGGGGATAATCTTCGGACATCATTACACTTCGATTGCCGGTACAGGGCCGATTGTAGGCCCGGCTATAGGAATCATCTGGGGCTGGCTGCCGGCTATCCTCTGGGTGTTTCTCGGTTCTATCTTTATGGGTGCGGTGCACGATTTTGGAGCATTGGTGGTCTCGTTGCGAAACGAGGGCAAAAGCTTATCAGAAGTCGCCGCCAAGTATATCAATATGCGTGTGCGATTTATATTCTTTGCCGTTGTATTTTTGAGTTTGCTGATTGTTATCGCGGTATTCGGCGTTGTGATTGCAACGGTCTTTACCAGGTTTCCCAGTGCGGTCGTTCCGGTCTGGCTGCAGATTCCGATAGCCGTGGCTCTGGGTTTTGCCGTCTATAAAAAGACTGCCAACGTCGCCCTTGCGACGACAATAGCCGTAATCGGAATGTACCTGTGCATTGCTATAGGCAGTTTACTTCCTGTCGAGCTTGGCACAGTTTTTGGGATACCGCCCACGGGATTGTGGGTGATAATCCTGCTGATTTACGCCTGGGTGGCTTCCACACTGCCGGTTACAACGCTGCTACAGCCGAGGGATTATATCAATGCCTGGCAGCTATTTATTGCTATGGGTCTGTTGGTTGGTGGCACAGTATTAGCTTCATTATCGGGGAAACTGCCCTTGGTAGCACCGCCGGTCAACACTGAGCTTCCGGCCGATACTCCACCGATTTGGCCTTTTATGTTCGTGATAATCGCCTGCGGCGCCATCAGCGGATTCCATTCGCTGGTGGCCTCCGGCACAAGCTCAAAACAGATATCCAAAGAAACCGACTGTCAGTTCGTAGGGTACGGCTCAATGCTGCTCGAAAGCTTCTTAGCGATGCTGGTTCTTATCTGTGTCGCAGCTGGTATCGGAATGGCTCTAAAGCTCGACAATGAAACAATTCTGACCGGCCAGGCTGCCTGGCAGCATCAGTACAGCGCCTGGATAGGAGACAAGGGATTATCCGACAAAATAGCACCGGTAGTTATTGGTGCGGCCAATATGATGGGTAAACTCGGGATACCTGAGGCGATTGGAATTACACTTATGGGTGTATTCATTGCATCGTTCGCCGGCACGACCCTCGATACCTCGACGCGAATCCAGCGTTACGTGATAAGTGAGCTGGCAACCGACCTGCGAATTCCGTTTCTTGCCAACAGATGGGTGGCGACCAGTTTCGCTGTGCTTACAGCGGCGGGGCTGGCATTCGCCACGGGAGCAGACGGCAAAGGGGCAATGGTTCTTTGGCCTTTATTTGGAAGCGCAAACCAGCTCTTAGCTGCCTTAGCTCTGCTGCTGGTTACACTTTATCTAAAACGCAAGGGCGGACTGAAGTTTATTGTTACCGCGGTGCCGTGTCTTATTATGTTAGTGATTACAAACTGGGCTATGGTTAAAAACGAAATGAGTTTCATCAACAAGGCCGACTGGCTTCTCGTTATAATCGGCGGTGGGATTTTTGCATTAGCGTTGTGGATGACAATCGAAGCCCTAACAGCCTTTTTCAATCCGGCCCGGACGGCGGAGTCGGGGCAGAAGTTAGACGTATCAGCTTAAATCTCGCTTCTGCCGGTTGCTGCGGACTTTTTAGCCTAATTTCATCTTTGCGGACGAATTCTTCTGGGAAATTGTAAACCACCTTTCTCCGTTGCTCCTCCTGAGGTCCCTTTTTTTCGTCACCGTCAAGAATATACAGGGTCATCTGGAATGGTTGATTCTCATAAGCCTGTTTGGCTTCCAGAGTAGCCTGTATCGTAAAAGGGCGGACCACATCGTTGTGATTGATTACGTCCGGTTTATATTCGCCCTGGAGGTTTACACTTAGTTCGATTCCAAGCTTGGCTTCTGTTATAGTGTGCTCGCTTAACGAGTCCGCTTCCGAGGGCATTTTGATTTTCACGGTTGTGGGGGCTTGCCTTATCTGGTCTGGTGCTAATATGACGTACGGCGTTTTTACAACAACCGAGAGCCTTGCCTGCTCGATATCCCTGGGCGTCAACCGGACCTGCGCTGTCAGCCTGCTATCAGCAGGCACAGCCATAACAACTTTCGGCGGGTCAATGCTCTCAACCCCCAAAGGAGCTCCACTTTCATTAAAACATTCGATATCCAACGATTTTTTAACAAGCTCAACAACATTGATGGTCAGTTTATCCGGCTCACAGGATTGAACGGCCAGGCCGAGTTCTCTTATCTGGTTACTTTTTCTCAGAAGATTAAGCACGTCCAGCGGATATTTGCCAGGCTTGTCCATTCCCTCTTGCTCAGCATCCAGGAAGAAATCAAGTTGAAGCGAGCCGGTTTTTAGCTTTCGATCTACATCGGAGGTTCTGGATGCAGAGCCCTTAAGAACAATACTCTTAACAATGTAGACAGGAACCAATGATTCGTTTTCGTCAACGAAACTAACCCAAAGAGCACGATTTGTAGATTTGGAAATGGTTATCGGCATATTGGAAACAGGGAATAATTCCTCCAGTGCCAGGTCCGCCCAGACCCAGATCAGGACAGTCAGAAATATCACGATTGCTATCTTGCCGAATTTGATCTTTTTTAACATCATATTTCTTATCGCGTATCCGGTGCGATTCAACTCACGAGATCACACTTGTAAGATGCTTTCTTAACGCTGATTCGTCAATATTTCGCGTAATTCTTCCATCTTTAGCAAGTGAAACGACGCCGGTTTCCTCGCTTACGACCAAACAGGTGGCATCCGAACCCGTCGTTATGCCTATAGCTGCACGGTGTCGCGAGCCGAGCTCAACGCCCCCGATACTGCCGGCCTCAGCCAAAGGCAACTGCACACCGGCGGCAACTACTCTATCGCCTCGTATTATAACGGCCATATCGTGAAGGGCTGTGCCGGGGTGGAAAATGGTCCTGAGCAGGTCTGCAGTTACCTTGGCATCAATGCGAACGCCGGTTTCTATAAATTCGCCCAATGCTACCTGTTTTTCTATAACAATAATGGCTCCGATGCGGGCGGTGGAAAGTTCGGTTACAGCGGTAATTAATTCTTCTACGGTCCTTGTTAGCTGCTGTAACGAGCCCGCCCAGAAGCGAGGCTGACCAAGGCGTATAAGCACTCTTCGAATCTCCGGCTGAAAAGCTGCAACGGCGATAATCAAAACGCCAATCAAAAAGCCCTTGTAAAGGTATCGAAGCCGAGGGAAGTCAAACTGTTCAACAACCAGGTTCAAGATAAGAACGCCGGCAACGAGAATGAATATCACGCCGCGGAATAATCTCTCTCCGCGGGTGCCTTCGAGGAAGTCCACAATCCAGTAAACCACCAGGCCAATACTTATTAACTCAATGCCAACGTTCCACCAATCATTATTATTGGCCACGCGGCGGAAATAATCAATGAGTATCTCCACTTTCAATTTCCTATCGAGTATTGACTATTGACTATTGCAAAAAATCAGAATTCGAAATCAATAATAAATAGTAAATAGACAATAGTCAATTGTCAGGGTATCCTTTTGTCGGTGAGCCTGCTGGGTTTATCAAGAAGCATAAGCGTGTCCAAGTCTGCCATCAACTGCTGTTGATTAATACGCAGAGCACGTTGATGCCTTCTGCGTCCTTCAGCGGCTGTCTCGCCCGGCTGTTCGTAAGACCTGCATCCGCAGGGCAGGAAAACAAAAACAAACAAAACAATAGCCAATACTACTCTGCGAAGCAGCTCGCTATGCAGCACGAGATTCGCCTTGCCCCTGCTTCTGCAGGGGTAAACCCGTCCCCGCGAAAGCGGGGACACAAAAAAAGAAACGCCTTTCATCTTTTCTTCCTCTTTGAAATCGCCTGTTCTTGCGCAACCCCCCGTTCTTGCTTTCGCAAGAAAGCACGGGGGTGCAGACAAAGAACTATTCGCTCGCACCTTAGGTTACACCAGTACAGGCGGCACAAAACAGAACTTCGACCATTTATTCATTATAGCAGCCGCTGAAATTGTTGTCAACCCCGTCAAAATTTTCTGAAGTGTCCAGGCAATATTTTGACCTCGCGGCTGTACCGGCGTATAATAAGAATGATAATTGACAGCCGAAGCAGGTCCCATCCCGCGATTTATCAGGGCACAAGACATCTGCTATGGTGTTTAGGGGCTTTGGATCAGTATCAATAGGAAATCACTGGAAGGACGGGACTAATTTAAGGGGGTAAACTATGAAACGTAGCAGAATCAGCAGAGTCATGCAGATTTTAACAACATTGCAGGCGGGAAAAAGCTATGCCGTCAGTGATTTGTCGAAAATGTTCGGAACGAGCCGGCGAACAATCTTTCGCGATTTGAAAGAACTTCAGGCTATCGGCGTGCCGTTTCACTACGACGCCAGGACCAGTGGCTATATGATAGAGCCTGAGTTTTTTCTTCCACCGATAGATTTGAGCCTACAGGAGGCACTGAGTCTGCTCCTGCTGGCGCACAAGATGAGGAACCAGATACAATCGCCGTTCAAAAACTCAGTTCTGTTGGCCGCTCTGAAAATCGAAAACAATCTGCCGGCCAAGATCCGGCAATATTGCAATAAAGCGCTACAAAATATCTCAACCAGGGCCAGCGCCCAGGCACCGGTCACGCATTCTGCCGGCCTTGACAAAACCTTCGCACAGCTACAGCAAGCTATCGTGAAGAAACGCAAAGTGAACATCCGTTACCATTCGCTTTTCGAGGGGGCAATTATTGACGTTGAGCTATGTCCCTATCACCTGCTCTATAACAATCGGGCATGGTACGTACTGGGCCGCTCCAGCATGCACGAAAGCGTTCGCACTTTCAAGCTTAACCGCATCAGGGAGCTAACAACTACAGAGAGATGCTTCGTGGACGGAGAGAATTTCGACGTGTATGAGTACTTCGGCAGGGCCTGGTCAATGATACCGGAAGGCAGAATTTACAATATCAAGCTGCGGTTCCTGCCCAAAGTAGCCAACAATGTCGCCGAGGTACATTGGCACAGCACCCAAAAAGTTGTTCGCAACAGTGACGGCTCAGCCATCGTAGAATTTCGCGTGGACGGCCTCGGGGAAATCACCTGGTGGATACTCGGCTACGGCGACCAGGTCCAGGTGCTCGCGCCAAAGACCCTGCGTAAGAGAATATCGCAGATCGCCAAAAATATGGCCGAATTAAATGAGAAAATATAAATTGTATCCATAGCTTCTCATTATTGAAAAACAGCCCACTACAAAAAAATTTTTTCTGTAGCGCTTTCACCACACCAACGTTCTATATTACAGAATTACAGAACTGATAAAACAATTTCCACAGGAGATATTTAGTGCCGGGTAACCCTAACGTAACTGCCGCCGACGAAAAGCTTGTCGAAGCTACCTTGCAGGGTGATATTTCATCCTTCGGTATTATTGTGGAGCGATATTGGGATATGGTTATAGCATTTGCACTAAGCAGGATTGATAATGCCATTGATGCAGAAGACATTGCCCAGGAAAGCTTCCTCAAGGCATATTTACAATTACACAGGCTCCGAAATCCGTCACGCTTTGCAGGCTGGCTCAGCAAAATAGTATCTCAACAGTGCGTTAATCATATACGCAAAAATGCTCACAAAAGAATCGCTTCAAGCTATACCACTTACGATGTTGATGCCTCAGCACAGGCTGTTGTATGCAATAGTAATCCGGGCTTAACTGACGAACAAATCTGCTTCGTCAGACAGACCGTAAGCAGACTGCCCGAGAAATTCCACAAAGTAATAATTATGCGGTTTGTTGCAGGACTTTCTGCGGTGCAGATCGCAAAACAATTAGGCAAACGCCACGGCACAGTTAGAGTTTGGCTGCACCGTGCATATCAAATATTACGTGAGGACCTTGTTTCACTTTTTGAGGAGGTCAAATAATTATGAGCTGTGAGAAATACAATGAGCTTATCGAAAAATACTTAAACGCGGACATAGAAGACAGAGAGCTTGATGAGCTGAAAGACCATACCCTGCAATGTGCATCCTGCCATAAAAAGTTTGTGCACATCGGCAGGTTTGAGGACATCTTAAAAAACGCATTTTCTTCGGCTACTACTGCAGGGCAGGCCTCGGATTTTATCCTGTCTAAACTGCGGGCGACTCGGATTGCCCGGGCACCGGCAGTGATGTTTAGCAAACAAATGGCGGTTGCTGCCAGTATCTTTTTGGCGGTAGGCCTTTTATCAGGATTTGGCCTGGCCAGATTTAACGCTGACAAGCGAATCGCAGTACCGACGGCAGCAAAGGTGCCGATGAAAGTTGCCCGGCTTGAAGGCACAGTCCTTGTAAAACACCAGAACTCAGAGCTCTGGTATCCACTGATGCCTGACTCCGGTATATATGTTGGCGATACATTCCACTCAACAGCCAGGTCGGCTTTTGTCCTGGAGCTGGAGGATGAATCCACGATTGAATTGAATCAGAACAGCATGCTGGTTTTGAAGTTGTATAACGGCGGAACGCAGTTTCATCTTGAGCACGGCAAATTGGCCGCTGCTTTAGAAAGTCCGCATCCGCCATTTTTCGTCAGCACTCCACACGGCCGGGTGGAGGCGCTGGGAACAGAATTCACAGTAACCGTCGAATAAACTAAGGAAATTGCCCCTCTGTTGTACTCGAGAGGCAGAAGGAGACATAAAATGAAAACGAATTTAATTAAACTCTGTGCTGTCGTTCTATTAGCAGCCCAGACTATAGCATTCGGGCAAAAGACAGAGATCCGCGTTCAAAAAGGAAAGGTTATAGCCGAAACAGCAACCCAAAGCGTAGCCATTGGTGCTGGCCGCAAGGCCATACTCGCTGCGAATGAAAAGCCGACAGTCACTGTAGATAATCCTCTTGTCAGTGACGCTCTGCAGTTGTACAAACTGATAGAGGCAGAGAAAAAGCACGGCGATTTAAAGATCGACTCGGCCTTTATCCTTGTGGGCAAGGCGGATAAGGAAGAAATACTTGGTGCCCTTTATTTTGAGTTTCCAAACTTTGGATCCGAGGCAACAAGTGTACTGACGCTTCCTCATGTATCGATAATAGAGGACCTGAAAGTTTATGACCTAAACGGCAATCTTTGCTCGGTTGATATGAAGCTCATGGATGAAACCACCGCATCCTACAGCATCCATCTCTCGGAGCAAGTTCAGCCGGGAGAGCATTTCAAACTTATCGGCGTAGCTGATCTTGATGAAATGCCCACGTTCCCCGGAGGAGCCCCCGCCTATGGCAAAGAAGGGCCCCTGTGGTATTTCAGAACAATCAACGGCACACCGAATTGCCTGAACTACTTTCGCTTCATTCTGCCTGAGTCGGCAATACTCGTTGACTCGAATCGAGAGGTTGTAGCGACTGACACCGTCGATGGCAGGGTAGCCGTGACTATAAGGAACTACACTGGAGAATATGCCGACGGATTATGTATGATTGCTTTATTATGGCCAGACCAAGACGGTACTACCTTGGCCGATATCCCAGATGAGTATCACGGCTTGCGAGACCCACAGGAAAAAGAACAGGCCGCGACATATCAGCGCGAACTGGCACAAATACTCGCAGGCAAGAGGTTCGAGGATCGAAGTACACCACTGAAAACT
Organism: Phycisphaerae bacterium; assembly: GCA_041862635.1. Classification (GTDB taxonomy): domain Bacteria; phylum Planctomycetota; class Phycisphaerae; order Sedimentisphaerales; family Anaerobacaceae; genus NIOZ-UU13. Next base: position 9,935 of record JBGVTO010000004.1, on the reverse strand, counting down.
TTGCTGACTGTTTTCAGTGCCGCTATAAATAAAGATAGAAGTCTCTATCTGGACTCTCAGTACACAATACGCCCACACCAAGAAAACGAAAGATATCTGGACCAGGTGAGATATTGGGCCGTTATCCTCGATGTTCTCAGCATACCAAGATGGCCTAAAAACCCCGGACCCGGGTATGTACATCCGATTTATCTGTGCAGAAAAGGGTCGCTGATCTGCGAATTCACGCAGCTTTTCGTCCACAGGGAGGGCAAATGGTATGCGTACGAAACCAGGGACCGCGGCAAAAGCCCAGTAGAGGCAGTGAACGCCGAGGACATCAAGAAGGCCAAGGCTGAGGGGTATCTGGCTGACTGGGAAGTTGCCGGCCCGTACATGCAGAAAGACAAGAAGCACACGGAACTGTTTGACATTCCGTTAGGGCCGGAACTGCGCGATATGGACGTTCGTTGGCGGCCGATGCCGATAGAGCCACTGGGGCAGCACCCCGCCTATCTCAATTTGGACAAGGTCCTGTATGGCGGTGATCAGATGGCTGCCTATCTACGCACACAGATTGTCTCTGACGAGGAGAAACCAGCTCACCTTGAAATCTATACCGACGACGGGGTCAAAGCCTGGCTTAACGGAAAGCTCGTCCATGCAATTAATATCGGCCGAGGGATTCCGGAGAAGCCGGACACGGTCGCCGTGACACTGAGGAAAGGTACTAATCATCTGATGCTAAAAGTGACCGATGACGTCTGGTCGTGGGGAGCCATTGTACGGCTACGGCCTGGCAAGGTTGATTAGCCTCAACTTAGAAAATCAGATAAGGGACCATATAAACCGGGCGTACACGAAAGACACTCGGCGGGGAAGTTAATTGAGCAATAAGGCCGTTTTTTCAAAGAAACGGCCTTTGTTGCTATTTGCCTCTAATTTTCTTGCAATATTGGCCTGGCAGATGTAAAGTGAAATAAGATAAGAAATAAATTTATGTGTAAATTTTAATGATACCTATGCTCGCACCTGCCCGCACCCCCGTGCTTTCTTGCGAAAGCAAGAATGGGGGTAACGCAGGCGCAGGTGTGGTTACGCGAGTACAGATGCCAACGTAGCTCAACGGTAGAGCTCTGGTTTTGTAAACCAGTGGTTGTCGGTTCGAATCCGACCGTTGGCTTTCCGTAAACCCTTATATGATAATACCTTATAGCTCGATTCTCTTGTGCGCCGTGTCCTCAACACTCCAGTTTGTCTCCACATGGTGATGACGCCGCAAGCTTTCTGCAAAAAAGGGAGCGCTGTTCTAAATGACCAGTGTTCCATAGACGCTCATCAACAGAAACGAACAAATACTATTACCAATTTCTTCCTTCATTAAAGAAATGCCATTGACGCTCCAATACGCTTATGAGTATAATTACTCAGGATATTGAGTAATTTGTAAAGAGGTCATTATGGACAATTACAAAAGACCAGTTTTTGAAACGATACTTAAACGTATTCTTGAGAAAAGACGTTTTATACAAGTATTAGCTGGACCTCGACAGGTTGGTAAAACGACGTTAGCCAGACAGGCTATTGAAAAATGCGGTCTACCTTCACATTATGTATCTGCTGACGAACCTACTCTACAGGACCGAACTTGGCTAAATCAACAGTGGGACATTGCCCGAACAAAAACCATATCTAATAATGGGCATCGCCCGGCTTTATTAATTGTTGATGAGGCACAAAAAATACCTGGCTGGTCTGAAACTGTTAAAAAATTGTGGGACGAAGATACCGCAAAAAGGACTCCCTTAAGAGTATTGATATTAGGTTCTTCTCCTCTGTTAGTGCAAAAAGGGCTTACCGAAAGTTTGACCGGCCGTTTTGAGCTTATCCCAATTGTACATTGGTCATATAACGAAATGAAACAGTGTTTCAGTTTTACATTGGAGCAGTACATCTATTTTGGAGGTTACCCAGGAGCTGCGACCTTGGTCGACGAGCATGATCGCTGGGTAAACTACATTGTAGATTCTTTGATTGAAACAACAATCTCCAGAGATATTTTACTAATGAACCGTGTAGATAAGCCGGCTTTGTTGCGAAGACTATTTCATCTTGGCTGTGAATATTCGGGGCAGGTCATTTCTTATCAGAAGATGGTAGGTCAACTACAAGACGCAGGTAATACTACGACATTGGCGCATTATCTGGATTTATTAAATGGAGCAGGTCTATTAATAGGATTGCCTAAATATGCAGGCCAGCGTGTTCGTCAAAGAGGTTCAAGTCCAAAGTTATTAGTGCAAAATACAGCACTCATGACCGCATTATCTAATCGATCATTTGCCGAAATACAATCGGACCGTGATTTTTGGGGCAGACTCGTCGAATCTTCTGTTGGAGCACATTTGGTGAATGACGCGAAAAGCAAGCACATAGAAGTATTTTATTGGTTGAACCGTAATAGGGAAGTGGATTTTGTTCTCAGTTTAGGAAAGACACTGACAGCAATTGAGGTCAAAAGTGCGGCTAAGTCATATACATTGCCTGGTATGGAAATTTTCTGCAAAACATTTCCTGTCAAACGCCGATTGTTGGTCGGGGGTCAAGGCATATCTTTGGATGAATTCTTGGCTACGCCTATAGAACATTGGTTGAAATAGAAACTTTACAATGTGATAACTTTTTGATGCTGATTGTCTCAGGCAACTTTTTGCCCTCCGGTCTCAAAAACGATCATTTGGAATCGCTCTAATATCTCAGGAAAGTTACTTTCAAGATGTGACCTGATAATTTCATTGGTGATAAGTGTTCTGGTATAGGTGCATAGTATCAACAAATCCGTGGTATATTGTCGATACAAAATTGCATAGAAGTTATACCTTTTCTCAGTTTCTTCAAGCTTTTCGACCAATTGCTTTGTCTTTTCGGACTCGTGTATCCATGGCTTTTTTTTCTTTCTATTCCGGCTCCTCATTTCCGGTGGTGTCTTGATAACCAGTGCCCGAGCAAATGATATACTGAAATCCTTCGTGCGATTCATTTCCTTCAAAATCTGTTGTTGTCTTTCCTGGTTAACATTGGTGAGCTCCGCAGCAGATCGCCTGGTTATAATTTCTTTGTCAACAGCCTTTATAACATCTGGATGTAGTTGTTTAAGAATTGTAGTAGCCAGTCGGTAGTTTAGTGACTTTATCCCAAAAGTTTTTTCAATAGTATTTTTATCGAGTGTTCCAAGGGATTGACGTAGCATACGGCTCTGCTGAACAGTTGATAAATTGTTGACCATTTTATTATATGTGTAAGCTTCTTTATTTTGTTGAATTTGGCATGGAATCATTCTGACTCCAAGCTCCTGAAGGATCATATATCTAAGGTAACCATCTACAATAATGTAGTAACCATTTTCTGGATAAACACATAGTGGATCAAGCAGACCAACCATTTGAATGGTGGACTTGATTCTTTTATATCCCCTGTGCTTCTTAAAGTTGATTTCCCTTTCCTTCAATGGAACAAGCAGTTCTATTGGAATATCTTTGCCTTGTACATTAATTGGAGTGCCCATAATAATTCCTCCTAAATATTACATAATTTATTTTTTTCCGACCAGCGTAAAGGTCACTTCAATGCTCAATTGGGTCCCCCACCTGCCAACTTTTTACTCGCTTGTGCTTTATCCTGAGTCATAAATTGGGATTTGAGAAATTCAAAAAAATCTGCTTCCTCCCAGGCTATAAAGCTTGGTGCCGCAGTTTTCCCTAATCTGTGACAGGCGTTGTTCCATGAGTGTCCATCAATGAGAAAATACCTTCCCTTTCTTCCGTTCAGCGCCATGCCTTCAATGAGCCCGATCCCTTTCAGGTCTGAAACGAATTTGTTAAGCCGTTCAATCCCTTTGGAGTTTAAATTTTTTTTGCGTTGTAACATTATCATGTTGTGAAGTGAGATAATGTTTTGAATAACGTTTTTCTTGTTAGACATTATAGGTCCCTTTCAGTTCTGGCATCGGCCCGAGCCCCTCAGAAGTTATCAATTCAGCGGTTGCCTTGTCTCTCCACAAAGCATTCAATCCGTCAAGAAGAGATAGAAGACGGTTTTCCTTTATTGAGGACTCGTTAACAAACGCTTCCTTTTCTCTAGTTAATTTTGTTATATCTGTTTTTAATTGTTTCACCGTATAATCCGATGACGGTGATCTAACAGAACAAACTTTCCTCTCCGGTTCTTTTCCGCGTCTTAATCTTAAGTCAATAATTCTTTTAACTGTCGGAAAGTTTGTGCTGTTTACTATCCCCTTATCATAAGCATCCATAAGCACATTTTGAATATTGGAACTATTTGATCTTGCTACCTGTTTTGCAAATGATATCGGGAATATTCCATCTTCAACACCCTTGATAAGCCTCTCCTCCCCTTGTTCAACCAATCGTATATAATCACGTATATATGTTTCACTCTTTCCCGTGATATTGCTTATTTGCATTAATGTAAAACCGCTCTTGTGCATCCGGTTTACTTCACAAGCAAACCACATCGTCCCCGGTGGCACTCGGGCAATATTCTCGACAAGAGACAGAAGATAGGCCTGTTTCTTACTACAATTGAGAACTTCAGCTGGTATTACCGTGTATTTAAGGGCTTTGTAAGCCAGATAACGTCCCTGACCACAGATTAAGTCGTAATACCCAGTCTTGTTATAGTATCTCTCGTTGACCTGGATTGGTCTTTTTAATCCGACATCTTTAATGCTTCTAATATTTTCTTGGAAGCGAGCCTTGTTTCTGTTTCGTGAATTCAATACCTTTATTTTATCAATCGGTATTTCTTCGTGCTTGCGATCTTTCATTAATTTGATTTTGGAAAATTTCATATTTGCCCTCCTTAAAATAACACTCTATTGATTATATCCAAATTGGAGTATCCGTATAAATCAAGCTTTCCGTTACTGCTACCGAATACCTTTATGTTGCGGCTCTCCGAAAGCAATCGTGGAAACAATAGGTATCCGAGAATATCATATTGTCCTCTGTTGGACAGCGGTACACCCAGTGTAATGTCAATCTCTACTCTCGGATCAGGCCGAAAACTCCAGTAAACTCCATATCCACACGGTACCGGCACAGATGGCTGAACAAGAACGCTCAGACTGTCATTCAGCACAAAATAATCTTCAAATTGTTCAATCTGTTTTGCTATACTGCTTAATTGTTCTGCAACACTTTTTCTTGTCTGCTCAAGAATTTTGTGAAACATATTTTGAAATGCCATATCGATTGACAAAAAATGCTTTGAATATGTTGCAGCCGATACCATTTCTTTTCTTGCTGATATCTGCTTGACAGAAACAATACCGCATTTATCATATAATTTTTTAAGCTTCGAAAGCATATCTTCATCTGAGTATTTTCGCAGCCGCTCCTGTTCCATCGTGTTGAGTATTGCCTGTGCCTGATGAAAAAGCTCTTTTTCAACTATCGCTTCAAAGGCGCCCTCAGTCCGAATCCATTCATCTTTAGGATTATATTTTGTTTTTGATTGCAGTTTTTGAGAGGTTTTATTGTATACCATTGTTCCTATATAAAGCTCGTTGTTGAGGATAGAGACAACGCTGTCGCTTGTCCACTGTCGTTGTCCGGGTGAAAGTATTTGTTCGTTGTTGAGTCTTTCTGCGATATCTTTTGGCGAACAGCGTTTTTTTACAAAGGTACGGAATATATTTTTAACTGCAGCTATTTCATCTTTATCACCAGGTGTTAAGGTAACCCGTTGATTTTGGATGCTCTTGCGTTGTCCTGGTTTTAGAATCTGAACTGGCTTTTTCTGCTCATCAAGTAATAATCTGTGAAGTCCATAGGGTGGTGGTCCACCAGCTCTAAAACCGTGCTTGGCTATGTTAGCACATCCCTTGAATACCTTGTCACTAAGTTCTTTGCTATATGTTGCAGCTCTATAGCTCTCAACGTTCAATCGCAGGAAATGTACAAGGTCATCTTCCTTCGGAATACCAATGTCAGTAAAAATAACCTTCTTGCCATACTGTTGACACAGTCCTATATAGTAAGGCGAAAGAACTAGATCCTGAAAACGCCCCCATCTGCTCATATCAAGCACCAAAACATAGTCAAACTCCTCCGGCCCTTCTGCTACATACTGAAGCATTTCTAAAAATTGATCTCTACCCTTACTTGACAGACCCGATACGCCATAGTCTTTGAATTCTTTAATTATCTCAATACCATGTTCAGCGGCAAATTTTCTTACTTGTTGACTTTGAATGGGGATGGAATACTCTTGTCGGTCCTGTGCAGAATGACGGTAATAAGCCACTGCTTTTGACGTGGTTTGTTTTGTGCTTTTTTTCCACCACATCTAAAGGCCTTTCAATATTTTTATCTTACCAAAAAGAACTACGTCCATAATATAGGTAAAAATATAGGCACTTTTAGATGAAAAGAGTCATTTTTTTACAAGTCATTAATGACGATTTATTGTTACATAATATGAACTATCTAATGAATTTTTACGATACTGTTGAAAGTACACAAGGCTCGTTTGTGTGTTATGTTCTTATCAAGTAACATATCGAGAACAATCAAAATTTGTCTATCTTCAGGGGACCAAATTCCGTTCATAGAATTTTCGTGTATTTTTCTTCTGATCCTGCGGAATGCACCACCAATTCTTTTGCCATTTCTTCTTTTGCCATTCAGATGTTGACTTACCGTTGGTTGACTTATGCCCAATATCTTAGCTATATTAACCTGCGTAAACTGTTTTCTATAGAGTGACATAACTTGCGATTGTCGTGGTGTAAGATGGAGATCAATAATTCTGTTAATAATTGGTATAATCTCATTTACAATTATTTCTCGATTATACCTGCCTTTTTTACTGTGATTATATTCATAAAATCTTGTATTTGTATCAGATATATTCTCCCACCGTTCATAATCAAGGTGGATTTCCTGGGATAGAGACATGTTAATATATTCTCCTCCGGCAACTGAGATGGGCAACAAAAAGAGCACCGCTGCATCGCGCCCAATCAAGGCTCGCCAGAGCCCGCCAAGAGCACAAGCGAACGGTGCTCTCTGCAGACGCAAAGAGCACCGAGCTTTTTCTTGCCTCTTGACTTTCATTCTGGCGATTTTGATTGGGACAATCGAAATCTCAGTGTATAATATTGTGTAGGCTGTTTTTTCTCAGCCTTTAATATATTACATTTGTGCAGTGTGATTTGACAAGTTAAAACAAATCAATAGAACGGTTGTTATTAAAACACGGAATTAATGGCTGGGCTTAATAACCTCTTAACATGGGGACACTATGGTTGAGTAGACGTAATATAGCTCTCTCATTTTAGGCTTGCTTTGTGAGTAGACAGGAGATTCCCGGAACTTAGAAAGAAGTTAGTTTTCTCTGTTTACGATACAAGTGGTGCACGTAAGCTTTTATCATGAAATAATAACTTGAACGGCGGGACATCATGACACCAAAATGACACCATTTCTATTCACCACAGTGTCATTAATCACAACAATCACCTGTGTTTTTAGGCCTATATCGCGTTTTTAGGCCAGAATTGAGGGGGGAACAAGGTTTTGTAAACCAGTGGTTGTCGGTTCGAATCCGACCGTTGGCTTTTTAAGCCCCTTTCCCGGTATCCTCAATGTGGTTTATGGCCAAACAGGATTTGATTTCTATCCCCCTATGTGATATGATAGTAACATTAGAGTTGGTCTCGGAATTACAGACTATTGTGATCGGATTTATCCTTCGCAGTCCCGATTTTCTCGGGATGGAGAATGGATGCAAATCCGTGGATTCGAGGTGGGCACGCATGAAAAAGACATTGTTCATTCTATTATCAGCCGCTGTTTTAGCGACTATTTACCGAACTGCCTGGGCAGCAGATAACCCGCAACCTATCCACGCCGGAACGCGAATCCTTCACAGCGGCAGCTTGATTGTGGAAGTGGGTGACCCCGATTCGCCGGACTGCCGTTGGAACCAGGGGCTCCGTTTTTCACCAGTTGCCAATGTGATACGAGTGCAGCTCAATAATCGTGATTTCTGTTATGCGCCGATTAACGGGGGTGCTCTTAATTATCTGGGTGGGCTGCCCATGGAGTTCGATATCGGGCAGGAGTCCTTTCAGCCCGACCCGCCCGGATATAACGAGGGCTCTAACGGCTCTGCATTCATTAAAATCGGCGTTGGCATCCTCAATCGCAACGCCTCGCCATACAATTTCAGCTCCAGCTACCCGGTAGTGGAGCTGGCTCAGACTACAACCACCTGGGAGCCGGACAGGGTCCGTTTTGTCCAGACCTTGTCCGGAACGGCCAACGGATATTCCTACCAGCTTGAGGAAGACGTGATAGTCAAAAATGACAGAATCCTCATGCACTACGTTTTAACGAATACCGGCTCAAAGACATTCACTACAGAGCAGTACCTTCATAATTTCCTGACCTTTAATCAAAGAAATGTTGGACCCAATTATAGAGTGTACTTTCCGTACAACATGGTGACATCACCCCAGTTGCATCAATGGGAACCTCCGTTATTCGGGCAGGTGGGTAGAACACCCGGTTTTATAGATAGTAATCCGCCGATGGTGAGTCTGGAGAATATGGTCCTCTATACGAAAACAATTTCCAGTGTTCCCAAGACCTGGGTTTACAAACCGGATGATTACCTCGGTCCTGATACGATTGCGGTAGAGCAGAGTGACATCGGCCAACGGGTCATTATTGATTCAACGCTCAGGTCGGCCTATATCGGCATTTGGACTACCTCCTACCAGGTGTCGCCCGAACAATTCTTAATCATCACCCTAACACCCGGAGAACACGCTAAGTTTACGCGTACTTACAAATTCTCAACAGATGGCTCCATGCCACAAGACTGTACAGGCGACCAAATCATCAATGGAAATGATTTGTTGGCGCTGTCCTCGGCATGGCTCAGTGCGCCGGGCCAGGCGAATTGGAATCCCTCCTGTGATGTGTCAGACCCCGGAGACGACCGGATAAACAACAAAGACTTAGCCGTCCTGTCTCAGGTATGGGGTCAAGATGCCGCCGGTCCGGCACCGGTAGCGTACTGGCCGCTGAACGAGACTGCCGGTATGGTCACTGCGGATAGCATGGGCTTTTACGATGGTTCTCTGTCGGGCTTCTCCGCGGATGATTCTCAGTGGGTGACCGGCCGTTTAGGCGGCGGCTTAGAGTTAGACGGCACAGACGATTATGTGGAAGTAGAAGGCTGGCCCGGCATTTGCGGTAAAAACCCTCGTACAGTCTTTGCCTGGCTCAAAACGCAGGGAATTCCAGTCGGCAAGCTTCCTATCATCACCTGGGGGCAGAAGCACCCGGGGGCATCTTGGCTGCTGGAGGTCGATGAGGACCAAAGACTCAGGCTATCTTGTGAATCAGGATTCATTTCTGCGAACGAACAGCAGGTCGGAGACGGCAACTGGCATCATGTAGCCGTCGTACTCGATCCGGTTGACCCCGAACGCCCCCTCATAAGCGATGTCTTGCTCTATGTGGACGGCGAACGCAGAACGATTTACAAGATGGAAGAGGCGGAGATAAATACCGGCTGTATCGAAAATGTACGAATCGGCGGGGCACACGGCCCTGATAACAATACCTTTGCAGGCACCATAGATGAAGTGGCGATATTTGACGTGATTGTGGGCCCCACCGCCGTCCGACAAGCCTATATACAATAAGGAGTGGATCAGCTACCCCCTATTATTATTAGGGACCAGAATATTCGGGAATATCTCCCAGGCATGGTCAGGCTCGGAGGAGTCGCTCCGGCTCGCTAAGCTCGCCTAAGCGACGGCACACGCCTTGCTATACCAAATTTACAGAAACAATGTTACACCAACCGGCCGGGCAGACCACACAAAAAAAGGCCAGCGAAGAACCGGCCTTTTGCAC
>JBGVTO010000003.1:0-9244 GCA_041862635.1 Phycisphaerae bacterium | reverse complement strand
GGCTTCAGGTCGTTCGATTTCTCTCCTTCCTGCCATCCAAGCTACAGGGTCTCTGGCTTCTGCCCCGGAAAGACTAACTCCTTCTGAACACGCCAGCCTTAGCTGGTCGCACTACTTAATCCGATTTTACTCTGAAAATTGTCTAAAAATATTTGTATTTTCACAAAAAATTGACATTTATTCGGACTCGATATAAGCAAAATCAACATTTGTGGTGTCATTTTGGAGACATAATGTCACCTGAAAATTGTGGTGTTTTCCAGCTCCTGAAAGAGGTGGCTTTTTGAAGAATTTTGGAATTTTCGCAGCTCAAGAAAATGGGGCTATTTTGGGGGTGCTTGAGGCGCGGTCCAGTGCGCTTCTGATTGGCTTGTGGGGTCGGTTCGAAAGACGCTATGTGTATATCAAGTCAAGGTAGCACTGTAGTGTCGTAGCGATCTTGCTCTTTGTACAGCACAGCCAGGCCGTTCATTGCGGTCAGTTTCTACGGATGCTCATCACCGAGCCTGTGGCAGCCTCAAGATTCTGTGACGATGGGTTGACGGTATTTTAACTTAACGTGGTTGTTGCCAACTGCTGAATGAGACCACATATTACTTTCCTGTCGATCGGCTTTACAAGGAATGCGTCCGCGCCCAAAGCGCTTGCCCTATCGCGTGCAGTGGCATCCGCTGTGAGCACGGCCACACGGGTACCTATATCTGTGTTCTTGATTTCTTTGAGCACTTCAAATCCATCCACTTTGGGCATATGCAAATCCAGAAGCACAGCCGTGTACGGTCGGTACAGTCTGTGAAACTGAATTGCTGCCCGGCCTACTTGTGCGACGTGAACTTGAAATCCTTCCCTGCTAAGCCACGTTTTCAAGTCGGTAGCGAAACCGAAATCATCATCTACTATTAATACTTTTCTATTTGTTAATTTAGGGCTCATAGTACTTTCTCCTTTCGTTCAAATGACTGGATTACTAATAGTCGCTTCAGCATTCCTCTTTTTGGGTTTTGGAAGCCGGATCATGAACCGAGTGCCTCTGCCTGGACACGACTGTACACGCATAGTTCCATGGTATGTTTCCAAGAGCTGCTTGACAATTGCAAGGCCAAGGCCTTTGTTACCTCGCTGTGCTTTCGTCGTATAGCCTTCGTCAAAGATATTAGCAAGTTTGTCCTTGTCAATACCATAGCCGTTATCCTGCACGGTTACCTGCACTGATTCGTCAGATGCTGCTCCGGCTGTAATGGTAACTGGAGCATCTGGTTTATTTGTTGCTTCGATTGCATTAAGAAGAAGATTCAATAGTAACCTATTCAAGTCTGTTTTGCGTATCGCGGCAATTGTAGGTGATAATGCTTTTTGGTGTATGGTTATTCCATTTTGTCTCAGTAATGGTGCAAGTGAATCTACAACACGCTCAATTTCCCAAGCCACATCACATTCTGTGCTCTCCTCATTGTCTACCTGTGGATTTACTCCGAAATGTCCGAGCATGTCAACAGCCAAGTCTGTGTTCTGCCTAAGCCGATCCAGCGACTTCGCGGCAAGATCTGCAGCATGTTCCTGTAACGCCATTTGCAGCGTATCAACTGATCCAACAATAGCTTGCACCAAATGACGCAAGTCGTGAATGAACATTTTGATCTCGGGCAACTCGAGGAACCTGGTCAGTTGTGCTTGCCCTGTATTGTTTGTGCGAATTATCATGTTCAGCGAATTAAAAGTGCCAGTATTCATTTGCTATCACCTCCTTACATTCATCCGGCTTAATGAGTTGGCCAAATGCTTTACGCAGTCCACAATCTATTTACTTTTCTGACTCAGAAAGTCATGTTGTTCGCTTTCTACTTCTTTCTACGCAAAAAAGAGCTGCGGCTTGCGCAGCAGGTCAGATTTTCGCTTCTGAAATTGCGTTGAATGGCATGCCACTTTGAGATTGAAATATGACCGACAGGTGGTAGAATGAGTTCTAAGCTACCTGTAATAAGTTTTTAGGCAATCATGACACCAACAGCTGGCTTAATGTGGCATATATGCCTTGATTTGCGTTTTTATTGTATAAAAACTTTGTAACAGTGCCTTAGTGGTCGTCGAGACTCAGATATGACTGTTTGTCTTCGACATTCGCAAATCTATACTGGCTAATAGAAGAGACGAAAAAAAAATAATTTGTCAGGCGACAATCAAATGAGGCGGTCAGGCAAAACATCCATGGGGGGAACGAAAAGTAGATTTCAGACGACACATTGGTCTGAGATTCGAAATGCCAGGACGCATGATGAGGCCCGACGGAGGATAGTCATCGATGATCTTATCAGAAGGTATTGGAAACCCATCTACTGTTACCTTAGACGAAAAGGCTACGGCAACGAGCCTGCTAAGGACCTGACCCAGGGTTTCTTCCACGAAATAGTATTAGGGAAGGATATAGTCCAGCAGGCTGACGAAGCAAAAGGCCGATTCCGGACATTTCTGCTGACGGCATTGAACCACTACATCACCAGCGTTCACAGGGCCGATGTGGCTGGAAAACGCCATCCTAAGGATGGGGTAGTATCGCTGGAAGAATTCAATGAGGAATCAATATCCTTGACGGCAAAGGGTATGCAACCGGAGGATGTCTTCACTTACGTTTGGGCCTCAGTGTTAATGGACGATGTGCTTGCTGAGGTCAAAGAAGACTGCATTCAGGATGGAAAAAGAATCCATTGGGAAGTTTTTCAAGCCAGAGTATTGGATCCCATCGTGACTGGTGTGGAGCCCATTACCGTTGCCGACCTGTGTAAGCGGTTTGGCATTAAGAACAAGGTAAAGGTGTCGAATACGATTGTCACCGTGAAACGGCGATTTCAAAAGGCCCTGGCCGAGCGAGTTCGCCAGCACGTTGATTCCGATGAGGAGGTCAAACAAGAAATTCAAGATTTAATGAAAATCCTTTCAAAAATTGCGCAAGCTAACAAATTTTACTGCGTATAGCTCTACAGAGGGGTCGTATATGTTAATGTTGTTGATAACAATGATGAACTCAAGTCTCTGAGAATTTTTGGGAGTGACTGATGAGTAAAGATTCGACTTTAGGCCTAAAACCAAAAAGCTTGGCTCGGCTTTTAGGTATTGCCCTCTATTCCGATTGTGACCAAGGCAAAGACGACTCAATACATACCACTGCTCAGCTTCTTAAAGCTCGTCTGGCGGGAACGTTGCCGTTGGATACTACAGTTGTAGAGGAGTTGCCAGCCATACTTGGCCAGTTGCGCAAAGACCTTATGCCCCTTGGAGGCAGAACCCTGGGTGAGGTAGTAACAGATTCAAAATCGGACCTTGGTGCAATTAAGAAGATAAGACGATACGCGAAAAAGATGGCCTCCCGGAAACGCTCAGAGGTTGACCGGGCCGTGGCCGTCGCTATTTACTATGCTGCGATTGCAAGTGCGTTGGTATTTCACGATGTGAAGATTACCACACATTCCTATGAATCGCTGGAAACTTCGTTTGCCAAGCTCATTAACAAACCTTGGATGTCCGCTGAGCTTAATAGACTTTTCGTCCAGGCCTTTAAGCTTTGTCAGAAGAAGGGTCATAAGTTAAAATCTTGACATTGGATAATCAGCCAACTAAACAGTGTCTATGGCATTCCGACAATGGGTGTGTAAGGCAGTGCAACATTATTGAGAGGATTTTCTGAAAGGCACAAAATAGCTCAGCCGTTTTCGAAGGCGCCAAGGTCCACAACGCCGTTAAGAATACGCGGTTTTCCTTCAATGTCGAATGGAATCGGCTCGTTGACGTCACCATCCTTATCGAGGTCAGCCGTATCGGCAGGAAGAGCAGAGTTGTTTCCGGCGTTACGGCAGGGAGAGGCGAGGTCGAGCCGAAAATTGTCATCGAGTGTACCTGTTATTTTGTCGATGCCATCAGGATCGACAAACAACGGATTCAATGCAAAGTTCCCGCTTCCACCGAGTTGGCCGCTCCAGCCTTGGATGCAGCAATTATTAATTACAGGGAATCCACCACGAATCTGTTCCGATTCAGATGTCTTATTTCCATCGGTGTTATTCCATACGATGCAATTGACTAATACCGGGCTGCCGTTCGGGTCATTGTCTATTCCGCATCCGGGATAAAGTGATTTATTCCCGACAATTGTACAATTGTAGAGCATAGGTTTAGTCGGCCTATGTATAGTATAGATTCCGCCGCCCCTGCCGACTGCTGAGTTATTGTTGAAGAGACAGTTGATGAATTTTGCGTTGCTCCCGGCAACATATACTCCACCACCCATATCCGCGCTGTTTTCAAGGAAACTGCAGTTGGCTAAGGTCGGATTACTTTGTGAATTTGTGATATGCAACCCTCCTCCAGCCGGCGCAAAATTCCCTGTGAATGTACAGTCAATGAACATTGAGCTATCCAGAGCTATATATACGCCGCCTCCGTAGTGATCGGCTGAGTTTTTCACAAATGTACAGCCAATGACAACAGATTTGCTCCAATGACTGCATATTGCACCTCCATCATACAATGCTCTATTGGTTGTGAAGGCACAGTTCTGTAGAATTGGCCAACCCCCGTAATTAAATATTCCACCTCCATATTGAACAGCAGAATTGTACTTGAAAGCGCACCTAATCAAGGTCAGGCTACATTCCCTGATACCTAATCCACCACCATGGTGATTGAAGTTGTCGGTACGTTTATGACCAGGACCATTCGCATTGCCGCCAGTGATAACGAAACCATCCAGAACCGTGCTTGAATCGGTGTTACTTGCTAAAACAACGTTGTAGCTGTTTTCATCATTGTTGGTGAAATTGGGTCCATCATTCCCTTTAAGGTCGCCGCTGAGAATGGTTTCATTTCGATTTGGGTCACGCCGGTCGATGTTAGTCTCTGTTCCGGAAAATCCGCCAAAAAGCCTGACACCGTTTTTCAAACGGAAGCTCGCCTCACGTGCACCTGTCCCTCGGTCCGGGCTGTAGATGCCAGCGGCTACCCAAATATCTGTGTTAGGCTGCGCCACCTTCAAAGCATCCTGCAGGTCGTTGAACGCAGTATCCCAACTGTTACCGTCGTAGGGAGGCTCGGCATCCGCCTTGACGTATATTCTCTTTACTTGTTCTAAGCTGGGGGTATACAGTCCAACCTGCCAGGGTTCATTCACCCAGCCGAATCGGCTCTTGAAATCGGCCGGCGTAAGTGTCTCCTGGCCACGCTCGGTCGAAACGACATAGATGAGGTGCTCCGCAATCCCGGGCGGGCCTCGATAATCACCTTCTCGATTGATGGCTATGCCGGGTCCGGCAGAACCCCATAAGGGTAACAGCACGACATGTTCCTGAAAGTCATTCCTGGCATCCCATGCCCGGGCCGAGCCATCGGCCCCACCACACATCAGTACGTGACCATCTGGAGACCATGCCAAAGACTTTATCGACCCGCAGTTAGCGCTGAAAGAACGCCGGGGCTGGCGCGAATTTGGGTCCCATATCTGGATATTACCGCCAGAATCCCCAGAAGCTAAGAGCGTGCCATTCGGCGACCAGGCGACCGCAGTAAAAGCAGATTGTCCGGCTTGAGGAGCATTTGGCTCGTTTCTCAGGAGGTTGAATATCCTACTCCGTGTGACATCCCACAGACGAATCGTTCCATCGGGACTTCCGGATGCAAGGACTTTCCCGTTGGGCGATGGTGCTAAGCAGGTAATTGGGCCTGTATGCCTATCAAAGGTATGAGTCAGCTTGCCGGTATGCGGTTCCCAGAGCTTGATATTCCCATCCTCCCCAGCAGTGATTAAACTCTGGCCGTCCGGGTGCCAGGTGACTGTGTTGGCACGGCCGGTACGAGCGTCGAGCGTGACGAACGGCTCATTAGAGTCTGATTTGATATCCCACAAATGGGCCTTGCCGTCGATCGTTCCCGCGGCCAAGAGCGTGCCGTCAGGTGACCAGGCGACGGAAGCGATCTTTTGACTATTGCCGTACAGGACGCGCAATACTTGGCCAGACTGTGAATCCAGAATTTCAAGAGCGTCCTGGTGGTTGTTTGGCCTTGCGATGACAGTATCACCTGGATCCCAAGAGATAGTGCTGACACTGGGTGAAAAGCCGCCGGTGATACTATCTGTTTCGAACTTGCGAAGAGGTTGCCATCTATGGGCGTCCCAAAGACAAATCGTTCCCGAACCGGCGCTTGTAGCCAGAACTTTGCTGTCGGACGAAAAACGCACCGAATGAACCGGACCACACCAAGCCGGTATGTTGGTATGTCGCAGCTGCCCGGATTTGGTATTCAAAACACGTATCGTGCTATCGCGATCTCCGAAGGCCAGCATAGCACGATCAGGAGATAACGCTACGGCAGTAGCTGATCGTTGTAACGATTGCCATATATCTGGTAAGTCAATCTCCCATAGTATGATGATTTCATCTAACGTACGAGTTTGTCCATCAGCCGACCACGAAAAGCGGTCGGCCTCGCGCCCATCTGTGACCCAGGGTAGATCGACGGTATCATTGGAGTCTATAAGAATCTTCGTCAGCTGCCCTGAGTCCGAATCCCACAGCCGGAGAGTCCCATCGCTGCTGCCTGAAGCTAACCATCGGCCGTTCGGGCTGTAGGCGATTCTATTGACGTTCCCTCGATGTCCAAGCGTCTCAAGCGTCCATGATTGCACACCTTGGGGTAAAGCGGGTTGCCTGACCAACGCTGTTGGTGATAAAGGTTCTCCCCGCTTCAAATTGATTCGCTTGGTTGGTACCAGAGCTACTTGCTGGTCTAATTTCTGCTGCAGTTCATCAACATTTTTCTGGGAGGCAAGATACTCGTCTCGAAGAATACGTAGGGCCGCCTGCGCCTCCTTCTGATTGCTGCCGAGCGCCTTCAGTTCAAGCTCCGCCCACGTAAGCTCTTTCGATTTCAGTTCCAGTTCAACAGCCTGAGCTTCGCGCACCGCTCGCTCTGAAACTATTTTGGTGTAGGCCACAAGGATGATTCCTAAAAAGATGAAAGATACAGCCAAGCCTATTGCAACTTGCACCCGATATTTGAGAGCCTTCTTGCGAAGGAAATACAGGATAGTAGGCACCTGGGCATCCAAAGGTTCGCCATTAAGGTAGTTGTTGATATCCTTTGCTAAGGCACCGGCTGAGGCGTAGCGATCTTCTGGATTTTGGGCGAGTGCCTTGAGTAAGAGCGCCTCCAGTTCGCAATCCATAGTTTTGGTGATCTCACGAGGACGCTGTATCTTACCTTCCATAATCCGATGCAACACATCAAACGTTGATCCGGATAGGTCATGGGGTGACTGTCCGGTCAGAAGTTCGTATAGAATTACACCGAGACTGAAGACGTCTGTGCGGGTATCGATCTGGCTATGATGACCGGCCGCCTGTTCCGGCGACATATAGGCAGGAGTACCAGCAATTTGACCTTCGACTGATATAGTAAGGGCCTCATCTTCCTCCAGTAAGGCTTTAGCTAGCCCAAAGTCAAGCACATGGGGCTGACCATCCGGACTTACCAGAATGTTTGACGGCTTAAGATCACGATGTATCACAGCTCGCAGATGAGCAAACAGAACAGCCTGGCAGACCATCCGCATGAGGGCCAAAATCTCGTGACGCGATAGGGCCTTACTCTTAACGTATCGGTCCAAAGGTATACCATTAACCAGTTCCATGGCATAGTAATACATTCCCTGATGCAAGCCACTTTCATAAATGCGGGCGATGTTGGGATGATCCAGCCGCGCGGTCAGTTCTACCTCCCGTTGAAAACGAGCTTGGGCTTTCGGGGACTCTATTCTGTGAGAGACCATAAGCTTCAGGGCTACCTGCCGTCGAGTGCTCAATTGCTCAGCACGCCAGACTATTCCCATGCCTCCTTCGCCCAAAGGTTCGATGATCTTATATCCCTCGATATCGGGATATCTATCCATCTGCTCAACACGAAGACCCGGAGTCTCCACGGAAAGAGGCGTAAGGCTTTGGTCGTCCTGAGCAGGTTTCGACACCGTTTTTTTTGCTTCTTGCCAGGCTGGGGGTGGTTCTCCCGCGAACATGCGAACTTCTAACTCACCGAGAGTTTCTGATTGACCTATGGCTACACGCACTTCGCCAGCCGAGCCTAAACGTACCCTGCATCCCTTCTGGGCTTTCTGCTCATCTACACGGCGACGAGTGATAAGTCTTCCGCTTTTCCAAACTTCTACATAGGCCATGGTGACATCTAATGAAATGCGATCGAACAAGGAGCACTATAGTGTTGTTCCGTTGAGGTAGAGTCCGATGAAAACATACTATTGTGTTTCATTACTGAACCCACTCTGAACTAAAATACATGTGTAGGTTTTGACTATTTTTTATTATACCATAAGGTCTTGAAAAATCAAGATTTGAGAATAGATTATTCAAGGTATGTTCCAGTCTTAGTCAAACAATTGTGATAGCCAGCTAACGACCATAATCCACCCGCAAACTATCACTACTTGTCGGCCAAGGCCAGGCGACTAATATTGCCCAAGAGATCGTAACGGCCACCTATGAAGAGCTCAAAGTCAAATACTGAAATCCCTTTACCCCCAAAAGAATCATATGGTTGAAACATTTCTTTCTCACCGTAGTAGGGTCGAGGACTGGCGCGTTGGTGTAGGTCGAATTTTGTATTCCCCGTTAGCTCGCCCTTTCGTCTGCGAGTGTCACAATATCTCGACCATTCCACGTCTCCAGTCCCCGCCTCGTCAAACGCAGCATGTGGTTTTCCCACACTACGCTTTCCTATATGCTTCATACCAAGGTTTATGGGGCTTATCACACTGGAGTTGCTTTCGCCAGTGATGATACACTGGCTACTCCACCTCTTCCAGCCGAAGCCTTTACGCTAATATGAGCGCAAAGCCAGTTCAGCCTTCGCCTTGATGTATATTCCCCGTCTCAGGTCCTGCAAACTTATGGCCGATTTTATCATGTCGACCTTGCCTTCCTTTTTGTCAGAGAAATTACATGTAGGGTTCCTTTGCTCCGCGAGCGTTACCTCGCCTCATAGCTCTTACAAACCCTTCCGCCACCCTCTCGCCTTCGACTGATTTCCCTTTAAGAGGTTATACAGCCTACCTTTCTCCGTCGATTTCTCGATGGGGCGAGGAGGGCTTCGCCAGTTGCTCGGCATGTCCTTGCCACCGTGCCGTCGCTGTTACCCCGCCGGAGGAAACTGCCGCTTGAGCCAGTATGCGACAGATTCTACAGTCTTC
>JBGVTO010000002.1:0-7925 GCA_041862635.1 Phycisphaerae bacterium | reverse complement strand
CATAATCGGCTCAAGCATCGACATTAACGAGGCAACCAGCACGTCAACCTGCTCATCGAAGTTGTCCGCTACCTTCAGAAGCATCTTGTCCAGGTCACCTGTTTCCTCGCCCACGGCGACCATATTGGAGACGATTAAGTCAACGGTTTTAGACTGCCGTAATGGGCCGGCAAACGTGTCGCCCTGTCTGATGGAATTGTGGACATTGTTGAGCATATTGGCAAAGACTTCGTTTCCCGCTGTCTCACGTGTAACAGTAATGGCATCCAGAATCGGCACACCGGCACTAATCAGTGTTCCAAGCGTTCTCGTCCACCGTGTTACCGAAACTCTATTGGTAAGCTGGCCCATAACCGGAAGTTTCAATTTGATGGCATCCAGAACTAATCTGCCGGCGCGAAACTTCCTGATAATCCTGAGCAGAAGAATAAATCCAAACGGAATGCCAATTATAACCGCCCAGCCATATTGTGTTGCAATCCAACTGCTTATGCCGAGCACTGTAGTTGTTACCACGTTCAACTCACCTGACACCATCTCCTTAAGCACCGTCTCAAACTGCGGTATCACATATTTCATCAACAGCAAGAGAATAGTGAAAGCCGCGGTCAAGACCACCGCCGGATATACCATTGCGCTTTTAACTCGCGATTTGAGTTTCTGGGCCTTTTCCATAAAGTCAGCGACACGTGCCAATATCAAATCCAGCACACCGCCGGTCTCACCTGCCGCCACCATACCGGTGAACAGCCGGTCAAAGGTTCTGGGGTATCTGGCCATAGCTTCCGAGAGCGTGGAACCGCCCTCAATGTCGTCGGCTACGTAACCGATAACCCTCTTGAATGTCCCAGACTTTTGCTGTTCCTCGAGAATCCTCAACGACCGCAAAATGGGCAGGCCCGCATCCTGGAGCGTCGAAAGCTGTCTTGCAAACTGGGTTATATATTTGATTTTGACCTTGCTGCCGGCACCTCGCTTGCGTGTCGGCCTGGCAGCAGCTTTTCTCGCTCCCGCTTTTTTCCCCACACCGCGCTCACGGACCTTCGTGGGAAAATATCCCATATTGCGTATCTTGCTTATTGCTTCTTTCTGGCTGAGAGCATCTATCTCATCTTTTATCTCTACACCCTGTGCATCCAGCGCTGCATATTGAAAAACTGGCATTTTAAATACCTCCTTTGTATTGACAATTAGCTATTAAGTCCAGATTCATAATGAACCAGTCCATCCTATACTTCTTCCATTATCGTTTCTTTTACGACCTCGTCTATAGTAGTAATGCTGTCATATATTGCCTCCAGGCCGTTATCACGCATCAGCCTCATACCGGCTTTCTGGCCCGCGGCACGCAGAACCGCCGTCGAAGCCTGATTCATAACTAAGTCTCGTATCTCATCATTGAATACCATAATCTCAAAAACACCCGTTCGACCTCTATAACCGGTACCATTACACTTGCTGCAACCTCGTCCATAATAAAATTTCTTACCTTTAATATCATCCGGTGTAAGTTGTAACTCCATTAATTGCGCTTCACTTGGCTCAAATGCCGTCTTGCAGTTTTCACATATTTTCCTTACCAATCGCTGGGAGACGATGCCTTCAATAGTAGCGGTAAGAAGAAACGGTTCGACCCCCAAATCTAAAAGTCGTGCTATTGAACTCGGGGCATCGGTTGTATGCAGGGTCGTAAACACAATGTGGCCTGTCAGAGAAGCCTGGGCGGAAATCTCCGCTGTCTCAAGGTCACGAATCTCGCCCACTAATATAATATCGGGGTCCTGACGGAGTATGTGTCTTAGACACCTTGCGAATTTCAGGCCAATAGCCGGTTTCATTTGAACCTGAATAATGCCGTCAATGTCATATTCTATCGGGTCCTCAGTGGTGATTATCTTCGTCCCAATATCATTAAGTTCATTTAAGGCTGAGTAAAGTGTGGTAGTTTTGCCGCATCCGGTGGGGCCGGTAACAATTATAATACCGTTAGGTTTGTGTATAAGCTTGCGGATTATTTCCTGGTCATCCGGCCTTAATCCAAGTGCCCCCAAGTCAAACATGGCCTGGCTTCTATCCAGAACACGCAATACAACACTTTCTCCGAACATTGTCGGAAGAACACTAACACGCAAGTCGATAGGATTGCTCTCTACCGTCAGTGATATTCGGCCGTCCTGTGGCAGACGTCTCTCAGCGATGTCCAAGTTTGCCATAACCTTTATACGTGAGCTAAGAGCCGCAGCAATGTATTTTGGTGGAGGAACCATTTCGTAAAGCACACCATCAATGCGGTAACGCATCTTATACTCATTTTCAAACGGCTCAAAATGGATGTCCGAGGCCTTGTCACGAATCGCCTGCAGCAAAACCAGATTCAGCAGTTTTTTGACGGGATTCGACTCGGATAGTTCCTTCAATTCATCCAGGTCAATACTTTGATTTCTTCCCTCAAATTCCGCAAGGAAACTGTCACCTTGTATTTCATCTATCAGCTCATTGATGTTTTCGTCTTGTGTCTCATAATATTTCGTCAAAGCACTTTCCAACATATCACGATCGGTTATCTTCGCAGTAACCTTAAAACCCATCAATGTGCTTAGATCGTCGGTAGCTCTGAAGTTATCGGGGCTGTCAAGTGCAACGGTCAATTCATTTTGTTCTCGATTGTATTCAATTGGTACGATGTGGTATGTCTTTGCCATTTGTGCCGGCACCTTTTCGACTACATCAGGAGGAATATCAACACCATCAAGGCTCACATATTCCATTCCGCGTTGGGCCGCAAGTGCCATTTGTAGTTGGACTTCATCAATAAGACCCAGTTCAAGGAAAATCTGGCCTATTTTTACGCCTTG
Source organism: Phycisphaerae bacterium (assembly GCA_041862635.1). Classification (GTDB taxonomy): domain Bacteria; phylum Planctomycetota; class Phycisphaerae; order Sedimentisphaerales; family Anaerobacaceae; genus NIOZ-UU13. The sequence goes on along the minus strand of JBGVTO010000002.1, from coordinate 5,070 downwards.
CCGTTGGCTCTGGATTTTCAGGCATTCATGGACTTTGTCTCTGCTCAACGCACCCATTTTAATGAGTATTCTGCCGAGGGTTCTGCCCCTTAACTGCTCTACAGGAGGGAGCTTCTGTGCTTCTTTCATCTTTCCCATCAGAATCTTCCCTTTAACTATTTCTTCGTTTTGAATCCAATCTATTATACGACATTAAAATCTTTTTGACAAATAAATTATTCATAGGACATTTAGTTATTCAGACTAAAAGAGATGCCTATTAAGCCGTTTTGCTGGCTGTAATAAATAGCTATACAAAGTAGAAAAATTTTGTTAAAGAATGAAATGCTACTGTTTCCGAAAAAAAGGGCGGTAATTCGAGGGCAAGAAGTGCATATAGAAGGCAACGATGTATAAAAATAGGTAAGATGGGAATTATGGGTCAGAATGAATTTTTGATTAGGAGAGCACATGAAAGGTAAGTGTTTGGACATTTAGTTTTTCAGACATTTTGTAAAATATTTTATAAGTCTCTGACATACAAATGCTTATGATGATTTGGAGCGATTTTGAAAAAGGGCGTTTCCTCGTATTTTTTGGCATTTTTTAAGATAAAATCAAAAATACGTACTTTTTGAATAAATTTGCCAAATCATCGAAAACAAAACAATAATATGGTTCAAAAGTCAAGGGCGGATCACTAAATTTATACAAAAAATTTCATAAATGAATAGTGAGTAGTAGCTGGTTAATGGATGAATCGAATAGCTTTTCGATTGCTCCTTCGACATTATTGCTTAGCACGTTGCTCAGGGTAGAATACTATAATTTTAGTTGAACTCAGAGAATTATAGTTTTCTTTGTAGGATTTAAGGAGCGTTTATAATTGATTCCGCCCCTCTGGAGGCGGGCTTTGAGCATAGGTGGACCTACGATATTGATTATTTGGAAGGGGATTGCCACGCTTTGCTTTGTAACATATTCACTTCTGTATGTGTCCATAAATTTTATGTGCTTGTAATTCTTAGAATTCCGGCTAAAATATGGCTTTTAAAATTGAACAATGAGTGTCTTTAGGAGCTGAACAATGATTAAAGTTCTGATTACAGATAAACTTGCACAAGAAGGTATCGATTTACTCAAATCGATGGACGGCGTTGAGGCTGTTGTTAAAACCGGTATAAGCGAAGATGAATTAGCAAAGATTATCGGTGAACACGACGGCTTAATCATACGAAGCGGTACGAAGGTTACGGCTAAGGTCTTGAGTAGTCCCGGTAAATTAAAGGCAATCGCCCGGGCAGGCGTTGGTGTTGATAACATAGACATCCCGGAAGCTACAAGAAAAGGAATCCTTGTTATGAATACGCCCGGCGGTAATACTCGCAGCGCTGCTGAACATACGATGGCGTTAATACTTGCGATGAGCCGAAATGTTGTGCCGGCCTGTAACAGCTTAAAAGGCGGCGCCTGGGACAGAAAAAAATATATGGGTAACCAACTGAACAATAAAGTGCTCGGCTTGATAGGATTGGGCAGGATAGGTATGGCTGTGGCAGAAATGGCAAAAGGTTTCAATATGAAGATATTGGGCTTTGACCCGTTAGCCGCGCCACCTGATGCGGAAAAGATCGGCGTTGAGATAAGCGATAGCTTAGAGAAAATCTTCAAGCAAGCCGACTATATCAGCGTTCACGTGCCGAGGAATGAGCAGACCTTGAATATGATTGGCGCAGAACAAATGAAAAAGATGAAACCGACCGTTCGGTTAATCAACTGCGCACGCGGGGGAATTATTAACGAAGATGCACTCTATGATGCCCTTGCCGAGAAGCGTATCGCCGGTGCTGCTCTTGATGTTTATCCCAAGGAGCCTCCGGAGAATACACGGTTTTCCGAATTTGAGAATTGCATTGTTACGCCGCATTTAGGCGCGAGCACAGAAGAGGCCCAAATTGAAGTTGCGGTCGAGGCAGCTCAAATCCTTGTTGATGCTATCAAAGACGGGCCGGTCAAGAATGCCCTTAATGCTCCGTCGACGACTGGTGCAGTCTCGCCGATTGTGAGCCAGTATGCAGAACTTGCCCGTCGAATTGGGACCCTTGTCAGCACGATTGGGCCGGGCCAAATCAAGGGCGTTGAGGTGCAGTATCGCGGCTTGATTGCCGAAATGGCCATCGAACAGGTTAGTCTTAATTTTGCGGTTGGCTTGTTGCAAAAACACTTTGATATGCCGTTGAATATGGTAAACACTCCAGTTTTAGCTAAAGAGCGAGGGATAAGCATAGACGAGACCAAAAATACCGAGTCAAAAGACGTGTCTGCAAGTTTCAGCGCCAAGGTCGTTACGGATAAGGTTACACGCACGGTGACCGGCTCAGCCTTTGGTGGGACGCTGCTGCGAATCATTGAAATCGATGGGTTCAATATTGAAATGACGCCTCAGGGGGCGGTTTTGGTTATCTTTAACGACGACAAGCCCGGCGTCATCGGTTCTGTCGGAACAGTATGCGGCAGGCATAATATCAATATCTGCACTATGGGCGTCGGGCAAAAGCTGGCAGAGGGAAAGGCTATTCTTGCCGTCAGTCTCGACAAGGAACCCGACGCAAAAGCGATTGAAGAACTCGGCCAGCTTGAGTTCGTGAACGAGATTTATGTCTGTAAACTGGATTGATTCCCGATGCTTGATGCTCGGTACTCGCAGGATGGTGAGTTCGCCAAAAGACGGCGGATCTTCGATAGCTAATTGGTGAGTGGTGAGTGATGAGATTCTTCGCTGCGCTCAGAATGATAAGGGTTCGATGCTTGATGCTCGAACGGAGTTTTCGATGTGGCTGAACAGTTAATAATAAGTGTCAGTGGAATGAGAGGCATCGTGGGTGAGAACTTTAGTGCTTCTGTCGCCGCTGACTACGGCTGTGCGTTCGGGACGTTTTTAGAAGAGAGCTGCGCGGGAAAAAAGGAGAGATTGTCGGTTTGTGTCGGGAGGGATTCGCGGCCCAGCGGCCAAGAGCTTGGGTCTGCTGTTGCAGAAGGATTGTGTAAGGTAGGAGTTGACGTAATTGATTTGGGGATTGTAACGACACCCGGGGTAGGCATTATGTTGAGGGAACTTTGCTGTGCAGGTGGGGTGGTAGTAACGGCTTCGCATAACCCAATTCAATACAATGGCATAAAACTATTGCTTTGTAACGGTGTTGCTCCGCCGAGTGATGCATCAGAACGAATCAAACAATATTTTTTCGATAAACATTTTGCCCTCGTAGATTTGATTGGTTTTGGCAAAGTAACTGCCAACGAGCAGACCGATACCACTCACATTGCTAAGGTTTTGGCGATTGTTGACAGAGGGGCAATCATTGTAAAAAAATTCAAGGTTGTTCTGGACAGCGTCAACGGGGCAGGGGGGCGGGTTACTAAAAAAATGTTAGCTGAGCTTGGTTGTGAAGTTTCTGCGATACACGATGAGCCGAGCGGCTTGTTTGCTCATGGGCCTGAACCGACCGCCGAGAACTTAAGGGGCCTTTGTGAAATAGTAAAAACCAGAGGAGCCGAGGTCGGTTTTGCTCAGGACCCGGACGCCGACAGATTAGCAATTGTTAACGAGAACGGGAACTACATCGGCGAGGAGTATTCTCTTGCTCTGGCGGCAAAATATATTTTCAGCAAGAAAACGGGTAAAGCGGCCACGAATCTTTCGACTTCGAGAATGATTGATGATATCGCTGAGAGGGCCGGCGGTCAGGTTATTCGTACTGCTGTGGGCGAGGCCAATGTTGCCGCTGCGATGTTAGAACACGATTGTATCATCGGCGGAGAGGGTAACGGGGGTGTGATTGATTTGCGAGTGGGTCCGGTCCGCGACAGCCTTGTTGGTATTGCTCTTGTTTTACAATTAATGGCTGAAACAGGAAAAACAATAGGCCAATTGGTTGGTGAGATAGGCGGCTATTATATAAGCAAAGATACATTCGCCGCAGACAAGCTGCAGGGGCAACAAATCTTAAATTCGGTAAAGAGGACTTTCGCTGATGCAAAACTCGATACAAGCGACGGCTGTAGATTCGATTTTGAGGATGGCTGGTTACACCTGAGAGCCAGTAATACCGAACCTGTGATGAGGATTATCGTTGAAGCAAAAGACCGGCGTACTGCTGAAAAATATGTAGATGCGGTTTTGAAAATACGCAGGGAAGTGTTGGGTTAATAAGCTGATGCGCATCGACAAACAGACGATTGCTGGCAGGCAAATAAAATCTATCACCTATATTGGTATTGCAATAAATATTGCTCTGGCAGTTATTAAGGTCGTGATTGGTTCGTTAGCAGGTTCGCTGGCGCTGGTAGCCGACGGACTCCACTCACTTTCTGATTTGGCCACAGATGCAGCTGTGCTATTGGGCCTGCGTCTGGGTGCGAAGGGGCCCGACCAGAGCCACCCTTACGGCCATGGGCGAGCGGAAACTCTCTCCGCTGGATTAATTGCAATAGTCTTAATTCTTGTGGGGGGAGTAATGATTTACTACGCCACTATGGCCATAGCCAGGGACGAAGTTACCATCCCTCGGTTTGCGGTTCTTATAGCAGCAATCGTTTCAATTGCCTCGAAAGAGTGGCTCTATAAGGCCACACAAAAAATTGCAATTAAATCCCACAGTCCGGCACTTTATGCCAATGCCTGGCATCATCGCAGCGATGCTTTCAGTTCGGTTGCCGTTGTGATAGGGTTTATAACACTGGAATTTAGTTTTGGCCATGGCGACCAGGTCGCTGCTATTGCCGTTGGCCTGATGATTATCTGGGTGGGAGTGAGGGTAGTTAGCGATTCGCTGCGTGAGCTGACGGAAGGTGCCGTCGATTCAGACACGATCGAGCGTATAAGAGATGTGATTAACGCCGACTCTTCAATACGCCAGTGGCATAAGCTTCGGACCCGGACGGTCGGCAGAGAATTATTTCTGGACCTGCATATCCTTGTTGACCCGGATTTGAACATAGCCGCCGCCCACGAAATAGCCAGTAGTTTGGAAAATACACTGCACGAGCAGATAACCCGTCCGGTTAATATTACCGTTCACATCGAGCCGG
>JBGVTO010000001.1:0-14669 GCA_041862635.1 Phycisphaerae bacterium | reverse complement strand
CGAACGCTAAATTCAGGCGTCCTTAACATCTCACTGCAGGTCTCGTAAATTTCCTTAGCGGTATCAGGGCCTAATAGTTTGTCTTTTACGCCGAAGGGCTTTTTCAACTCCAGAGCCGTCCAGTGATAGAGCGGATTTCGGATACAGTATGGAACGGTTTGTGCCCATTTTTCGAACTTTTCATAATCATTTGCATCGCCGGTAATATATTTTTCTGCTATTCCGTTTGCCCTCATTGCCCGCCATTTGTAATGATCCCCGTACAGCCAGGCCTGCGTGAGGTTCTCGAACCGATGGTCGGCTGCAATTTGGTCGGCTGGCAGGTGACAGTGATAGTCATAGATAGGCATATTCTTTGCGTGCTCGTGATAGAGAATCTTGGCGGTTTCGGTTTGCAACAAGAAATCTTCTGTTAGAAATTGCACGGCCATTTGTTCTCCTGGTGGTTATTGGATATTGCTGCTGGTTAATTACTCTGCTTTGTTTTGGTCGTCCTGATTGGATGGCTTCTTACGCTCGGGTTTTTTGAACTGTGCCATTTTCTGTGCCCAGTCGGCCACCTCGCTCTTGGTCTTCGTAAGGCGTTTTGATTCTTCTTTTGGCTGTTGTCTCTCTTCCTCACAGACCTTACGTATCCAATATGCGTATGCTATCCATCCGATTATCAGGGCAGGTACGGCGATTAGCATAAAGATTTTATACATAGTATATTCCCTTTATATTAACCGGTTATCCCCATAATTCTGGCCATTTTGGCATCCCCTCAAATAATACACGAATCACCCGCCAAGGTCAACATATAGCGTATAATACCAATTGCATTTAATTACTGCGCTCCTTGTGTTTAGCACAAAAGGGTGGCAGCCTCAAGCGCAGCTTGGGGATGGCTCGCTGCTCTTTATATAAAGCGCAGCTTTTAATTACAATTGGTATAACGTTTAATGAATTATGAATCGAGCTGCGAAAACAACTCTTGGAATTTTTGCCCAAAACAGGTCATGATACCAATTGCATTTAATTACTGCGCTCCTTGTATTTAAGACAAAAGGGTGGCAGCCTCAAGCGCAGTACCCGCTTTCGTGGGCACAAGCTTGGGGATGGTTTAATGGCCGTTATGCAAAGCGCAACATTTAACTCCAATTGGTATTAGGTACCCAAAATCTTTTTCAGGCCTCTGACGAGTCGGCCGATGCCCTCGGCGGCGGTTTTTTTCTGAAGCGCTCCATAGGCGACCCGCAGGTAGCACTTATCCTCCATCCCGAAGGTCATCCCCGGGATAACAGCTACTTTGTGCTCCTCAATCAACTGTTTTACAAGTTTCATCGGGTCTAGGTCTTTGTGCACTCGCAGCAGAAAATAGAACGCTCCATCGGTGCGCGGGACGGTTACTAAATTTCTGATGCTGTTCAATTCATTCAGGAACATTTCACGAATCTCGATAGTCATCCGCAGCTTTTGGCGGCAGTAGTCCGCCCCCGCACGCATTGCCCCGACCGCCGCCCACTGCGAGATTACAGGCGGACAAATCAAAATCGTGTCCTGAATCTTCCTGATTGGCATATATAGATGTTCCGGTATGACCATCCACCCGATGCGCCAGCTTGCAAAGCCGTAGGCCTTGGAGAGGGAAAACAGCGAGATAGTATATTCGGCGCAGCCGGCAATCGAGCCGGGCGAAAAGTGCCCGACGCCATCGTAAGTGAAATACTCATAAGCTTCATCGCTGATGTGGTATATGCCGTTGTCCCGGCAAAGTTTGTTGATTTTCCGAAGGTCCGATTCGCGATACACCGCCCCGGTCGGATTGTTCGGTGAGATAGTGACAATGGCGCGCGTTCTCTCGGTAATCGCCGCGGCAATTGCATCTATTTGCAATTGGTAATCGTCATCGGTCGGCACACAGACGGCCTTACAGTCGGCGATGGCGACAGCCATTTCGTGATTGAAGTAATAGGGTAGTTGAATGATAATCTCGTCGCCGGGGTCGGTAATGGCAAGAATCGCGTTGACAAAGCCCATATTGGCGCCGGCGGTCACGACAATTCGGCTGCCCTTTAAGGATATACCATTTTCTGTTTTGAGTTTTGCTTGAATCACCTCGAGTAGTTCGGGGATCCCCTGGACGAGTTTGTACTTGTGATTTTCCGCATTGGCCAGAAATATTTCAATTGCCCCGATGGCTTCAGCCGGCGGGCCATAATAGGCAACACCCTGGCCGAGTGAAATTGTGCCGGGATTAGCACGAATCAGTTCCCCGACCACAGGGATGATCGGCGACTGAACAGACTGCATCCGGAAACTGTTGTACATCAATTATTGTCCCCACCGTCAAGCGGTATAAGTTGAAGCTGCGGTTTCTCCGCCTCGGCCGGTCCAGTTCGTATGGAAGAATTCGCCGCGCGGCTTATCAACGCGTTCGTAAGTATGGGCGCCGAAATAATCGCGCTGGGCCTGAAGCAGATTGGCCGGCAGCCGGTCGTGACGATAACCGTCGTAGAAGGCCAGAGCCGAGCTCATGGCCGGCATCGGAATACCCATCTTGACGGCCGTGGTAACGACGCGTCGCCACGCCGGCTGTGCTTTTTCCACGGCATCCTTAAAGAACGGGTCCAGAAGCAGGTTGGTCAGGTCCGGATTTTTGGCAAAGGCCTCCTTGATTTTGCCTAAGAAGACCGAACGGATTATACAGCCGCCTCGCCACATCAGGGCTATACCACCGTAATTTAAATTCCAGTTGTGCTCTATGGCCGCGGCTCGCATAAGTTGATAACCCTGGGCGTAGCTGACAATTTTCGCCGCGTAAAGCGACTGACGCAAATCATTGATCAAGGCCTTTTTATCTCCGCTGAATTTCGGCTTCGGACCGGACAGAACTTTCGATGCCGCAACGCGTTCTTCTTTTAGCGCCGACAGGCAGCGAGCAAAGACCGCTTCACCGATTAGCGTTAAAGGCTGACCGAGGTTTAGAGACTCGATTGCCGTCCACTTGCCGGTGCCCTTCTGGCCGGCCGTGTCGAGGATAAGGTCGATAACCTCTTTGCCGTCCTCGTCTTTATAGGCGAGAATGTCTCGCGTTATCTCAATTAAATATGAGTTTAATTCACCTTTGTACCACTCGGCTAAACAATCATGCATCTCCTCATTGGTCATTCCAAGGCCTTCTTTCATCATCTGGTAGGTCTCGCATATCATTTGCATATCGCCGTATTCGATACCGTTGTGGACCATTTTCACGAAGTGTCCGGCCCCGTTCTCGCCTACCCACTCGCAGCATGGCTCGCCGTCGTCTGTCTTTGCGCAAATAGCCTGGAATATTGGTTTGACGTGCTCCCAGGCCGGCGGTGAGCCGCCCGGCATAATTGACGGGCCTCGCAGCGCGCCCTCTTCGCCTCCGGAAACGCCCGTACCGATATAGAGTTTGCCCTTGCTCTCGACGTATGCGGTGCGCCGCATCGTGTCGGGGAAATGCGAATTACCACCGTCGATGATGATGTCACCGTCTTCGAGATGAGGTAGTAGCTTTTCAATGAAGGCATCGACCGCTGCACCGGCTTTGACCATCAGAATAATCTTGCGGGGCGTCTTTAAGTTCTCGACAAACTCTTCGATGGAATGACAGCCGATGATATTCTTGCCCTTGGCTCGGCCCTCGATAAATTTATCCACCTTCGAGATGGTACGATTGAAGCAGGCCACCGTAAAGCCCTTACTTTCCATATTCAGGATTAGATTTTCACCCATTACTGCCAGACCTATAAGGCCGATGTCTGCTTTTGCCATTTTTGTTTTACTCCCTTTCTTGATTTGTTGTTTGCTATTGATTATTGGTTTGGAATAGTCGGTATATATCCGCTGGACAATCGGTGCAGCACTTCACCGGCGTGTTGAACAACCAAAACGCCTTGGTCCTCTTTGTTTTCGTAGTCGGCTATGTTTATCTCATCAGGATTCATATAGCCTAAGTTGACCTTTCTGCATCGTTTTTCGCCGATGCCGGTGGCAAGCACCACGTTAGCCCGCGGTTTTTCGATACCGTCGATGTATGTGCCGATACCTTTTACGTGAGTAGAGTGCGCCATCGCCGCCCGCGGAATGCCGGCGAATTTGTCCATTCGCTTCAAAAAATAATCGCGCGTGTGATAGCCGATTTTATCAAGAATTTTGCCGTGTGTGTATGATATTTCTGTGATGTGCGGAGCGTAAATAATCAGCGTCCCGCCGTCGGAGAGTATCGGCTCAAGTTTGTACATTACCTTGGCGGCCGTCCAGATATCATCGTACATTTCCGGGGCGATGCCAAGAATCGTGTTATATGGTTTGTCTTTGTATGTGATGTGTACCTGCTCCGACAGCTCCGCCGCCTTTTCCCAGGCTTCAATCACCTCCCCGATAAAGATTCCCTTAAGTTCGTTTTCGAGCGCCACGATGGCGAAAAGTTTGTGCGGCATTTTTATAAGCGAAGCTGCCTTTTCAACAACTTCTCGTGTCGGCGTCCATTTGTTGCCGTTTATAACGGGGTTTGTTATCACGGCACTCAGCCAGTGAAAAAAATGAATAATATCGTCGCCTGCGATTCCGGGGAAGATATATTTATGTCCGCCGGAAAATCCGACAACCTCGTGCGGAAATACCGGGCCCACAATGAAAAACTCATCGTATTCAAAAATTAGTTTGTTAATGGCCACATCAACTTCTTCGCGAAACAGACCACCGCTTATTTCCTCGATTTCATCGGCGGAAATTCGGCCGATGGAAGTAAATGTCTCGGCCTTTTCCCATTCGTGGTTGAAAAACTTTACTGCTGCGTATTTACTCTTGCGCTCATCCGGTGTCATACAAAGTCTGGTACAGATTTGCTCTTCGTTCAGGGGCTGATGGGTCCCCAGCGCAACCAGACAATCGACGGTCTTGGCCTTTTGCTCCGGACAGTCATAAATGATTTTAAATATATCGCCTATAGGCCCTGAACGGGTATTGTCGGGAATTATCAGCAGAATCCGTTTGCCGGTATAGTCATTTTGTGCAAAGAACTCGGCAATCGCCTCACCGGCCTGACCATTATCGACAGAACCGTCTTTATTTTGCCGCTCAATTATCATTATTCTTATCTCGTGAAGGATATCTCGCTTCACGCTTCACTATTCACGCTTCACGTTTTTTCCCAGGGAGGTCGTTCCGGCAGATATCCATTAAATTCTGCTATTAATTTTTTCTCGTAGTCACCGGCATATTCCCCGCTGATGAATTTATCGAAGGCCTCGTCGTGGAACCGCTTCCACGATTGAATTTCATCGCCGGGATTAATCGGATAAAACAGGGCATTATTGGCCTTGGCGGCCTTCATGTCACCCGGTGCATCGCCGACCATCAGAACATGGTTCTTTCCGTATCTGCCCTTCGTGGCGTACTCAAGGTGCTGAGTTTTTGTGCCCATTTCCTGCCCGGCTATAACCTCTACGTATTTGGCGATGTCGTGTTCTTCCCACTCGCGGGCAAGCGCCTCGCAGGGCGTTGCCGAAACAACGATAACATCAGCCAACGGCTGTATTTTCTCAAGGCTCTCCCGAACAAACGGAAACGGCGGCATGCCCTTGACGGTTTCTCCTATGGCCCAGTTTACACGCTCGCTCCACGCTAGCGCATGTTCCAGCTCACGTTTGTCCTCCGGATCCGAAGCTTCGCCAATGGCCTGCCTTAAACCATCGTTACTCAGCAGGCTTTTAGGGTCATCGACCCACGCAAAGTAATGCGGGTATTGTGGAACCTTGAAATTCCTGGCCTTGGTCATCGGATGATTCGGAAGCAGCTCTGCTATGATGCGCTTGGCCGTTTTGTGCCGGTTCGCCCCGCGCGTCTTGGAAAACAAATCGGCAAAGTCCTTACATTCACGTGCTGCCTGAGCCACCGGTTGTAGGCCAAAGTAAGCAATTAGCCACGGACAGAAACATTCCCGCTGCTTAATTCCCATCGTATCGAAGGCACAGCCGTCTGAATCAATGCCGACAAAAAACTTGTATTTCGGTTTGAAATCCTTTAATGGTTGTGCCGGGTCAACGTCAGCCATTTCATTCTCCTGTATCGTTTTTAGTATTATTTGTTGTTTTACGCATTACGTTATACGCACGACGCATCACGAGTCAGACCCCGCTAAAAGCCGAGAATCCACCATCAACAGGGACAACAACGCCGGTAACGAATTTCGCTGCATCGCTCAGCAGCCACATGACCGTTCCGAGCAGCTCCTCCGGCTCACCGAATCTGCCCATCGGCGTATGGTCGATAATAGTTTTGCCCCGCTCGGTCAGCTTGCCGGTTTTTTCATCGGTCAACAGGAACCGGTTTTGTTCGGTCAGAAAGAAACCCGGCGCAATCGCATTTACACGAATATCTTTGGAGTAGTTCTGGCAAACGTGCACCGCTAACCACTGTGTAAAGTTGCTCACGGCTGCTTTGGCCGCGGAGTATGCCGGTATCTTGGTTAAGGGTCGAAATGCGCTCATACTGGAAATATTCAATATTATACCAGTTCCGTTTTCGGCCATCTCTTTGCCGAAAACCTGCGTTGGCAGTAAAGTCCCAAGAAAATTAAGGTCGAAAACAAACCGGACCGCCTCGCTCGGCAAATCAAAAAATGATAAGTCCGGCGAAGTGGTGGCTTCTTTTTTGTTCCCCCCGGCCCCGTTAATCAGTATGTCAATTTGACCTAATTCGGATGTAATTTTTTCTTTGGCCGCGACCAGACTGTCTTTATCTAATACATTACATTTAACCGCAACTGCCCGGCCGCCGTTGGATTTGATTTCATCGGCTATCTTTTCTGCGGCTGTTTCGATTAAATCCAGAACTGCGATTTTCGCTCCCGCCTCACCCAGCGCCTTGGCCATTGTGCCGCAAAGAACACCCCCGCCTCCGGTAATCACAACTACCTTGCCTTTAATATCAAACAGTTCGTCCATTTTTTAGCCTTTCTTGCGGATGCATAAACGTTGTCACTAACCCACTGATTAACTAATTAACCAATCAACTATAAATACTTTGGTAGTTTTTTCTCCAACGGCTTACGCTCGAACCTCATAAACACAGGCAGGCCATCCTCATCGATTCTTATGGGTGCTTCGCCCTGTACCAGAGGCCGAACGTAATCACGCATCGCGTCGGTGATATGATTACCCTTGTCGTTTATGAACTCAGCCGGCACCTTCTTTTCCCCGTTGGCCACATCCCTCAGCTCCGCCAGGCCTGTCGTGCATCTGTATTTTGGGTCTTCTTCTCGGACCAGAGTTACCATTTTACCGTTCACACCTTCGATGGCATTTTTCACCGCCATCTGTCCGCACATATATGCTTCATTGACGTCGGTCAGAGAGGCAAAGTGCATGGCACTTCGTTGATTTGTGCCGAGCTTATTGAATCGTGCCTTTATGCCAACTTCCTTCTCTATCACTGCTTTTAGCATCTCAGCGACTCCCCCAAGCTGAACATGCCCGAAACTATCTTTGCTGAACGCCCCAGTGTCCGCTGTTACGTATTTGCCCTTATCATCTTTAAGCCCTTCGCCCGCAACGATAAACACTCTGCCTAACCGTTCCAATACCTCTTTAACATCGCTGACGAATTTGTCGAAGGAAAAGGCCGCTTCCGGCATATAAACAAGGTGCGGTGCATCTTCGGGACATCGAGCGGCAAGGCCCGTTGCCGCCGCTATCCAGCCGGCGTTTCTTCCCATCACCTCTAAGATAGTGCAGGTATCTGTCGTGTAAAGTGCCTCGGTATCTCGGCCGGCCTCAGCCGCACAGGTTGCGACGTATTTTGCCACGCTTGGATAACCCGGACAGTGGTCGGTAAAGGCAAGGTCATTATCAACCGTCTTCGGAATACCCATACAAACCAGCTCATATCCGGCATCTGCGGCCAACTTATTGACCTTGTCCGCGGTGTCCATCGAGTCATTACCGCCTGCATAGAAGAAATAATGGATATTATGTGCCTTGAAGACATCGAGCACTCTTTCGAAATCGGCTTTCGATTCTTCCAGCGATTTCAGTTTGTATCTGCACGAACCAATGGCTGCCGCGGGTGTTTGTTTTAATGCCTCGATGGCCTCGGGCTTTTCTGTCGAGATATCGAACAAATCCTCTTTAAGCACCCCTAATATCCCGTTCGTTGCCCCTATTACGCTGCCGATTTTACCTGATTTCATCGCTTCCTGTATTACACCGCAGGCACTCGAGTTAATTACCGCCGTGGGCCCGCCGGACTGTGCAACAATAGCATTAGGTTTCGAATCCATCGTATCTGCTCCATTACAAGTTTCTTGAAATCTTGATTAAATCACCAATCTTTGGCAGAATATACAAAAGGCCGGTTGCGATTTCAACTGTTTTTAATTTCGAGCTTAAAACAACACACTAAACGCCGGTAACTAACATTAAAAGGCCGATTTATGTCTGAAAATACGAACGACAAATGCAGGAGGGTTCCCGCCTTGCGGGGTCCCAAGAGGGTTCCCGCCTTGCGGGGTCCCAGGATTGCCTGTCGTCTCGAAGTGCTGCCCGGCGAAAGGATTCCTGACAGGCTCAACAATGCAGCCAAATTCGGCTTTGACGCCATTTCGCTGCCGGGCAGATTCTTAAATGATTACCTCGATGAGCTGCGCATGTGCCTGGCCGATAGTCCTTTACCGTTTGTCTCAATGTCTCTGGGATTTTCAGGCTCACTGCTCAGTCCTCATAAAAAGGTTCGGCAGCAGTGCCGGGAAAGTTTCCTGAAGTTATTTGATATTTGTGCTCAATTGCAGGTGGCTTGTGTCAATGTCCCGCCGGTGCTCATTGAGGATAATCCGGAACGAATCACCGGCCCGGGCCCTTACGCCTCGGTTGAACAGGCCCAGGATGCTCTGCTCATCGAGCAGTTGCCCGCCTTGGGCGACCAGGCGCAGAAAAGGGGGCTGATGTTTCTGCTTGAACCGGTTAATCGATATGAGTCGCAATACCTCAACACCGTGCCTCATGCGGCTAAACTTTGTGAAACTTTGAACCATGACCATATCGGCCTTACCTGTGATTTCTTTCACATGCAGCTCGAAGAGCTAAGCATACCGGAATCGCTCGCCAAAGCCGGCAGGTGGATTAAGCACGTACACGTTGCCGAGAATACCCGCGTCGAGCCCGGCCCCGGTTCATTGAATTTTACGCCCGGCTTTCAAACGCTAAAAGAGATTGGGTACGGCGGTTTCATCGAATTGGAATGCCGCAAACTTTCCGGTCCTGCTGAGAAGGTACTTCCGAAAGCCGTCGAGTATCTCCACAGACTGTGGAAGCAAGCCTGAAAATATCACAATCGGAAATTGTACGGGCGGTTCGCGAACCGCCCCTATCTACTGATAAGCGTTCTTTTACAAAACTGACAGTTTTTTGTATGATAAACCAGTGTAACGCCGATGTAGCTTAATGGTAGAGCACAGCTTTCGTAAAGCTGAGGTTATGGGTTCGACAAGGCGGTCCTTAATGATAGGACTTGTAAGGATGTTTAAAAGACTTGTACCTTGGGGCTTGTGTGCCGTTCTTTTTTGGGCAGTGATAGCTGTTTTAGGAGAAGCTGTTCCATATTTATTGAACCCGGCGGCACAGTTGGATACGGCAGACCTCTACCATAAGAAAAGAGACTACTCGGAGGCAGCGGCAGTCTATAAGAGCATCATTGAGCAGTATCCCGGCACTATCGATGCGCTGCGGGCTCAGAAGGGTCTTACCATGCTTCTGATAGACCTAAAGGAGTATGAGCAGGCGAAGGTGGCATTTGAGCAGTTGATAGATGGTTTTGCAAATGATGCAAATTTGCCGGAGGCCATCTACGAGATAGGCCAGAAATACAAGTCGATGAGAAAACATAAGCAGGCCGGGGAAATTTACGAGTATTTGATAAAGAGCTATCCCGGTAATGTTTATGCCTTGTGGGCTAAGGGCAGGAAGGTGATATCAGGGATAGAATTTGGAGATGTGAACAGGGCCCGAACAGCGATGGATGATTTAGTTGCTGAACCCACCGGTCATCCAGACATAGTACGGCTGTTTTCTGATATCATAAATCACAGACCAGTGAGATATAAGACCTGGTGGGCAGAGACCTATAGGCAGACCGATGATGGAGCAAAAGTGAGAATAGGTGGGGGTGGCGGACCCGCGCAAAATTGGGAAGAGGAACGACAACTTTATGAGTATGTCATCGAGCAGTATCCACGGACGGTGTATGCGTTGCACTCACTGAAAAATCTGGCGGTGCGGGATATTGCCAGCATCAAGCAGCATCCGGGGAGAATTTTCATATCCTCACCGGGCCAGCGGTATGTGCCGCTCATTAACGCTGAACGCGAGGCAGAAGCCTGGATGTTAGTAGAATGGTTATTTACAGATTTTTCCTGGCATCCTGATTTCCCAGGAGCAATTTACTATATTGCGGATCGTTACAAGTGCCACTTCGAAGAAAAACCCGAGTTAGCAGAAGAGTTGTACCAGTATCTGATAAGGGAGTTCAGGAACAGTAAATATGCGATGGAGGCACAAACTGGTCTGGTAACGTTGTATATTTGCACGGGCAGCCAAACCGAGGCGGATGCAGAACTGAATAAACTTATCAGGGATTTTAGGGGAGATCCGAATTTGCCGGCGTTGGTGTATAAGGTCGGATGGTACTGGGAATTGGAAGAAGAAAAGTACGAGCCGGCCGAGGTTGTTTATGAGTGGCTGGCAAAAGAATATCCGGATAGCCAATATGGTGTGTGGGCCAGAGGCAAGCTATTGGGTCTGGATATCAAACGCGGCGAAGATGACAACCTGCTGGTAGGAATCGATAGCTTAATAGAGGACTTTGCCCGACATCCTGCTTTACCGAAGGCGCTCTGGTTTGTCGCAATGGGATATCGGTCTGTCTCGAAGCATACTCAGGCGATTGAGGTATTTGAGTTTCTACGGGAGCAATGTCCTGACAGTCCGGTAATCTGCGATGCTCTTTATAATATTGGGTACTGCTATCGGCTGCTCGAGGACTACGACGAGGCAGCTCAATACTATCAAAAAGTTCTGAAAGACTATCCGGACAGCAGTTATGTCCGTTACCTGCCAAACTCAATTGGAGATCTGTACACGTCCGCAGGCCAATATGATAAGGCCCTTTACTGGTATGACCAGCAGAGTAAGCTGTCTTACGATGAACTGAGTGCCGATAGGGCGTTGTTCTCAAAGTCGGTGATTTATCTACATCGCTTAAAAGACTATGATAAAGCATTGGAGGTTCTTCTGGAATATCAGCAGAAATTCCCCGAAGGAGAACATGCCAACGGGATACCCTACTGTCTGGCTCAGTGCAACCAAAAATTGGATAACAAAGAAAAAGTTATAAAAGCATTGGAAGAAGGCCTGTAGAAATGTGGGAATACCGCGCACGCCGGTGAATATATTAAGAGACTTAACCTATTACGGGGGATTGAGAATTAGAACAGCATCTCTTTACAAACCCGGCAATGATTAGTATCATAACAGACGGTAATGCCGATGTAGCTCAATGGTAGAGCACAGCTTTCGTAAAGCTGGGGTTGAGGGTCCGACTCCCTCCATCGGCTTTGTGAGTCTAAAGGAAAAGTATAATTCGCTCCAAAAAATCATCAGGGAGCTGGGTAGAGTCGTTGTGACATACTCCGGCGGCGTGGACAGCACATTTCTTCTCAAAGCGGCTGTCGATACACTCGGGGCTGAAAACGTCCTGGCCTGTATCAGTGCCGGAGTCGCCGAACCTTCGAATCGGCTTGCCCGTGCTCAGAAACTTGCCGACCAGATAGGCGCCCGCCTACAAGTCATTGATACCGATGAACTATCCGACCCGAACTTCACCGCCAATAAAGCCGACCGCTGCTTCCACTGCAAATCACATATTTGCAAAATCCTGTTGGACCTCGCCAAAGAGCACGGTTTCGACCACGTTATCTTCGGCACAAACTATAACGACCTCGACGACTTTCGCCCGGGCAACCGCGCAATGAAGGTCTTCGGTATCCGCTCACCGTTGGCCGAGGCACAGCTTACAAAAGACGAAATTCGCCAGCTAAGCAGAAAGCTAAACCTCCTCACCGCTGATTTGCCTGCGTCTCCCTGTCTGGCCTCCCGAATAAGCTATGGCCTGGAAGTTACTGAGCAAAGACTAAAACAAATCGACCAGGCCGAAGAGTTTCTGCGAAGTCTTGGCCTGTTTGAATTTCGCGTTCGCCATCACGATACTATCGCCCGAATTGAAGTTAATCCGCAAGATATTGATAAAATTACGACCGAGCCGCTTCGCTCACAAATAGTTCAAGAATTGAAATCCCTCGGCTTCAATTTCGTAACCGTTGACATGCAGGGCTTCCGCTCCGGCTCGCTAAACGAACCGCTCTCGGAAGAAGAAAAGCGAAAGAGTCTTTAGTTAATCAGGCTCAGGAATCTTAAAACCAAATTTACAAGTTGAGGAGCAAGCTATGTATTACAGAAAAATTCCCATTGTGACGAGAGCATTTATACCATTAGCTGTTCTTTTAGGTTTATGGGTGCTTTTCAATTTATATTCCTGTCGGGACCTCACAGGTGCCGATTTAAACCGGACGGGAGCGGACGCTCTGGAGTTGCGCGTGATGAATTTCAATATCCGCTATGGCTCCGCTGATGATGGCGAAAATCACTGGAAAAATCGCCGCGAAATGGTTTTTGACGTCTTCCGTAATCATCGTCCCGATATTGTGGGTTTGCAGGAGGCTCTGGATTTTCAGATTGCCGAAATCCGCAAAGCGTTTGCCAGATACGGCCAGATAGGCGTTGCCCGTGAAGACGGTAAAACCGAAGGTGAATACTCTGCCCTCCTCTATCTTCTCGACCGTTTTGACGTGGACGAATCGGGAACCTTCTGGTTTTCTAATACACCGGAAGTCCCCGGCTCAAATCATTGGGGCAGTGCCTGTGTTCGCATCTGCACCTGGGCAAGATTTGTCGAAAAGAAATCAGGTAAGGCTTTTTATGTCTTTAATCTTCATCTGGACCATGTTTCCCAGCCGTCCAGAGAAAAAAGTGCGGTACTGTTGGCTCAGCGTGTTAACCAGCGAAAACACCGGGACCCATTTATAGTAACGGGCGATTTCAACACCGGCGAAAGCAATCCGGTTGTAATGTATCTCAAAGGCAAGATCACACTCAGCGGAGCAGATGGGCGCGAATCCGAAAATCCTGTTCCAATGGTCGATACGTTTCGTATGCTGCATCCCGATGCTAAGGATGTTAGAACCGCCCACGGGTTCAGGGGAAACCGAAAAGGCAATAAAATCGATTATATCTTCACACCGTCTTCTATCAGAGTGCTCGAAGCAGAAATCCTTTACGACAACGTCGATGGGCGTTACCCTTCCGACCACTTTCCTGTTACTGCTACGCTTCATCTGCCTGCAAACAGCAAACACTAAGGCAGGACAGTTGCGTCAATTTCTTCTTGCATTTGTCTAAGCTTACTATTAATCTTAACATTGAACTTTAAAAACACACAACAACAGGATGTTAGTTTTTGCAAAACAAGGAAGTGCGAGGATGGACATTATAAGCAGTTTTAGGGACAAAGCAAAGGGGAAGAATCTATCTGTTGTTTTACCGGAGGGCAGGGACGAGCGGATAATTCAGGCCGCCCGCAGACTCAAAGACGAAGATATTGCTCAGCCGATTGTGCTTGGAAAACCCGCCCAAATAGAAGCGGCGATTGAAAAAGCCGGCGTGAATCTCGATGGTATCGAAACCATAAATCCGAAGCAGAGCGAAAAGCTCGACGCTTATGCGGAAAAATACAGCCGCCGAAGAGAGGGCATTTCTCCTGCGGTAGCAAGACATATAGTCGTCAAGCCGTTGTTCTATGCGGGCATGATGGTGGCTTGCGGCGATGCCGATACCGCCGTTGGTGGCGTTGCCAGTGCGACCACAACCCTTATTCAGGCCGGTGTCTTGACTATAGGTTTGATGCCGGGAATCAAAACTCCTTCAAGCTATTTTCTTATGGTTATTCCCAGCTTCCTCGGAGAAAAAGACAAATCCTTCATTTTCGCCGATTGCGCCGTTAACATCGTTCCTTCAGCCGAGCAATTAGCGGACATAGCTTTGGCTTCTGCTGTAAGCGCAAGGAAAATCTTGGGACAAGAACCTCGCGTAGCTCTGCTGTCATTTTCCACTCGCGGAAGTGCTTCCGGCCCAATTGTGAACAAAGTCAGGGAAGCTCTCAAAATAGCCCGCGCACGGCAGCCCGGTTTGGCTATCGACGGCGAATTCCAGGCCGATACCGCTATTGTTCCGAGAGTAGCCGCCAAAAAAGTTAAGGATGAAAGTGCCGTTGCAGGAAAGGCCAATGTCATCATATTTCCTGACCTCAGCTCAGGAAATATTGCTTACAAGCTCACACAGTATATGGCTGACGCCCAAGCCATCGGCCCGTTCCTGCAGGGATTTGCAAAACCCATAACGGACCTCTCAAGAGGTGCGACCGTTGATGACATAGTTGCAACAGTAATACTGACTTTGGGCCAGTTGTTGGAGAACACAAATGAGGTGAGTGTTGTATAGTGAGTGGTGAGTAGTGAGTAGAATAAGTGAACTAAAGTTTGGAGTGCCTAAAGT